>CAYOFA010000107.1:0-11043 GCA_964402885.1 uncultured Spirochaetaceae bacterium
TACCGCGAGAACTACGAGGAGTTCGCCGCCGACATCGACGCACTGCACGACGAGCTCTCCGCAGACCTTGCGCCCTACGAAGGGGAGACGATGTTCGTCTTCCATCCGTCCTTCGGCTATTTCGCCGATACCTACGGGCTCGATCAGGAGGCCGTGGAGATCGGAGGGAACGAGCCGTCGGCCGCCCAACTCGAACGGATCGTCGAGGAGGCGCGTTCCGAGGGAGTACAGGTGATCTTCGTCCAGCCGCAGTTCTCCCGCGATTCCGCCGAGCGCGTGGCCACGGCCATCGATGGGGCGGTCATCGCCATAGATCCGCTTGCCGAAGATTGGATGAGCAACATGCGTACGATCGCCAAGCGGGTTCGGGAGGGCCTCGACTGACATGGGCATGACGGAGGCGGTGCATTTCGATAACGTGCAATTCGCGTTTGACGGTGCGCCCGTTATCGAGAATGCGAGTTTCACCGTGCAGGAGGGAGACTTCATGTCCGTCATCGGGCCCAACGGCGCCGGGAAGACTACGCTTGCCAGGCTGCTTCTCGGGTTGCTCGAGCCACAGGCCGGAACGGTGCGGGTGTTCGGACGAAGTCCGCAGTCGGCACGGTCGCAGCTCGGCTATGTGCCGCAGTACGCCCAGTTCGACCCTGCCTTTCCTGTGACGGTGATGGACGTCGCACTCATGGGAAGGCTCGGCCCGCGTATCGGGCCGTACCGGCGGCAGGACCACGCCGCAGCGCGTGGCGCGCTCGAGGAAGTGGGGCTCGAGGACCTCGAAGGCCGCCCGTTCGCCGAGCTTTCCGGCGGACAGCGACAGCGGGTGCTCATCGCCCGTGCCCTCGCAGGCGAGCCCCGGCTTCTCATCCTCGATGAGCCCACCGCGAACGTTGACGCGGCGGTCGAGTCCCGGCTGAGCACTCTCCTGCAGAATCTGAACGAGCGGATGACCATCCTGCTCATCACCCACGATCTCGGGTTCGTCTCCGAGGCGGTCCAGCACGTGGTATGCGTGAACCGCTGGGTCAAAGTCCATCCGACCGAGGAAGTGACCCCCCGGATGATCAGCTCGCTCTACGGCGGGAATGTCCGCATGGTCCGTCACGACAAGACCGAGGACGCGGAGGCCGCACATGATTGAGTTCATCCGGGCCCTCGGCAATCCTGCCGTCCCCTTCCTGCGCTACGCCCTCATCGCGGGCATACTTTCGAGCGCGGCCTTCGGCATCGTCGGCACCTACATCACCGTCCGACGCATCACCTACCTTGCCGGGGCCATCGCGCACTCGGTCCTGGCCGGAATCGGACTGTCGCTCTATCTGAGCGAGGCACACGGTGTCGCGTGGCTCAGCCCCCTGCTGGGCGCGATGGTTGCGGCAATCGTCGCCGGCGCCATCATCGGGTTCGTCAGCATGTACGCGAAGGAGCGGGAGGACACCGTCATCGGTGCCGTGTGGGCTATCGGTATGGCCCTGGGGCTGCTGCTCATCTCGCGTACCCCGGGATACGTGGATCCGATGAGCTACCTCTTCGGGAACATCCTCATTCTGTCCCAGCGGGAGCTCGTGCTCATCGCCGTACTCGATCTCGTGGTGATCGCCGTCGGCATTCTCGGCTACAATCAGTTCCAGGCCGTGGCCTTCGACGAGGAGTTCGCGCGGGTGCGCGGGCTGCGAACGTCGGTTTACTATCTTGCGATGATCCTGATGACCGCCCTGTCCATCGTGCTTCTGACCACGATCGTGGGACTCATCATGGTCATTGCCCTGTTCACGCTGCCGGCGGCCGTCGGCGCCATGATGGCACGGCGTCTGTGGCAGGTGATGCTCCTCGCGACCCTCTTCACGATGATTTTCACCACCGTCGGACTGGGCCTCAGCTACCGCTACGACCTTCCGAGCGGCCCGACCATCATCGCATTCGCCGGCGCGGTATATCTCGTTGCAACCGGCGTGAAGAGCGTGAAGCGCCGCTTCGGCGGGTGAGCGGGGCCGGGATCCGGGCTCGGCCGGCGGCTCGGGTGCTCACGCCAGAGGCTGCGGTGCCAGAATCACGAAGCTGCCCGCAAACGAGGCTGCAACCTGGCCGTCATGCAGGATGCGGGCAGTGTGGCGCACCTTCAACCTGCCGGATCGTTCGTAACGCTGCTGCATCCTGTGTCGCTCATGCTCGGACAGATACTCGGCCTCCGCGATGAAGTCGGTGTGCAGCGGCAGGTCATAGTGGGTCGTGCCGTCGCGCACGACCACGATCGCGTCCGGGTCGAGGGCGCCGGCTGCGATGTGTACGCAGGCCCAGGCGGCGGTGGTCAGCGCCGCGGAAATGCTGCCTCCGAAGGCCGTACCCTGGTGGTTTCCGTTGAGGGACAGCGGAACGGCAATGGAGATGCGGTCCGGCCCCGACCCGGCGACGGTGAAACCCATCGCGCGGGTGATGGGAATGCGGTCGTGCAAATACACCTGCAGCTCCGCGTCGGTCATCTACGGTGCCTCCACCCGGTTCGGCATCGCGCCCTCCTCGAAGAACAGCCGTACGTTCTCGAGGGTGGTGTCGGCGATGTTCTCGAGCGCCTCGTGGGTAAAGAAGGCCTGATGGCTCGTCACGAGGACATTCGGGAAGGTCATGAGCCGGGCAAGCACGTCGTCCTCCATGATGCGCGTGGAGTGGTCCTCGAAGAAGTACTGCGTCTCCTCCTCGTACACGTCGAGGGCGGCGCCCGCTATGGAGCGGTTTTTCAGCGCATCGAGAAGGTCCGAGCTGTTTATGAGCTTCCCGCGACCCGTGTTGACGATCATCACGTTAGGCTTCATGAGGCTCAACGTGCCCCTGTTGATCATGTAAAGGTTCTCCGGCGTCAGGGGACAGTGGAGGCTGATGATGTCGGACTGGCGATACAGGGCTGAGGTGTCGACGTACTCGACGTCGTTCTGCTTCGCCCACTCGTGATTGGGGTAGAGGTCGTGCGCGAGCACGCGCATGCCGAAGCCCCGCAGGAGCTCCGCGGTGATCCGCCCGATCTTTCCCGTACCGATAATGCCGGCCGTCTTGCCGTGCATGTCGAAACCCACTAGGCCGGTGAGGCTGAAGTTGTTGTCCCGGGTGCGATAGAACGCGCGGTGGGTCTTTCGATTCAGCGTGAGCATCAGCGTCACGGCGTACTCGGCCACCGCGTGCGGGGAGTAGGCGGGAACCCGAACCACGTGAATGTCCGGCTCGAGACTCGAAATATCGACATTATTGTAGCCCGAGCACCTGAGCGCGACGAGCTTCACTCCGCCGTCCTTCAGGCTCGCTGCAACCTCGGCATCGATGGTGTCGTTCACGAACGCACAGACCGCGTCGTAGTCGCGGCTGATGTGCGCCGTCTCAGCCGACAGCTTGCTGTCGAAATAGGTGATATGAAACCCGTAGCGTTCGTTCAGCCGGTTGAAGTACTCGCGGTCATATGGTTTGGCGTCGAAGAACGCAATGCTCGGCATGTCCATCATCGCTTCCCTCCGGCGACCGCTTCCCACCCGCCGGACTTCTCCGAGGCAAAGAGAGCATCGAGAACCCGCTGATTGTCGAGGGCATCCTGCGGTGGGGTGGGGGCTGTGTCCGCCCCGTCGCGGATGGCGCGGGAGAATGCCTCGAGTTCGCCGCGGTAGTGATCGAAGGGGTCGAAGGTGACCCGTCGGGTGCCGATGCTGTCGGTGACCTGCACGCCTACCCGGACGTCGGGATGGGTGTTGAACGGAATCTCGATCGTAACGACTCCGCCGGATCCGAGGGCGGTCACGTGCTGATGGGCGAACGTCTGCGTGCCGACGGTGAAGGTCGCCTGCGGGCCGCCGAAGTCGAGCACGGCCGAGCTCAGCATGTCGATCCGCCACTCGGAATGCCGCGCGATGAGCGATACCACGCGCTCGGGTTCGCTACCGGTGAGATAACGAGCTGCGGACACCGCGTAGCAACCGATGTCGTACAGCCCGCCGCCCCCGGCGTCGTAGATGTTTCTGATGTTCGCGGGATCGGTGTTGTTGTAGAAGAATGAGGCCTGCACCGCGTTCAGGGTGCCGATGTTGCCGGTCCGTATGAGGTCGCGGGCGTACTGCCACTGGGGATGAAAGCGATACATGAAGGCCTCCATCAACAGCACACCCCGTTTCCCGCAGTGGGTGATGGCTTCCTCCACCTCTCCCGCGTCGAGACCGACCGGCTTCTCGCAGAGGATGTGCTTCCCCGCATCCGCCGCCTTCTTTATCCACTCCAGATGCAGGTGATTGGGAAGCGGGATGTAGACCGCCTCGACCTCCTCATCCGCAAGGAGCGCCTCGTACGAACCGTAGTGTCGCGGAATGCCGAGCTCCGCCGCCGCCCGTGCGGCCGCCGCCTCCTCCCGCGAGGCAATGGCAAAGAGTTCAACGCCGTCGGCCTCGTGCGCAGGCAGGGACACTTTCTTTCGAAAGTGGCCCGATGCCCCGAGGACTCCCCATTTCACTGCAGTGGTGACCATACTCATGGCACCAGCCTACTATCCCGCGCCCGTGCCTGCAAGCACGATCCCCAGGGCCGCCACGCCGACAGCGGCTGCCAGAGTAATGCCGATGTTCACTCGCCGAAATGACAGCGCCGCCGCCACCGCGAGTGCGGCAACCGAGGCTCCCACGTTGCCCCCGGCGGCGGTAAATCCCCCGGGCACAACCAGCGCCGCGAGCGCCGCCGCCGGCACATACCCGAGCGCGTGGGCAAGCCACGCGGGCGGGTTTCCGGCCGCCGGCAGGAGAAAGGGAACGAGCCGCGGGACGAAGGTCGCGGCAAGCATGCCGAGAATAAGCGTCATTGTGCTCATCGCTCCGCCTCCTGCCGGCGCCGCCCACCGCGGCCGACCAGCGCCCCGGCTGCCGCCCCGCCTGCGATCGCGAAGAGGAGCACCACGCCGGCCGGGAACCAGCCTGCGGCCCCCAGGCCGAGCCTGATTGCCACGGCCGCCGCGGCCGCCGCCACGACGCTGCGATCGCGCACGAGCTGGGGCACGAGCAGACTCACGAAGAGGGCGTAGAGCGTCACGCCGAGGGCCTGCTGCAGGAGCAGCGGAAGTATCTCACCGGCAAGCGCCCCGGCGATGGTACCGCCGGTCCAGGCGAGGTATGCCATGGTTTCGATGCCCAGAACGGTGTGCGGTGTGAGCGTACCCGGATGGGCGGAGGCGACGGCGAATACCTCGTCGGTGATTCCGAAAGCAACCACCGGGTGGGGCACCCGCGACGCAATGGAGGAGCTCATCAGGAAGTGACGGAAGTTCACCGCGAGCGTTGCCGCGATGATCTGCAGGCCGTCTATGCCGAGCGTGAGCATCTCCACGGCCATGAACTGGCTTGCTCCCGCGAATACCAGTGCGGAGAAGAGCAGGGCGACGTGAGGAGGAAGCCCGGCGTTCCGGCATACCAGCCCGAAGGCTACGGCAACGGGGACGTAGCCGAACACGATGGGTACGCCGAACCGCAGTCCGTTGAGATACTCGTGTGCACGATGCTGCATGCCGTTATCTTCGTCGCCGAGTCAAAAACGGTCAATGCCGCCGAGAAAACCTTCGAGGTGGGGCACGATTTCGGTGCCGAGGTCCTCACAGACGAAGTGGCCGGCCTCATCGAAGCGCAGCGTCCGGCTGTCCCGAAAGAGAGCCTCCCAGGTGCGAAGCTCATCCGGGCCGAAGAGATGGTCATCTCCTCCCCACAGCAGCATGGTGGGGCGGGAGGAGATCTTCGGCTGCCGGTCCCGGACGGTCTGCAGCCATCGCGACGCACGGATGAGCTCGCGTTTGAAGATGCGGATGCCATCGCGGCCTTTGGGGTCTTCCTGCACCTTCCTGTAGGCCTCCATCACCTCTTCTGAAACGTGGGAACGTCGGTGACGGGTGAACATCGTTTCGATCGGCAGATTCAGGGCCGTGGAAAAAACGCCGCGCCCGACGCCCGCGCCGCCGTAGGCACTGCGGCGAAACCGTCGCTCGGTGGAAACAGGCCAGAACCAGGAGTTCATCGCCACGATCGCCCGCAGACGATCCGGCGCGCGCGTGGCACAGTCGAGCCCGATGGGCCCACCCCATTCGTGCACCACGAGGACGTAGCGGTCGACGCCCGTCGCATCGATAAGGGCATCGATAGTCGCCGCGTGTTCGGCGGGGGTGTAGCCGAAGTTCGCGACATCCGGATGGTCGGAGAGACCGAAGCCGAGGAAATCCGGTGCAATGCAACGGTAGTGCCGCCGGAGACCCGAGACACAATGACGATAGTAGAAGGACCAGGTCGGATTCCCGTGGAGGAAGAGAACCGCCGGGCCGTCGCCCTCGTCGACGTAGTGCATGCGCCCGGCATCGAGGTCGAGGTACTGAGAATCAAAGGGATAATCGGGAAAGTGTCTCGAATCCTCCATTGCTGCTTCCATGGTACGCTGTGGAGGGGCTACAATAAAAGGGCTTATGAAAAACCTGGTCATTCCCGAGAACTATCGCGAATTGCTCAGCCCCAAGGAAACCGAGAAGGCCATTCTGCGGATCAAGGATGCGTTCCAGACCAACCTCGCCTTCGAGCTCGACCTCATTCGCGTGACAGCGCCCCTGTTCGTGAAGTCGGGCACAGGCATCAACGACGATCTCAACGGCGTCGAGCGTCCGGTGCGCTTTCACATCGGTAACATGAACGACGAGCAGGCGGAGATCGTACAGTCGCTTGCCAAATGGAAGCGACTCGCGCTGGCCGACCTCGGGTTCGAGCCGGGTACCGGACTCTACGCGGACATGAACGCCGTGCGCCCCGACGACAAGATGGATAACACACACTCCCTCTACGTCGATCAGTGGGACTGGGAGCTCGCGCTCACCGATGCGGACCGCACCCTGGAGTACCTGAAGCGCGTCGTGCGCAAGATCTACGATGTGATCCGCCGCACCGAGCGCTTCATCTGCCACGAGTACGACGCGCTCGAGCCGAAGCTGCCCGAAGAGATCACCTTCATCCATGCCGAAGACCTTGCCGAGCGCTATCCCCGCCTCGCGTCGCGCGATCGCGAGGCCGAGGCCTGCCGCGAACATGGTGCGGTCTTCGTCATCGGTATCGGCGGTGAGCTCGCAGGCGGGGAGCCGCATGATGGTCGCGCGCCGGACTACGACGATTGGTCCACCGAGACGGGCGGGGGGCACCGCGGCCTCAACGGCGATATTCTGGTTCACAACCCCGTGCTCGACAGCCCCTTCGAGCTCTCCTCAATGGGCATCCGGGTCAGCCCCGCCGTCCTTCGGCGCCAACTGGAGATGAAAGGACTGGCAGACCGGGAGAAGCTCTACTTTCACCGGCGCCTTCTCGACGGAGAGCTGCCTGCCTCGATCGGCGGCGGCATCGGGCAGTCACGCCTGTGCATGCTCTATCTGCGAAAGGCTCACATCGGGGAGATTCAGTCGAGCATCTGGCCGGAGGAGATGCGCGAGCGCTGCAAAGCGGCGGGAATCCACCTGCTCTGAGGGGCGGTGGTCGCGGCCGGCCCGCCTGCGGCGCCGGCGCCGCGCCGGGGAACGCGGCGGGGCGCGCCCCTACGCCAGGCCCACGCCGCCGGACTCGGGGCCCCATTCGATCTCGAGCTCGAGTTGGTGGCGGATTCCCTTCGGCTTTTCTTTGGTTTCGTACTGGACTTCGAGTTCCACTCGCTCGCCCACCTCGACGGCGGTTTCCTGTCCGCCGTTGGTGAGCACTACGGTACCGCTTTCTACCCGCTCGGCGAGCTGTCGCAGGAACGAGGCGAGCTCGCTCCGGCTCAGGTGTTCCTCACTCTTGTAGAGGATATTCTTCGGTCCGCTCATTGTGTCCTCCCGTATCGTTTCCGGTGCGACCGGTTCAGCCGCCCGGGCCGAATGCCAGCATGAAGAGACCGTACGCCGCCGCAACCGCGGCGAGAAGGATAAGCACGAAGGGAAGTATTACCTGCAGCGCCGCGAGTATCAAGGCGCCGATGTCGAGGAGGGACCAGCGGTGTTCGGCATCCCGGCCGAGGCCCTTGTGCCCGCCGGCGCCCGTGTCGGCGCCCGTGCCCCCGTCCGGCGCGTGCCGCGGCCTGCGACCGCCATCACCTCTGCCGGCTCGGCCCGCGGCCTCATGCCACACGATTTCCGGACGTCTCAGTCCGACAGCGTACCCGGCGTTCTCCTTACGAAACCGCGGCATTCGAGCTCTCCTGCGCCTCGGTATCCACGACGCCCCCGGTCTCGTCGCCCGCCGCCTTCGCCGCCGCAATGCTCTTCTCCGGCGGATGCACGAGATGGCAGGCGGCGTAGTGCCCGGTCTCGGTGGGAAGCAGTTGCGGGACGACCGTCTTGCAGACGTCCATGGCATACGGACACCTGGTGTGGAAGGGGCAGCCTGAGGGCGGATTCGATGGGCTCGGTACATCACCTGTGAGAATGATGCGCTTCTTCCTGCGGCTCGGGTCGCTTACCGGCACTGCGGAAAGCAGAGCCTCGCTGTAGGGATGGAGGGGTTTCTCATAGAAGGCCTTTTTGTCGGCAACCTCCACGAGCTTTCCGAGATACATCACCCCGACCCTGTCGGCGATGTGCTTCACGACACTCAGGTCGTGACTCACGAAGAGATAGGTGAGGTCGAACTCCTCCTGCAGGTCTTCGAGCAGGTTGATGATCTGACTCTGAATGCTCACATCGAGGGCGGAGATGGGCTCGTCGGCGACGATGAAGTTCGGATCGAGCGCGAGGGCCCGGGCTATGACCACCCGCTGCCGCTGGCCGCCGGAGAACTCATGCGGGTAGCGGTCGGAGTGATAGGGCTGGAGCCCGCAGCGGCTCAGAACCTGTTCCACGCGGTGCTGTGCGGCCGCGCCGGTTGCTATGCCGTGGACGCCGAGAATCTCCCGGATTGCCGCTCCGACGGTCATCCGCGGGTTGAGCGCGCTGTAGGGATCCTGGAAGACGATCTGCATCTCCTTGCGCAGCGCACGCATCCTCTCGCCGGAGGCTGCGTACACGTCCTCTCCGCGGTAATGCACCGACCCTCCGGTCGCGGGCAGAAGTCTGAGAATGACCTGCCCGGTCGTGCTCTTCCCGCAGCCGCTTTCTCCCACGAGGCCGAAGGTCTCTCCCGGGTAGATATCGAAGGAAACCCCGTCGACCGCCTTTACGTGCCCGGCGACGCGGCTGAAGACACCGGTACGGATAGGAAAGTGTTTCTTCAGGTTCCGAAGTGAAATGACCGGTTTGCGGTCCTGGCTGTCGAGGGGTGTGGGCTCGGTCACGGATGTTCGATTCATGTGGCCTCCTCCTCGTCGGCGGCCGCGGCGGCGCCTTCAGGGGCAGGGCGAAGCGGACGTGCCTGCTCGGGGCTGAGATTCTCGTGCAGCCAGCAGCGCACCATCTGCCCGCCTTCCAGCTTGTGCTCGGGCGGCATTTCGCCGCTGCATACTTTCATCGCATGCGGGCACCGCGGGTGGAAGGGGCAGCCGCCGGGCATGTCCAGCGGATTCGGCACGTTGCCGGGAATATAGACGAGACGCTCACGCTCCGTTTCCACCGACGGCCTGCTTCCGATCAGTCCCTGCGTGTAGGGATGCTGAGGTTCGTGAAACAGGGTTTCCACGTCGGCCTCCTCGACCACCTTGCCGGCGTACATCACGATGACGCGATCCGCCATCTCAGCGATGACGCTCAGATCGTGGGTGATGAAGAGGACCGCGGTGTTGATCTTCTCCTTGAGTCCCTGCATGAGCTCGAGAATCTGCGCCTGAATGGTCACGTCAAGGGCCGTGGTCGGCTCGTCGGCGATGAGCAGCTTCGGGTTGCAGCTCAGCGCCATCGCGATCATCGCGCGCTGACGCATGCCCCCGGAGAAGCGGTGGGGGTAGTCGTCGATGACTTCGTCCGCCCGGGGAATGCCCACGACCCGCAGCATCTCGATCGCGCGGTTGCGGAGCTCCTTGCCGTCGAGGTGCTGGTGCAGGGAGATGGCCTCCATCAGCTGGTTCCCGATCGTGAATACCGGGTTGAGGCTGGTCATCGGTTCCTGGAAGATCATGGCGATCTCGTTTCCCCGAATGCGCCGCAGCTCTTCGGGGGAGATCTGAAGCAGATCCCGTCCCTCGAAAATGATCTCTCCCCCGTCGATGGACGCGGGCGGCGAGGGCAGAAGCTGGAGGATACTCAGTGAGGTCACCGTCTTCCCGCATCCGCTCTCGCCGACGACGCCGACGACCTCGCCCTTGCGGATTTGCAGGGAGACATCGTCCACCGCGCGGACATATCCGTCCTCGGTTTTGAAACTGGTGCGAAGATTTCGAATTTCCAGCAGCGATTCCATAGACTCGTTCGTTCCTTTTCCGAGGGTTACCGCGTCTTCGGGTCGAGCGCGTCGCGAAGGCCGTCACCGACGAGGTTGAAGCCCAGCACCATCAGAAGAATGGCCAGGCCGGGGTAGGTCGTCAGGTGATGCGCGGTGCGGATGTACTCCCGACCGTTGGAGAGAATCGCGCCCCATTCGGGCGTGGGCGCCTGTGCGCCGAGCCCGAGGAAGCCGAGTCCGGCCGCCCACAGTATCGAGGTCGCGATCTGGAAGGTGCTCTGCACGATAACCGGTGCGAGGCTGTTGGGCAGAATGTGCCTGAAGATGATGCTCAGGTCCCCGATGCCCGCAGCCCGGGCCGCGGCGACGTAGCTCTGCTCCTTCGCCGCGAGCACCGACCCGCGCACGAGACGGGCGTATATCGGAACACTCGCGATACCGGTCGCAATCATCACGTTGGTCACGCCGACACCGAGTACCGTCACTACGACGATGGCGAGGAGGATGCCCGGAAACGCGATCATGATATCTATGAAGCGCTGGGTGATGATGTCGAGGCGGCCGCCGTAGTAGCCGCTCACCGCGCCGATGGGCACGCCGATGAGGATGCCGATGGCGACGGAGATGATACCGATATTGAGCGAGATGCGACCGCCGTAGAGCATGCGGCTGAACAGGTCGCGGCCGAGCTCGTCGGTTCCGAGCCAGTGTTCGGCGTCGGCGGGTTGCA
>CAYOFA010000108.1:0-6611 GCA_964402885.1 uncultured Spirochaetaceae bacterium
TATCCCGCCACGAGTACTTCGGCTTGTAGCCGAGCTCCGCGCGGGCGCGGTCGATGGACAGCAGGGTCTCGAACTCGTCGAGCTCACGGTTGATGGGCACTTCCGGAAAATACTCGGCCATGAGCTCGGCACTGGGACGATCCATGACGGTATCGGCGGCGGCAATCACATAATGCCTCGCCCCGTCGATGTCGGCCTCGAGGGCGCGCCGGCAACTTTGCGCTACGTCCCTCGCATCCACGTAGCCCCAGAGGTTGAACTTGCGCAGCGTGAGGTCGCCCCAGAACGAGGGAAAGCGCTCGTAGTCGTACGGCAACATGATGTTCGAGAAGCGCAGGCCCACATAGGGAATGCCGGTCCACCGGTTGAACTGCCGCGCCATCTCCTCGCTGACCACTTTGGAGAGGGAGTAGCTCGACTCGGGGTAGGTATGGTCTTCGTCGACCGGGACGTAGTCGGGCGGGCGATCGAAGGGCAGACCCAGGGCGGTCTCACTCGAGGCCCAGACGACACGGCTGAGCCCGAGTGTCGCCGCCGCAGTGAACACATTGTAGGTACTTGTCGTGTTGATGCGGAACGTCTCGGCATCGGTGACCATCTTCGGCGCCGGAATTGCCGCGAGATGAACCACCGCATGAGCGCCATGCAGCACCTCCATGACCTGCCCGAGCTCGGTGAGATCGGCCCGGCGCACCGAGTGATCACCCGGATCGAGGGGAGCCTGGATGTCGACCTCGAGAACATCGTATCCGTGCTCGCGAAGATCCGCCACGGTCGCCTTACCCGCCTTGCCTGCACTTCCGGTTACCACTACTCGTTTGCCCGACATTTGCATCTCCTTATCGATGCTGACAGTCTAACGCCGTTACCCGGCGGATCACAACCGCGGCGCAGTGCGCCGGGGCCGCTGCGCCCCTTGACCGCCGCCGGACCCGTGACTAGCTTCTCCCTATGAGGCCTCCCTCCCCCGGCGAGTACGTTACCCTCCCCGGCCCCGTTATCGGACAGCACGTCCGCGGCGAGGTACGCCGCAGCTGGCGGGAGCAGGGCGCCACATACGTTCGGCTCTACAGCTATGCGGCACGGGAGGAGCGGCTCTACACCATCGACCGAAAGGGCGTCGCGCGGCGGCCGGCACCGCCGGATCGCACCCCGGCCGCCGGCGAGACGCCGCCGTCAGCGGACACCCACGTCACCGGCCTCTGGTGGCTCGGCGCCGTTGCCGGACTACTGCTGCTCCTGCTTCCGCTGGTGACTGCAGGCATCGCTCAGCTTCGCACGGCAGGGATGAGCTTCGATGAGTTTCTCGCCACCGACATGTCGCTCGAACGCATGGTGTCCACGGTTGCCGCACGCGTCTCCTACGAGCGCGACGTGGAGGAGTTCTGGTCCCCCGCCGAAGGCGTGTGGGCGACGCGCGGCGGCGACTGCGAGGACTACGCGATGATTGTCTCAGCCTACCTCGAGCGGCACGGGATCGAGCACACGGTTGTCGGCTTCTCCTTCGCCGACAGCCTTGCCGGACATGCGGCGGTCATCGCCCGCACCGACGACGCGCGGGTGCTCATCGATCCGACCATGGCGACGGCGCCGACCGGCATTCGTTACTTCCGCCGCACCGAAGGGGGCGACATCCCCTCTCGGGCTGCCGTACTCGAGGACTACGCGCGGCTTCCGGCAGTCGCCTACGATCCGCCGCTCGAGCCCGGGCGTCCCGCGGTCTCCGGCTTCATCGACTGACGCGTTGAACGAGGGCAACTCAACGGCTACACTGATAGGCGATGAACAACGCCCCCGACACCGAAACGACCCAGACGACCGTCACCGAGGATGTGATCGACCTCGGCATCGGCCACCCCGGCCTGTCGCTGCTGCCGGTTGATCTCGTCGGAGACTCCGCTCGCGCCGCTTTCAAGCGTGGCGACCCGAGAATGCTGCAGTACGGCTACGAGCAGGGCGCGGGCGAGTTCCGCGAGGCTCTCGCGGGCTTTCTCGAACGCACGACCGGTAACCCGCTCTCCCCGGCGAACCTCTTCATATCCGGCGGCGTCTCTCAGGCGCTCGATCTTCTGAGCTCGCTCTTCACGCGCCCTGGTGATCTGGTATTCGTCGAAGAGCCGACCTACTTTCTGTCGCTGCGCATATTCGCAGACCACGGCCTTCGCGTGCGGAGCATACCCACCGACGCCGAGGGCCTGGACGTCGACGCGCTCACCGAGGCGCTTGGCGAGGAAACGCCGGTCTTTCTCTACACCATCCCCGTTCACCAGAATCCCACCGGGGCGACGATGAGCGAGGCGCGGCGACGGCGACTCGTGGAGCTCGCCGAGGAGCACGGCTTCCTCGTCCTCGCCGATGAGGTCTATCAGCTTCTCACCTACGACGGCGCAGCGCCGGGGCCCTTCAGTCGCTTCATCGATACGGGGCGGGTCTGCTCGCTCGGCTCCTTCTCGAAGATTCTCGCGCCGGGGCTTCGCATGGGGTGGATCAGCGCCGACGGCGACATCCTGCGGCGGATCGTCGGGTCGGGGTTCCTCGACAGCGGTGGGGGCCTCGCCCCCTTCTCCTCAGCCCTGCTGCATGCCGCAGTCGCCGACGGAAGACTCGAGCAGCATATCGCGGGGCTGCGTGCGGCCTATCGGGCACGACGCGATGCCCTGCTCGCGGCCCTCGACGCCGCTCCCCTGCGAGTGGCCGCACCACAGGGCGGCTATTTCGTCTGGGCCGAGCTCCCCGAGGGGATGAGCGCCGCGGAGGTTCTCCCACGGGCACGCGAGGCCGGCGTGGGCTTTGTCCCGGGCCCCCGCTTCTCAGCAACCGAGTCCCTGTCACGCCACCTCAGAATCAGCTTTTCGTACTACGACCCCGAGCGGATCGCGGAAGGCGCGCGACGGCTGCTCTCGGTGCTGTAACGGCGCAACGGTTGTTCCCGTTCCTCCAGGCCGGCGTTGTCACCCGCGCCCGCCCCGATGTATGCTCGGGCCCACGAAAGGCGGTACCCATGAACATCTCCCAACGTGTCGAAGCACTCAGAACCCGGTTGCGGGACCATGATATTTCGGCCTACATCATCCCGAGCTCCGATCCGCACCAGAGCGAGTATCCGCCTGACCGGTGGAGGGCTCGGCAGTGGATTTCCGGCTTCGAGGGATCTGCCGGCACGGTGGTGATAACTCTCGACGAGGCCGGACTCTGGACGGACTCCCGCTACTACCTCGAAGCCGAACAGGCGCTCCGCGATACGCCCATCGCGCTGTTCCGTGCCGGCCAGGCGCTCGTACCGCAGTACGTCGACTGGCTGTCGAAGAACGTCGCCGGCGGCCGCGTGGGCTTCGACTCCTCAGTCCTCTCTCTCGAAACAGCGCGGAGTCTCAGGCGGGGCCTCGCCGGGGCGAACATCGAGGTCGTCCCCTCCGATGACCTGCTCGACCCGATATGGGAGGACCGACCGCCGCTCCCGGATTCGCCGGCGGAGCTCGTCGACGAGCACGTATTCGGCGAGACTCGCACAGAGAAGCTCACCCGTATTCGCACGGCCATGCGGGATACCGGCGCTGATGTCCACCTGATTGCGACCCTCGACGACCTGGCGTGGGCCCTGAACATCCGTGGCAGCGACGTTCCGTTCAACCCGGTACTGCTCGCCTATCTGGTCGTCGAAGCAGAGCGCGCGCTGCTCTTCCTCGACCCGGCGAAACTGTCGGAACACGATCGAGCCGCCCTCACCGCGGACGGCGTGGTCCTGCGTGACTACGATACGGTCTGGAACTACCTCGAATCACTTCCCGCGGACACCACACTGCTCTACGACCCGCAGCGGGTCGGCGCGCGTGTCGACGAGCTACTCCCCGAGGGGGTACGACGGGTCGAGCGCCGGAATCCGTCGACGGATTTCAAGGCGAGGAAGAACGCAACCGAGCTCGATAACCTGCGCGCCTGCATGACAAGCGACGGCGTCGCGATGGCCGAGTTTCTGCACTGGCTCGAGACCCGGACCGCCGGGACCGCCGGGGCTACCGACGCCGCCGGGACCGCCGGGGCGGCCCTGACCGAGCTCGACGCCGCCCGGAAGCTCGGCGAAATCCGGGCCGGCCGGCCGGCCTTCGTGAATCCGAGCTTCGAGACCATCGCCGGGTACGCCGACCACGGCGCGGTCGTCCACTATCGCGTGACTCCCGAGAGCAATGCCACCCTCGCCCCCGGCGGCGTCCTCCTCCTCGATTCCGGGGGGCAGTACCGAAACGGCACCACCGACATCACGCGCACTGTTCCCATCGGAGAGGTCGGAGCGGACGTCCGTGCGGACTTCACCCTGGTTCTCAAGGCCCACATCGCCCTTGCCATGACTGTGTTTCCGGCCGGCACGAGCGGCCATCAGCTCGATGCCATCCCGCGTCGGCCGATGTGGCAGCAGGGCGTAAACTACGGCCACGGGACCGGGCACGGCGTCGGATTCTTTCTCAACGTGCACGAGGGGCCGCAGCGCATCAGCGCGATGCCGAACAACGTGGCGCTCGAGCCGGGAATGGTGGTCTCGATCGAGCCCGGCCTCTACCGCGAAGGACGCTACGGCATCCGCATCGAGAACCTGGTGGTGGTCGGAGAGGACCGGACCACTGATTTCGACCACTTCCTGAAGTTCGAGACGCTCACCCTCTGCCCGATCGAGCGGACGCTCATAGAACCGTCGATGCTCACCGCCGAGGAGCGGGCCTGGGTCGATTCCTACCATGCGATGGTGTGGGAGCGGGTCGGAGCCGAGGTCGAGGAGCCGGTACGGGAGTGGCTGCGGGCGAAGACGTTGCCGCTTGAGTAGCGCCCGGGGACAGTCGACCGCGACGCCTGGACCGCCACGCCGCGACCGGAAGCCGGCCCGGGCGCGGCCGCCGCGCCGGGGCGCCGCTACACGTCGTTTCCAAGATAGCGCTTGAGGATCGTCTCCTTCGTTCGCTTCACCGAGTCGGAGATGGAGACCCGGTAGATGTGGGGGTTGATGATGCGCTTGTACGTCCCGTCAAGGGCCTGGAGATTACTGCGCGTGAGGGTCTGAATCTCCTGCAGCGCGGGCAGTTTCCGCACCATCTTCCCCTCTTTCATGTAGGGCACGAGCAGCGGGACGACGTCGCCGGGACACTTGAGGGTGAAGTGGCGATAGTCAACGAAGGGATGGTGAAAGGTGTAGGTCTTCGAGCCGTCGATTTCCTCATCATCGAAGGCCACGAGGTCGGCGATCGGTGAGCCGGTCTCGTCGTGAAAGCGGTACACCTGCTTTATGCCGGGATTCGTGGACTTCTCGGGATTGTCCGAGAACTTCATGGTGGGCTGGAACCCGCCGTTCTCCTCACGCGCGGCAAGCTTGTACACGCCTGAAAACGAGGACTCCGATCCGCCGGTGACGAGATGTGTGCCCACGCCCCACAGATCTATGGGCGCGCCGTCGGTGACGAGCTGATGGATGATCTCCTCGTTGAGCTCATTGGAGGCGGCGATCTTTGCCTCGGTGAGGCCCGCACGATCGAGAGCACGGCGGACCTGCATGCTGAGGTACTGGATGTCGCCGGAGTCGAGCCGCACCGCGAACGGGTGCCCGTCGGCCATGAGCCGTTTGCCCACCTTTATGGCATTCTGAATGCCCGAGTTGAGGGTGTCGTAGGTGTCGATGAGAACGGTCGTCTTGTCGGGATAGAGCTCGGCAAACTTCTCGAAAGCCTCGTCCTCCTTCTCGAATGCCATCACCCAGGAGTGCGCCATGGTTCCGCTTACCGGGATGCGGTAGCGTCGGCCGGCCAGCGTGTTCGAGGTGGCGCCGGCTCCGCCGATGTAGGCGGCGCGACTGGCCGACAGCGCGCCGTCCACACCCTGCGCCCGCCGCAGGCCGAACTCGAGGACCTTCCCTCCGTGGGCGGCAAGGTAGATGCGCGCGGTCTTGGTCGCGACGAGTGTCTGGAAGTTCACCATGTTCAGCACCAGGCTCTCGATCAACTGGCACTCGATGAGCGTACCGTGGATCCGGATCATTGGTTCCTGGGGAAAGACGACGGTCCCCTCAGGCACCGCGTAGACATCGCCCTTGAATCGGAACTCCCGCAGATACTCGAGGAAGTCGTCATCGAAGAGGCCGAGAGAGTCGAGGTACTCGATGTCTTCATCAGAGAAATGCAGTTCCTTGAGCACTTCGAGCATGTCCTCGAGACCGGCGAACACCGAGAATCCGCCCTGAAACGGCTGCTTGCGGAAGAACATGTCGAAAACCACACGCGGGTTGAGGTCGTAGTGATGGTAGCCCTGCATCATCGTGAGCTCATAGAGGTCGGTCAGAAGCCCGGAGGTGATTCTCATGATGTAAGGTCTCCCGATTCAATGATCGCGGCCCCGCGCTGCTCCATGTCGCGTCGGGCGCCGTCCACGCTCCCGGCGGGGATGTCCACACCACGCGTGGCATCCCAGACGACGGCCGTCTCGAACCCGATGCCCCGGGCGTCCGCAGCGGTGAAGTAGACGCAGACGTCTGCTGCGAGACCACAGACGACCACGCGGTCGAAGCCCAGCCCCTGGAGGTAGGATCGCAGGCCTGTTTCGGTCTTCTTGTCGTTCTCGAAGAATGCCGAGTA
>CAYOFA010000108.1:6711-10993 GCA_964402885.1 uncultured Spirochaetaceae bacterium
CCCTCTTCCACGGCGAGGTTGCCGCCGGGGCAGAAGTCGTTCTGTACGTCGATGACGAGAAGTGCCGTTGTCGGCGTGATCGTGAATTCGCTCATGGAAATCTCTCCCTTGCAGTTCAAGTCTACTGCGAAACCGTCTCCTCGGAAAAGGAGCATCCATCAAAGGAGCCCTCGACGCCCCGGGCGGATTCCGGTATCCTCAACGCTCGAGTCATAATTCACCCAACTATGTCGCCATCTGGCGAAGAAAGGAACTGTCACAATGGCATACCAGAAAACACTGTGCATACTGAAGCCCGGCGTACTGCAGCGGCGCATCGTCGGCGAGCTCATTTCCCGGATCGAGCGGAAGGGTCTGAAGATTCAGGCGATGAAGATGATGCAGATTCCTCGCCCGCTGTGCGAGGAGCATTACGCCGAGCACAAGGATAAACCCTTCTACGAGTCCCTCGTCGGCTACATGACCTCTGCGCCGGTGATCGCGATGGTCGTCGGGGGCGAGGAGGCGATCCCCTTCCTTCGCACTGTCGCGGGCAAGACGAACCCCGGCGAGGCCGCCCCGGGCACGATCCGCGGTGACTTCGCCCTCATCACCCAGAACAACATCATTCATGCCGCGGACTCCCCCGAAAGCGCCGCGCGGGAAGTCGCTCTCTTTTTCGATGAGGCGGAGATCCTCGACTACGAAGACCCGAATGCAGACTGGATCTCCTGAAGACGCCCCCCGCTGGGACCTGTCCCCGGTCTACGAAGGCGTCGACGGCGACGCCTTCCTGCGGGACCGCGGCCGCCTCGGGGAGCTGGTTGCAAGCTTCGCCCGGCGCGTGGCTGACGACGAGACACGCCGTTCCGACGCAGGAGAGTGGCTTGCCGGCGTTCTCGAGACCCTCAACACGCTTCTTGACACCCATGAGAATCTCGAGGCCTTCGTCTACGCCTCCTACTCGACCGATACCACCAACGCATCCCTCGTTCGCGAGCTCGACGCGCTGCAGGAGCTCGTGCAGCCGGTGCAGTCCGCCCGCGCGGTGTTCCGCACGCACCTCGCGCATCTCGGCACCGAGCTTCTCGAGCTCGCCGAAGATGACGAACGCATAGCACCGTATCGCTTCTTTCTCGAGGAGGAGCGCTACCTCGCCGACCACCAGATGTCACCGGCCGAGGAGGATCTCGCAGCGGAGCTCTCACGCCCGGGCGCAGACGCCTGGAGCCGCCTGCAGCAGACGGTCTCCTCCACGATCTCGGTTGAATGGCGAGAGGGTGAGCGCAGGACCATGGTGGATCTGCGGGGTCTCGCGCACGATCCCGACAGAGCGACCCGCGAGCGCGCCTACCACGCGGAGCTCGAGGCATGGCGCGGAGTCGAGGTTCCGCTTGCCGCCGCGCTCAACGGGGTCAAAGGCTTTGCCGTCATCCTCGATACCCGCCGTGGCTTCTCACAGAGCCTGGAGCGGGCAATTCTCCAGTCCCGCATCTCCCGTGACACTCTGGACGCCCTGATCGGAGAGATGGAGGAATCGCTGCCGGTGTTCCGCCGATACCTCGCAACGAAGGCCGGCCTCATCGGCGTCCCGCGCCTCGCCTTCTACGATCTCTTCGCGCCGGTCGGGCAATCGAAGGGAAGCTGGACATTCGCGGCTGCGCGGGAGTTCATCCTCGAGCAATTCGCGGGGTTCTCCGACGAGCTCGCCGCGTTTGCCGAGGACGCCTTCGACAGTCGGTGGATCGACGCAGAGCCCCGGACCGGCAAGGTCGGCGGGGGCTACTGCATCTCGTTTCCCCTCGCCGGCGAGAGCCGGATCCTGTGCAATTTCGACGGGTCCTTCGACGGGGTCGGCACCGTTGCCCACGAGCTCGGCCACGCCTATCACCATCACGTGCTCAAGGACGCCGCTGCCGTGCACCGTGACTACCCCATGACCCTTGCCGAAACCGCTTCCATCTTCTGCGAAACCATCGCATTCTCCGGCGGCCTTGCCGGCGCTGCGCCCGCCGAGGAGCTCCACGTGCTCGAGCAGGCGCTGCAGGACGCCACCCAGGTCATCGTCGATATACTCTCCCGATTCCGCTTCGAAACGATGCTCTTCGACAGGCGAAGGACGGGGGCGCTCGGCGCGGAAGAGATGTGCGAGCTCATGCGCGAGGCGCAGCTCGAGACCTACGGAGACGCCCTCGACGCGGAGAAGCTGCACCCCTACATGTGGGCGGTGAAAGGCCACTACTACAACCACGACCGGCCCTTCTACAACTTCCCCTACGCCTTCGGCCAGCTCTTCGGTCTTGCGCTCTACGCCGAGTACGAGGCCGGCTCCCCGGATTTCGCAGAGCGCTATCGCGACCTTCTCGCGCGAACGGGCCGGGCCTCGGCAGTCGAGGTGACCCGCGGGGCGGGCTTCGACATCGAGTCGCCGGAGTTCTGGCGCGGCGGAATAGAGCTGATCAGCAAACGGGTGGAGCGCTTCGAGACGCTGGCGCAGCAGGGCGGCTGACCACTCGCCTGTAGCCAGCGGCGCATTCCTTGACCGCGGCGAGATCGGCCCGTGTGAATCCTTCCCAGGCCATCGGCAGCAGCGTGTTATTCTGATACAGAGGCTCCTCGGCGATGGGGAGCTCGCAGCGCTCGACACAGCGCTCCCAGATGGGACTTCCGGGCACCGGACTGAACTCCGAGACGTAGACGTTCACGCCGTTCTCCCCGGCGGTGCGAACCGAGTGCTCCACCTCGCCGCGGCGCTGCCCCGGGAGGCCCGCGAGCACGTACACACCGATCCTGTCCCGGCTGAACCCGCCGGTACGGAGGGCATCGACCGCGGCCGAAAGCGCCGCGCCGTCGTCGTCGCTCGAGGCGGCGCTGCCTGCGCCTGCCACGCCGCCCCTGCCCGCCTTCGGCCCCGCCCCCGCATCGTGGGCCGCATGAAACGAGTCGCTGTCGCTCTCGAAGCCGAGGCGCACTTCCTGAACGCCTGCGCGGTTCATGAGCCCGGCGATTTCGGCATCGAGGTGGCGCATGTGCACGGCATTCGGCAGATGGAACCTCACCGCGTGCTGCGGGGCGTGCGTCCCCGGCCCCGCGAAATGTGAGAGAAACTCGCCGAACACCCGCTTCCTGTCGACGAGCAGCGCGTCGTCGTAGAAGGCGAAGTTCCGAACGCCCGCGCGCTCGAAGAGCCGCCTCACCTCCGCGGCGGCGGCATCCGGGTCGCCGGGTTCGAACCGGGGACAGAGCATGTGAGAGGCGCAGTAATCGCAGCGGTAGGGGCAGCCCTCGTTGAGTCGCAGGGCGGCGAAGCCGCGTCCGGAATCAACCACGGCGCCACGGGGCGCTCCACCGGGCACGGGCAGCCCGCGCCTCCTGAGAAACGCCGCAAGGTCACCGGTGGAGCTTCCGGCCGCCACGAGATCCGCGCCCGTTACCGCCTTACAGTGTTCGGGGAGCAGGGAGGCATAGACACCGCCGACCGCCACCGGCACGGACGGATACGCCGCGCGGAGGGTGTCCACCGCCTCCACCACGCCGGGATACCAGTAGGTCATCCCGCTCGTCACGAGTGCGACGTCAGGCGGGGCGCCCTCGAAAGCCTCGGCAATCCGGGCGCGGAAACTCTCGGAAACGATGCCATAGCGGGCAAACGAGCGGTCGATGGGGGGCGAGCCCGCCGGCCACTTGATACGTGTGCGAAAGACCTTGCCGGTGCCGTCGGGGCGCCGACGCGGGACACCTCGCAGTTCTCGTGAGCGCTCGTCGTCGGTGCGCAGGGCATCGACGAGCCGCACGTCGTAGCCGGCGTCCGCAAGCCATCTGCCGATTCGCACGAGGCCGAACGGCGCGGCAAAGAGATCGTAGAAGGCGAAATCGTAGACGGGAGGTACGACGAGGAGGGCGCGTGGTCGCTCTTTGCGCATCACCGCACAGGCTATCCGGGCGGGGATGCGGAATCAAGTGGCAGAGATGGTGAAGGTCGGACGCCGGCCCGCCGCCGAAGCCGCCAACTCCGGCCCCGGCCGCCGAAGCGGCCGCCCACGGCGACGCGGGGCGGCGTCGGGTGCAGCTGCGACTGGACAAACGGTCCTGCTTTTGTTAGCTTTTGCGCGAGCAACAAGCAAGGCGCCGTACCCAAGTGGTAAGGGGGAGGTCTGCAAAACCTTTATTCACGGGTTCGAATCCCGTCGGCGCCTCTCTGTCCGGAGACCCGGACCAAAACTGCAAGCGGGGCGACACGTGGTGTCGTCCCGTCGGCGCCTCTCTGTCCGGAGACCCGGACCAAAACTGCAAGCGGGGCGAC
>CAYOFA010000109.1:0-10902 GCA_964402885.1 uncultured Spirochaetaceae bacterium
ATGTCGTCGGGCTGCAACGTCTCGGCTATCCCGCACTCTCGCGCTATGGCCAGGCGTGCAGGCGAAAGGTCGACCACTGCCCGTTCTTCGACACCGGGGACGTAGCGGAGTAACTGCGCACAGAGGTTTCCGACGATTCCCGCTCCGTAGGTGAGAACGTAGCGGCTTGGCCGGGCGCGAGCGATCACAGCAGTGAGGGCGATCTGGGCGAACCGCAGCGGGAGATAGGACACCCCTTCGTCGTCCTGCATGATGCTCGCCGGCAGCTTCGTCCAGACCATCGCGTCCGGCCTGAGTATTCCGTACCGTGCATGTGCACCATAGTACAGTACCCGCGTACCCTCCTCAGGGCCCGAAACGCTACGACAATCGATGACTTCGCCGATAGCAGCATAGCCCGGCTCGACGGGATAGCGCGCCCAGCTTACCTCCGGATCGGAAAACCCTATGTGGGTTCCGGTGAAGAGGGCGAGCTCCGTGCCCGGACTGATCATCGTATGGGTGTTTCGCACGAGGCATTCTCCGGGTCGAAGTTCCGGTATCGAACGCTTCTCGAACGCTGTCTTTCCGGTAGAGGGGAAAACAAGAGATAATTGAACCACTCAGTCCTCGCTATACATCACTCTACGGCAAGGAATTCGCCCTCGTCAACGGAAAAAGTGGCAAAAAGGTACGAAATTATTCGTTGACAACGCGAATTTCCGATGGTAGCGTTCAATAGAACGATCGAACGAACTTGTTCGATCGAGTATCCCGAGTTGTGGAGTAGTCAAGGAGGTTAGGTATGCGAAATCTCACACTGATGCTGGTGGTCGCGATGCTGCTGGTCCCGATGGCCCTCATGGCGTCCGGCCAGGGAGAAGAGGCGGAGGCCGAGACGACGACCATCCGGTTCGTCTGGTTCACCGACGGACCCGACAAGCCGGCCATCGAGGGGCTGGTGGCCGAATACGAGGAGCAGAATCCAAACATCGATGTCGATTTCTCGATCGTGCCCTACGGTGAGCTCAACCAGCTGTTGCAGACCCAGGCAACCGCGGGGGAGGCCCCGGACCTGGCACGTGTCACCGAGCCGTACCGCTTCTTCGAGTTCGGCCTCGACCTTCGCCCATACGTGTCCGACGGCTTTTCCGATGAGTTCCTCGACGATCCGATGGGCCTGATCACCGGGCCGGATGGTGGAGTCTACGGGTTTCCGCATGACATGACCATGAACGGTCCCTTCATCAACGTGTCGCTCTTCGAGGAAGCCGGTGTGGAGATTCCCGAAGGTGACGCTTCCTGGGAGACCTGGTTCGAAGCCGCCTACGAGGTGAAACAGGAAACCGGTGTTCCCTACGCGGTTACAGCCGATCGCAGCGGACATCGCCTGGACGGCATCATCCAGTCCTACGGCGGAAGCTATTTCACCGAAGACGGCTCGGAGCTGAACCTCGATGCTCCCGAGACGCAGGAAGCGCTGCGGGCATTCATCGAGGCGCATAAGAGTGGCGTGATGCCCCTGGATATCTGGGCCGGCGGCAGCGGCTACGTGGGCGCGAATCAGCAGTTCGTGAACGGGCAGCTGGTGATGTACATCAGCGGAAACTGGCAGGTTGCGCAGTTTGCCGAAACGATCGGTGACGACTTCGAATGGCGGGCCGTTCCGAACGGCGTCAACGAGCAGAGCGGCGGCATGCCCGGCGGCAAGTACATTATGGCCTTCGAAGGCAGCGAGCATCCCGAGGCGGTTGCGGACCTGGTGGAGTTCCTCTCGAGCCGCGAGAGCGTGGCGCAATACGTCTCGGAGGCGATGTTTCTTCCGGCCCGTGAAGACCTGCTGGAGGAGGGCGTGGATTATCCCGTGCGAAGCGACGTCATGAACACGTTTCTCGAGGGGCTCGGTCGGCTGCCGTCCTCGGCCTACACCGACAACTATCACCAGAGCTTCGGCCCCGTCGCCAACGTGGTCCGTGACCGCGTGACCCAGGCGATCACCGGGGAAATCAGTGTCGACGAAGCAATGCGGCAGATGCAGCGGGAAGCCGAAGACGTGATGCAGTAGGTTCAGAGATGCGGGACGCCCCGGCGGCGTCCCGCACGCTCCCGGCCGAATGAAGGCATCATGCAGGAGGTGAGTAGGTTGAGGGCAGCATCCAAGAGAAGACCATCGGTGGCACCGTACCTCTTTCTTCTTCCCAATCTGGTGATCTTCATCGTCTTCATAGTCATTCCGGCACTGTCGAACTTCTACCTCAGCGCCTTCCGCACGTCTCCTTTCCGCGAGCGGGAGTTCGTAGGGCTCGGGAACTTCATACACATCCTGACGGTGGACGATCTGTTTCCCCGGGCCCTTCGAAACCTCGCGGTGTTTGTGGTTGCCGACGTCGGGCTGATCCTTGTGCTCTCAGTTCTCCTCGGGGTGCTCCTGAACCAGGCGGTCCGTGGTCGCGGTTTCTTCCGAAGTGCGTTTTTCTTTCCCGTCCTGCTCTCGCCGGTGGTCGTTGCGCTGGTGTGGCAGTGGATTCTGCACAACCAGTTCGGTGTGCTGAATGCAGTGCTCATCGCCCTCGGCGGCGAAGGACGCCCCTGGCTACTGCGTCCGAACCTCGCCCGAACCTGGGCGGTCCTGGTGCACGTGTGGGCAACCGTCGGCTTTTTCACCCTGATCATCCTCGCGGGGCTGCAGTCCATACCCGCAAGCCTGTACGAGGCGGCGAGAGTCGACGGCTCTTCGAGATTTCAGGATTTTCGGTTCATCACCCTGCCGATGCTGTCTTCGTCGATCGCGACCGTGACCATCCTCGCGATGATCCGCGCCTTCGAAATCTTCGATCACGTGTACATCCTGACCGGCGGCGGGCCGGGCACCTCCACGATGATGGTTGTTCAGTACGTCTACCGTGCCGCCTTCGAGCTCGACCAGTTCGGTCGTGCTGCCGCCGCATCCCTCGTTCTGTTCGTGATCATCCTGACCCTCACCATCGTTCAGTACGTGGTTGGCCGGCGCAGGGAGGCGATCTGACGATGGCGCGCAACGAAGCACCTGTCACGACTGCATTCGTCTACATCCTGCTCATCGTCGGATCGGTGGTGATGTTCACGCCCGTGCTGTGGATCATTCTCTCCTCGTTCAAGAACCTCAACGAGATCTACCGGTCGCCGCCGACGTTTCTGCCGGAGCAATGGATATTTACGAACTACACCGAAGCGATCGAGCAGTTTTCATTCCTGCGGTATCTGTGGAACAGCGTGTTCGTTACCGCTACCGCAACGGTGTTGACGCTGCTGATTAACTCCATGGCTGCGTTTGCCTTGAGCAAGTACCAGTTCCCCGGCAGGAACGCCATCTTCCTGCTCATGCTTGCCACGCTGATGGTCCCCGTGCGGGTCATCATGCTGCCGGTGTACCTCATGATTGCGCGCCTCGGCATGGCAAATACGTTGTGGGGCATCATCATTCCGCCGTCGGCAACTCCGACGGGGGTGTTCATCCTCCGACAGTACATGCTGACCATATCCGACGAGCTTCTCGACGCAGCCAAGATCGACGGAGCGGGGCACTTCCATATCTACGCCCGCATCATGCTGCCCCTCTCCGCTCCCGCCCTTGCCGTGCTCACGGTATTCTCGGTGATGTGGCGGTGGAACGACTTCCTCTGGCCGCTGATCGTCATCAGCCGCGAACGATTGTTCACGCTGCAGCTGGCGCTCGCTCGTTTTCGCGGCGAGCTGGTAACCGACTGGAACTACGTGCTCTCCATGACCGTGTTGAGCATCGTGCCGATCGTGATCGTATTCGCCTTCATGCAGCGCTACCTCGTGCGCGGTATCGCATCGACGGGTCTGAAGGGGTAGCGCGCTATGGTGGACAACGGTTCGCCGATGCTCGGCGCAGACGGCGTGGTCCGCGCCTGGTGGGCGGCCGGCCCGACGGCAACACCCCTGAGCAATCTCGCCTCGGTTCTCGACGCGGAGGGGTGGGCCTACGCACCACTCGGGCGGGCGTTCCTGTCAAATGTCGTTCAGTCGCTCGATCACAAGCGACACATCTACGCCCGCCTCCCCGCGGTTCTGCCGGCGCCGTCTATGACGGTTGAGTCGGCGCTGCGGCCGGCCGAGGGATGGTACCCGGTTCCGGCCGATGCCGAGGGCGTGGTGGACTTCGGGCTCTTCGCCTTCGCCCCCCTGCTGCTGCGCGCCTGGGTGTCGACGGAGATAGAGGTCGACCGGGCCGTTACCCTGAGCGTTCGCATCCCGGCGGTCGGCCCGACGGCCCTGCGTGTCGACGAAGAGCTTGTCGGTGCGGACCGGCGCTTCGGCTACGTCGAGCCCTTTGCGGTGGATCACCGGGTGTCCCTGGAGCCCGGACGGCATGTGGTCAGTCTCTGCGGCGACATGCTGGTGTGGCGGGAGGCCCGTCTCACCCTGGGGCTGCGGGTCACCGGCATGCTCACCGAAGACGGGGGGAGCCTGCGCGTTTCGACCCCCGGCTTCGAGCGGCCGGCCGGAACCGACAGAACCGGCGGTAGCGAAGGTACCGTCGGCGACCCGGACCCGGCGGTTGCCACCCGGACCATGTACGAACGGGTGACGGCCTCGCTGTCGCCGGAAGACCGCCGCCTCATTGCGACTCCCGGCGGCATCATCGGTGCCACGGACGAGGAGGCGGGCGACTTCTGCAGTGAGCCCTACGGCACGCGGGAGGAGCGGGCCCGGGAGGCGCTGGAGGCACTTGCCGCGCGGGGGGAATCGCCCGCCGCCGCCGTGGCACGAGTCGTCCTCGGCCGTGAGGACCGTATCCCCTCCGCCGCGGTCGATGTCGCATGCACGCATCTGGAGCGGCGCTTCGACTGCGCGGACTTCTTCGCGGTGTTGCTCCACGTGGTCCTGCATCTCGACGATACGCGAGGCTGTCTGTCCTCCGGCGATCGGGCTCGTGTGGAGGAGGTGCTGCAGGGTTTCAGGTACTGGATCGACGAGCGCGGCATCGACGCGATGTGCTTCTTCACCGAGAACCATCAGCTCATCTTCCACACCGCAGCCTACCTCTCCGGCCACCGCTTCCCGGATGCCGTCTTCGCGGCCGGGGCTTACTCCGGGCGCCGTCTTGCCGCCGCGGCGCGGGAGCGTCTTCTATCCTGGATACGGCCGCGTCAGATCGGTGGATTCTCGGAGTGGGACTCCAGCGCCTACCTCGCTATGGATGCCTATGCGCTTCTGGCGCTCGTGGAGTACGCCCCGGAGCAGGAGATCGTCGCTGCGGCCCGGGACCTTCTGGACAAGCTGCTGCACCTCGTCGCCCTGCACTCCTGGCGCGGGGTGCACGGCTCGAGCCACGGGCGCTGCTACGTCAACGCGCTGAAGTCGGCTCGATTCGACGGCACCTCCGGC
The DNA here is from genome assembly GCA_964402885.1 of uncultured Spirochaetaceae bacterium. Taxonomy (GTDB): domain Bacteria; phylum Spirochaetota; class Spirochaetia; order DSM-27196; family PWMO01; genus JAAAOH01. The sequence goes on from CAYOFA010000109.1 coordinate 5,374, forward strand.
CTGCAGCGCATCGCCTGGGGAACCGGCGGGTTTCAGGGCGACCACTGGGCGACCCTCATGTTCGCCCTCGCCTGCAGGTACCGGGTTCCCGAAGAGGTGATCGAAGCGGCTACGGACCTCACGGGCATACAGGAGATACGGGTCCGCTCCTTCGGCCGCTACCGCTTCGAGTCCGACCTGCGGGACGATCCCTGGGAAGTTCACACCCTTACCCGTCGCAGCCCCCACTACATGCTCTCCGCCGCGCTGGACCAGCGCCCCGGAGAGCCGGGTATCCAGGAGCACCTGTGGCAGGCAACCCTCGGGCGGGACGCGCTGGTGTTTACCACCTATCCCGCCAACACCGCCGAGACCGGGCACGCGCGGCCGAACTTCTGGGCCGGCTCGGTGCGTCTGCCGCGGGTCCGGATGTACGGGCGAACCGTCATCGCCCTGTACGACGTGGTGGCCACGGTGGGCCTCGGGCGCACCCACGCGCACTTCCCGCGGGAATCCTTTGACGAGTGGTACATCGACGGACGGTGGGCCTTCGCCCGGCTGGGTAGGGGATACCTGGCACTGTGGAGCGACGGTGAGCTCTCCCCTTCCACCGAAGGACCCGGGCCCGGCCGCGAGCTTCTGAGCGCCGGCGGGGGAGTGTGGATTTGTCGGGTCGGCAGCGAGGACGAGGATGGCAGCTTCGAAGCGTTCACGGGGCACTGCATTCAGACGCCGCCGCGGCCGGTGGAGGGGGGCGTGCAGTGCGCCGATGCGAGCGGTGCGACGCTGGAGCTCCGGCGGTTCGGGCCCTTCCTCGTCGACGGCATGCCCCGGGCGCTCCCGCGGACCCATCTCAGCGTCACGGTCGAGGGCCGTGCCGGCGATGCAGCAAAGGAGAGCAGACCGTGAGAGTGACGCAGGCAGGACCGTTCGTTTCGGCAACCGCAACCGAGCGCGGGGCCCGGCTGACGGCGGAAGGGGACCGGCGTCTGGAGGTATCCGTTCTCGAACCCTGGCTCTGGCGGGTCGCCTTCCGTCCCGACGGGGTCCCGCGGCTGGATCGTACCTGGATGGTTGGAGGGGCGAGCCCGGAGACGGCGGCCTCCATACCACGGGAGGGCAGGCCGAGGGACGACCTTCGGGCGTTCTCCTGTCCGCCTGCGGAGACCCGCGTCGACGGTACGGCGGTAACGGTATCCGGCGCCCGGCTGCGTGCCCGCGTCTCACGCGAGGACGGCGCCATCGAATGGAGCGACGGTGAGGACAGCGTCTTCGCGTCGGACCTTCCGGGTCGGGCCTACGTTTTCGACCGACGCGGGACCGCCGTATTCCACTACATGCGACGAGACCGCGCGGAGGCGTACTATGGCTTCGGCGAGCGCGCCGGGCCCCTGAACAAGCGCGGAATGCGCATGCGGATGCACAATCTGGACGCCCTCGGCTACTCGGCGGTGGACGGGGATCCCCTGTACAAACACTGGCCGATCTACATCACCTTCAACCCCGCCTCCGGCGTCGCGTACGGGCTTCTCTACGACAACCTGTCCGACACCGTGTTCGACATGGGCAAAGAGATCGATGCGTACCACGGCGATTACCGCTACTACCACGCCGCCGACGGTGACGTTGACTACTACCTGATCTACGGTCCGAGCATCCGGGAGGTGGTACAGCGGATCTCGGCCCTCATCGGTCGGATACAGCGCCCGCCCCGGTGGGCCCTGGGATACCTGGGCTCCGGAATGGGCTACACCGACAGCCCCGACGCGGCGGTTCGCCTCGACGATTTCGTCGAAGAGTGTCGGCGAAACGACGTACCCTGCGACATGTTCCACCTGTCGTCGGGGTACTCCATGGGCGATGACGGCAAGCGCTACGTCTTCGTCTGGAATCGCAACCGTGTGCCCGATCCGTACTCGGTTGCCGCAACGTTTCACGCCGCGGAGATGAAGGTTGCGGCGAACATCAAGCCCTGCCTGCTGACGACCCATCCGGAGTACGGGGCAACCGCCGAGGCCGGTGCGTTTCTCCGCGACGAGGACGGACCCCACGTGGCGGATTTCTGGGGCGGCAAGGGCAGCTACATCGATTTCACCTCCCCCGCGGGTTACAGGTGGTGGAAGGACCGTGTTCGCTCGAGAATCCTCGAGTACGGCATCGATGCCACCTGGAACGACAACAACGAGTACGAGATCTGGGACGACGATGTCACCTGTGAGGGATTCGGGCAGCCCGTCCGGATCTCGCAGATTCGTCCCCTCCATGCGCTGCTCATGAACCGTGCCTCCTACGAGAGTCAGAAGGAGCACCGGCCGGAGGTTCGCCCCTTTGTGCTCACCCGCTCGGGGTGCCCGGGCATACAGCGCTACGCGCAGACCTGGAGCGGGGACAACTCCACCGGCTGGGACACCCTGAAATACAACATTCCCATGGGCCTCGGGTTCGGCATGAGCGGGCAGCCGAACACCGGCCACGACGTGGGCGGCTTCTGGGGGGAGGTCCCGTCCCCGGAGCTCCTGGTACGCTGGGTGCAGAACGGCATTTTCCACCCGCGGTTCTCGATCCATTCCTGGAGGCTCGACGGGTCGGCAACCGAACCGTGGACCCATCCGGAGGTTATCGACATTATTCGCGAGATGATTCGGCTCCGCTATCGCCTCGTTCCATATCTCTACTCCCTGTTCGCCCACGCCGAGAATACCGGAGAGCCGATCATTCGGCCGCTGGTCTACGAGTTCCCCGGTGACCCGCACGTGGTCGATGAATCGTTCGACTTTCTGCTCGGGGACGGGTTGCTGGTTGCCTCGGTATTCGTGGAAGGCGCGCGGGAGCGGGAGGTCTATCTGCCGGCCGGGATCCGCTGGTGCGACGTCTACCGAGGTGTCTGGCTGGAGGGGGGGCAGCGTGTGACCCTGCCCGCGCCGCTGGAGCGGGCAACAGTGCTGGCACGGGAAGGCGCCATCATACCCCTGGGCCCGCCGATGGAACGTATACGGGAGTCCGGCGACGACCGCCGCGAGTTGTGGCTGTTTCCGGGGACTGCCGAGCGCCGGGATCTGTTCGATATCATCGAAGACGATGGAACTTCCGTGCGCTATCTCGATGGTGAGGAAACCGTGATTCGCATCTCGATGTCGACGACCGGGCAGCGCATTACCGTGTCGGTCTCCCGACTCAGCGACCCGTATGAGCTTCCCTACAGAGAGCTCACGCTGGTGCTGCCACCGGGGGAGCGTCGTCCTGTCGACGGCGTCGGTGTGGAAGGGCTCGGTGTCGATGAGCACGGGTGTTCGCGCTATTTGCTGAGCATCGGGTAAGTCGCCGGGGAGCCTCCGGGGAGGCCCCAAGAGAGATGGAAGGGAGAGAAAATCGTGAAAAGCGGCATGAACTACGCACCGTCGAGCAAGTCGAGGCCGGTATGCTCGTTCGGGGAGTTCCCGTTCGCGGTCGTTGGTCTCGACCACGGCCATGTCTACGGTATGACGGCGGGTCTCATGGAGGCCGGCGGGCACCCCGCGCTCGTCTTCGAGCCCGACGATACCAGGGCCGGAGAGTACCTCGAGCGCTACCCACAGGCGCGGCGAGCGGCGTCAATGGACGAGGTGCTGTCGGACACCGAGGTCCGGCTTGTGTGTTGTGCCTCCGTTCCGAGTGATCGGACAGGAGTCGGCGTTGCCGCTCTCGAGGCGGGCAAGCATTTCCTCAGCGACAAGCCTCCGTTTACCTCTCGGGAGCAACTCGAAACGGCCAGACGGGTGACGGCGGATACGGGCCTGATCTGGGCGGTGTATTTCAGCGAGCGTCTCCACAATGAGGCTGCGGTATATGCCGGAGAGCTCGTTGCCTCCGGTGCCGTCGGGAGTGTCTTGAACGTCGTCGGACTCGGCCCTCACCGGCTGAGCGCAGCGATACGGCCTCAGTGGTTCTTCGAAAAGCAGCGCTACGGAGGCATCCTGGTGGACCTTGCCAGTCACCAGATCGAGCAGTTTCTCGCCTTCGCCGGCGCCACCGATGCCCGAATCCTCCACAGCGTCGTCGGTAACCGGGCGCACCCCGAGTACCCGGAGCTGGAGGACTTCGGTGAGGTCAGCCTCCTCACCGATGGGGGTGTCACCGGCTACTCGCGCGTCGACTGGTTCACTCCCGATGGGCTGGGCACATGGGGAGACGGACGTCTCGTCGTCATCGGCACGCATGGCTACCTCGAGTTGCGCAAGTACATCGACGTAGCGCGCCACCCGGAGGGAGACCACCTGTACCTGGTAGACGGGACCGGCGAGAGACACATCCCGGTGCACGGAGAGGTGGGGTTTCCGTTCTTCGGAGACCTGATCCTCGATTGCCTCAACGGAACGCGCACGGCCATGGATCAGGCATACGCGTTTCGCGTCGCAGAGCTGTCCCTCGAGGCGCAGGAAAACGCCGTGCGGGTGGACCGGTGAGCGGATCCGGCCCTTCCGGAGGGGCGATAATCGTCGGCGCCGGCGCCGTTGCCGACGCCCACGCGGGATACTATACCGGCAGCGCGGACCGGCCGGACGGTGACGGCGAGAAGAATGCGCCCCGGTTGCGCGCCGTTGTCGATACCGACGAGGAGCGTGCGCGGGCGTTCGCCCGGCGCTACGATGTCCGCCTTGTGTTCACCGACGTGGAGAAGGCGCTGGCCGAGGTCCGCCCGGAGGTGGTGCATATCTGCACGCCGCCCTGGCTTCACGCCGAGCAGTCCATCGCGGCGATGAGAGCGGGGGCGTGGGTGCTGTGCGAGAAGCCTGCCTGCGGCTCGCTTGCGGAGCTCGATCGCATCGAGGCGGTGGAACGGACCACGGGCTGCCACGCGGCTACCGTGTTTCAGTGGCGTTTCGGCAGCGGAATGCGTCACTTGAAACGCCGGATAGAAGCCGGCGAGTTGGGCAGGCCGCTGGTCGCAGTATGCAACACGCTGTGGTACCGCGATGCAGCTTACTACGCGGTTCCCTGGCGGGGACGATGGGCAACCGAGCTGGGCGGGCCGACGATGATACACGGGATCCACCTGATGGATGCACTCCTGTGGCTTCTCGGTGACTGGGAAGAGGTATGCGCATGGGCCCCGACGCTGGCGCGGGATCTGGAGACGGAGGACGTGTCGGCCGCGCTCGTGCGGTTCGCCGGCGGGGCGGTTGCTACGGTACTGAACAGTGTTCTTTCTCCGCGGCAGGAGACCTATCTACGCGTCGATTTCGAAAAGGCCACTGTCGAGGCATCGGGGCTCTACGAGGTCACGAACGATCAGTGGCGCGGCACGGCACGGCCCGCCGATGAGCCCGAGGAGCGCAGCCGGCTCGAGGCTGCATGGGGAACGATCGAGGAGGATACCGCCGCAACACAGGCTACGCAGATCGCGGAGTTCTACCGTGACCTGCACGCCCATCGTCCGCCGCTGACCACGGGAAGGGAGCGGCGGCGGACCATGGAGTTCATCACGGGCCTGTACAAATCCGCCTTCACCGGCACGACCGTCACACCGGCGAGCATCACACCGGATGATCCGTACTACCGGCGGCTGTCACC
>CAYOFA010000110.1:0-4842 GCA_964402885.1 uncultured Spirochaetaceae bacterium
CCGAGCCCGTGCGGAATTCCTCCGCGCGCTCGCCGAAGCGATCGAGCGTCTTCGCCAGGGATTCTCGCTCCCATTCCTCCTTGCGCTCGTTCAGCTTCTGCACCTCATCAGGGTCGAACATACACTGCCCCCTTTCACTCGGCGATCCGACGTACCCACAGCCGCAACCGGGGCCACCAGGCGGCACCGTTCCGGCTCATTCGGGGCACCTGAATCAATGGAGATTTCCTTCACTGTAGAGCACCTTTGGCGAGAACGCAACGAAAAGTTCCCGGTGTCGGCCGCGCATTGTCCGGCCGCGCCGCCCCCGGCCCGCGCCCTAGGGTGCGAGCACCACCAAAGGGATTTCCGCCATCGTCTTCAAGCCGGCGGCCACGTCGACCACCCGAGCCGCGGTATTCACCGTTACCGCCACGGTACCGAGGTCTCCGTGGACGCCTCCGGCGATGCGCTGTCGGATCGACGGCCTGCCGTCGACCAGGATCTCGTCGTACTCCTCTTCGACCCCCGCGTAGGCGTGAAACGCCAGTCGGATGCGTTCAGTCTCCCCTTCCCGGGCATGTGCAATGCTCGAAAGGCCGATCACCTCACCCGCGGCAACCGTTCCGAATCCCGTTTCGGTCGGCTCCTGTGCAATTACCGGGGCCGGGGGCTCCTCCACGAACTCATCGAGGTCCCAGCCTAGGGCTGCGGCAATCATCTGCATCGACTCCTCGAGTCCTACGTGCCCGGTGATCGCGCCGCTGTCGATGGCCTCGCGAAACGCCTCTTGCGAAAGGCCGACCCCGACCTTCTTCTGGAAAGGCAGACGCCTCGCCGCGGCGTTCATCATCCTGGTCACGGTGATGGACTGCACCGACAGGCAGGGGGCGGTCAGCACCAGCGGAAGACTGTCCATCAGATAGCCGGGGTTGATTCCCGTGCCGATCACCGTCACGCCGGCCGCCCGGGCGCGCTCATCGATCCGTCGCGCCACCTCGGCATTGCGGCGCCAGGGATAGGAGAGCTCCTCACAGGTGGAGACCACGTTGGCTCCGGCATCGATGCAGGTGTTGATCTGATCCTCGATGGCGGCAAGCCGCGAGCCGGTGGTCAGCACCACCGTGTCGGCATCGCCAAGGGGCGCCCGCCCGGCGGGCAGGACCTCGACCCCGACGTTCCGCGGCGGATCGAGGAGCTCACCTACGTCCCTGGAAAGAAGCTTCTCGTCCACGTCCACCGCCCCGATCAACTCCATGCTGCGCTTTGCGAGAAGGGTCTCCGCCACTCTGCGGCCCATGACCCCGCATCCGAAAACGACGATCCGTTTGCGTTCCATACTCTCTCCGTCTGTGTATGTGTGTGACCGGGGCCACGAGGTACCGATCGTGCTCGACCGCTGCCGGCACGGCTCCCGCGATGACTACGCTACACCAACGCCGCCGTCGGCTCAAGCGGAATTCGTCGTGGGGCGCACCAACGAAAGGGCCCTTCCGGGGGTATGGTTTCCCTGCCCGGGTTTCCCGTCCCGAACGAAGATTTTCCAAAGAAGACCGGCAGTGACGTGAAGCGTCGGGAAGTGCCCGCTTAAGTGAGCGCACTTGTACACCTCCCGGGAACACGTGTAGGCTTATGGGGTCGGTTGTCGGAGGAGGATGCATGCTGGACGACAGAAGCACCATTCGAACGCTCGGGGAAGCGCTGCAGCAACCCTGCAGATTCCGCGATATGGACCTGGCCCTCGAGCCAATGCAGAACTACAGCAAGACCCCCGGCGGGCCGAACGAGACGCCCCTCGGGTTCTGGGCATCCTGGGAGCTGGCGGATCGCCCGCGGCGGATCGCGTTGCTCGTGGACGACTGCCAGGAAGAATACCGGCCCTATGCCGGCGGCATTCTGCCGAACGTAACCAGATTGGTGGATACGTTTCGCACCGCCCGCTCCGGCAGTGACGGGGTCTGCATCGCATGGAGTGCCTGGAGCCGGAGATTCGACGATGGAATATCGAACGCCACGGATCGCTGGTACGGCCCCCGTGGTCTGCGGCCTGACGACCCCGAAAACGCCGCCTATGTCTTCACCGGTGCACAGGGCCTCGAGCCCCTGGCGGAAATCGCCCCCACCGCGGAGGAGATCGCCGACGGGTGGTTCTACCACGGCAAGCATCTGGACATGTTCTGGACCTTCAACCCGAACGGCACCTCATACCTGGACGAGAAACTCAAAGCGCTCAGTATCGACACCGTCGTGATCGTCGGTCTCTGGACAGACGAGTGCATCCTTGCCACCGCCTACGCGGGAAACTCCCGGGGCTACGATGTCGTGGTGGTGAGGGATGCTGTCGCCACGGCTACCGCGCATCACGAAACGGCGTTGACCGTCGCCGGAGCCACGGTCGCCAAGGTGCTCATGACCGAGGACGTGCTCCACTACATGAAAAACGACTTCGTCACCGGTGAACCCGGCGCCGTCAAAGGCTCCCAGCATCCCGACGGACGGAAAACCGACTGAGATCACCCGTACGCCGTGAGACGTAACCGAATTCCCCGCTCCCTGCGTGTATTACTCCTGGCGCTTCTTCCGGCATGCTTTCCCGCGGCGGAAGCGTTTGCCGCCGACGCAAAGCCCGTCTATCTCGAGCGTCGGGCGGAGGTGATCCTCCCCGTCGGCTACAACCGCACGAGCGAATACCCGGTGTTCGTGGTACTGCCGCCCACCGGCCTCGAGGCGGCGCGGGTGGCGCCGTATCTCGGCCTCGCCCCGCAGCGGCAGGAGGACTTCATCCTCGTCCTTCCTGCCGGTCGTCCGACGCGGGATCACTACCTGCCGGACTTTCGGTCCTTCGTCGAGTGGTACGAGGAACGGGTGCTGACCGAGCTCGAATCGGTCCTCGAGAACTACAGCGCCGACCCGCAGCGCGTGTACCTCGGCGGATACTCGCTGGGAGGAGATCTGAGCTGGGCGCTGTCGGTGCGCAATCCGGAGCTCTTTGCCGGGGCGGTGATCGCCGGGTCCCGCACGTCTTACCCCGTAGACACGACGACCCTGGCGTCCCTTCGAGACAGCGGCTTCCGGGCTTCCTTTCTCATCGGCGACCGGGAGCAGCTTGCCCGCTACGACGGTATCAACCGATCCCGGGATGCGTTCGCCGACACGGGGATCGCACATCAGTACCGCGAGTACAGGGGCGCCCACGTCATTCCTCCACCGCAGGTATTCCAGGACGAGATCGCCTATGTCACGCAGGTGACAACGCTTCCCGATCCCGCCACCCCCGCGGTTCCGACGAGGACAGTCCGCACGGCACTCTTCGACCACACCAGCCGCGACCGCTTCGCCCTGCGGCTCGCCCTGCCCGTGGAACTCTCCTCCGAGGGACTCTCCCTCCCCAGCGAGGCGGAGATCGGCCTCCGCGCGGAATGGCCCTGGGAACGCCTCTACCTCCGGACCGCCGCCCGCTACAGCAGCAGCAGGCGCACCACGGGAGACTCGGAGAACATCTTCGATCAGTACGTGCTCGTGGCGGGAGGCGGCGAGCGGCATATGCTGGGTGCGGGACTCGGCTGGGACTGGTCCCGCGGATTTCGTGAGGGCGACTCCTTCCACCGGTACGATTTGATAGCGGTGCACGGCATGCGAAATCCCTGGATCATCCCCGCAGGCCGCGCCGACCCGCTCCGCATGGACATGCTCACCCTGCTTCGATACCGGATTCCCCGGGGTATCGGGGCGGGTCCGGCCGTCGAGCAGCTTCTGAACCTTCAGGTCGAGTACCTTCTGCGCATCGCAGACCGGGTGGTGCTGGATGCCGGCGCCGGATCGTACACGGTGCAGAATCGCCCGGTGGAGACGCTCTCGGAGTTGTCCGAAGCGTCGGACCACCGGCTGGAGTGGAGCCTCGGGGCGGCACTCCGCATGCCCTCGCCCCTGCTGTGGCGGGTGGGCTACCGCGGTATCGGCGAGCGCGCACTTCCCGACGGGGAGCGAACCTATCGCGGCCTCTGGAATCTGACGCTGGAGTTCAGTTACTGAAGTCTCGTGTTATACTGCCCCCGTGGAGTCGAAGATGATCGAGGCAACGTTCGAGGGAAGCGAAGGAAACGTGTTCTACCGCCGGTGGGACCCACAGGGGACGGCACGTCGCATCGTGATGCTCGTCCACGGCTACGCCGAGCACGGCGGGCGCTATGCGCACGTGGCGGAGCGGCTCACCGCAGACGGCGCGGTGGTCTACGCACCGGATCATGTCGGTCACGGACGCAGCGACGGAGAGCGGGCGCTCATCCGTGACTTCGAGCACGTGGTCGATGACCTGCACGCTCTCGGCGAGATTGCCGGGGCCGAGTATCCCGGTCTGCCCCTCATCGTCATCGGCCACTCCATGGGCGGGCTCCTCACCGCCCGCTTCGCCGAGCGCTATCCGGACGAGGTGGCGGCGGTGGGTTTCCTCGGGGCGGTGATCGGCGAGTGGAACTGGGCCCGGAAAGTCCTGGCGCTCCCGAAGCTGCCGCAGGAGCCGAGCGATCCGGCGGGGATGTCGCGGGATCCCGAGACCGTGCGAAGCTACGCCGAGGATCCGCTGGTCTACCACGGCGGCTACAAGCGCCCGCTTCTGGAAGCCGAGGTGGTGGCCCTCGATCGATTCAACGAGGACATCGACGAGCTCACCATGCCGGTGCTCTTCCTGCACGGCGAGGCGGACCCCTTCGTGGATGCAGAGACAAGCCGTCGGGCGGTCGAGCGCATGCCCGCGTCGGACAAGGTGATGAAGACCTATCCGGGAGCGCGCCACGAGCTCGTGAACGAGCTCAATCGGGACGAGGTGATCGAGGAGATTGCCGGCTTCGCGACCCGCGTCGCACC
>CAYOFA010000110.1:4942-7930 GCA_964402885.1 uncultured Spirochaetaceae bacterium
GCCCCGGCGTCGCGCCCCCGACGGCTCAGCGTACGCGCTTTCGCCCCGCCTCGAGAAGCCCCGAAAGCGTCCCCGCGGGGTCCGCGAACTTCGCAAGCAGTATCATCGCGGCGATGATGTAGGGCTTGTAGCTTGCCTGCTTGTACAGCGGGACCCGATAGCGCTCGAAGACCGAGGCGGCCACCTCGCCCCTCTCGCAGCTCACCCCGCTTATGTCCGCCGGCAGGCAGTGCAGGTACAACCCCTTCCCGTCGCGGGTGCGGGACATGAGCTCCTCATCTGCTTCCCAGTCGGCGTGCTTCGCATTCTGCTCGAGAAGCTCCGCTTCGAGGGCCCGGATACCATCGGTGTCGCCCGTGTCGAAGAGAGCGGTGCGCTTCTCCATGGCGGCAAACGGCGCCCAGCTCTTGGGATATACCACGTCCGCATCGGCAAAGGCCTCGGCCATGCTCTCCACCCGGGTGAACCCGCCGCCGGAGCGGCTCGCGTTGCCGCGGGCGACCTCCTCGACCTCCGGCATGACCTCGTAGCCCGGGGGATGGGCAAGCACGACGTCGGCGCCGAAGCGGGTCATGAGCCCAATGACCCCCTGGGGCACGGACAACGGCTTTCCGTAGGAGGGGCTGTAGGCCCAGGTCATGGCGATCTTTCGACCTTTGAGGTTCTCCGCACCACCGAAATGATTGATCAGATGGAGCGTGTCCGACATCGTCTGCGTCGGATGGTCGATGTCACACTGGAGGTTGACGAGGGTCGGGCGCTGCTCGAGCACGCCGTCACGGTGACCGGCGGCCACCGCCCGGGACACCTCCCGCATGTAGGCGTTCCCCTTGCCGATGTAGAGGTCGTCGCGGATTCCGATGACGTCGGCCATGAAGCTGATCATGTTCGCCGTCTCCCGCACCGTCTCCCCGTGGGCGATCTGGCTCTTGCCCTCATCGAGGTCCTGGACCTCCAGTCCGAGGAGGTTACAGGCGGAGGCGAAGCTGAACCGGGTGCGGGTCGAGTTGTCCCGAAACAGGCTTATCGCCAGCCCCGAGTCGAAGAGTCGGCTCGAGACGTTCGCCTCCCGCAGGCCGCGGAGGATATCGGCGGTGAGAAACGTCGCTTCGAGCTCCGCATCACTCTTCTCCCAGGTCAGGAGGAAGTCGTCTCCGACCATCGATGAGGCGTCGACCTCGCCCAGACGGGCGAGTTTGTCCTGCAGCTGCTTCATGTCCATTCGTCGCGGCTCCAATCTCGTGTGTGTTACGCCCGGGCTTCAGCCCGCCGGTCGTCGGTCTATCGGGGCTCGGGAATCCTGCCGAGGGCTTTCAGGATCTTCTCGGGGGTAAACGGCCACCCGCGCATCCACACGCCCACGGCATCGTGGATGGCATTTCCGATGGCCGGTGCCGCTCCGTTTACGCTTATCTCGGAAACCGACTTCGCCCCGAAGGGCCCGTAGGGGTCGTCGGTCTCGATGAGCACCGCCTCGAACTCGTCGGGTATGTCCCCGATCATGGGAACCCCGTAACTGCGCAGGTCCGGATTAAGGCACCGCCCGTCTGAGTCGAAGATCATCTCCTCATAGAGCGCATGCCCGATGGACTTCACCACCGCGCCGTAGATCTGGCCGAGGGCGTACTCCGGGTTCACCGGGGTGCCGCAGTCCTCGAGGGCGTAGTACTTGTCCACGGTGACCTTTCCCGTGCGGGTGTTCACCGATACCTGGGCGAAGTGGGCACCGTAGGGAAAGGAAAACTTGTCGGTGGTGAACGATGCGGAGGCGATGAGCTGACCGCTTCCCTCACCGCTCTGGGTATGCCGGGCGAGCTCGGTGTAGCTGATCTCCCCGCGCTTTCCGCGGGCAATTCCCGGAGCGACGAGCTCGATGTCTTCGGCCGGCTCGCCGAGCACGGCCCCCGCTGCCCCGCGGATCATATCGGCCATCCCGACCGCCGCGTTGCGGGCCGCCCCGCCGGAGAAGTAGGTCCCCGAGGAGGCATAGGCTCCGGTATCGAAGGGCGCCATGTCGGTATCACCGGACTGCACGGTTATCCGCTCCATGTCGCACTTCAGCACCTCCGCGGTCATCTTGGCGCTCACGAGGTCGAGGCCGGTGCCGAGGTCGGCGCCTCCCGACTGCACGAGAAAGGTCCCGTCGCCGAGCATCTTCACCGCGGCGGTGGCGTGGTCGAGCCCCGGAAGGCCCGAGCCCTGCTGCACCGTGGCCACCCCCTTGCCGATCTTCACGTCCGGGTCCGTCGACTCTTCCCGCCTCCCCCAGTTGATCATCCTCGCTCCCTGCTCGAGGGCTGGACCGAGCCCGCAGCTCTCGGCCGGAGCGGCGGCCCCCTCGCGTCCCTCGCCGAGGCACTTGAGGATCTCGAGCATCGCCCCCTCGCTGACCCGGTTCTTTTCCACCAGCTCCAGGTGGTCCATCCCGAGGTCCTCTGCGAGCTCCTTCACGGCCATCTGCAGGGCATAGTTGGCTTTCGGAGCGCCGTAGCCCTGGTAGGCCCCGGTGGGCGGGCGATTGGAGTAATAGGCCACGACGTCGAAGGCGGCGTTGTCACAGAGGAAGAGCGGCAGGCTCTTGGACACCCCGTTCATGGGAACGGTCAGCGCATGGGCGCCGTAGGCTCCCTGGTTTGACTCCACCTTCATGTACATCGCCGTGAAGGTCCCGTCGCGCTTCGCCCCGAGCTTCACCGTGATCCGCATGGGCTTGCGGGTGGAGTTCGCGATGAACTCCTCTTCCCTCGTGTACTGCTGGAACACCGGCCGCCCGGTCTTCCAGGCGCAGAATGCCACGAGGTCCTCGATGTTCACATCCTGCTTCGAGCCGTAGCCTCCGCCGACGCGCTCCTTGATGACCCGCACCTTGTTCTCCGGCAGATCGAGGAGCGTCGAGACGATGCGCCGCACGTGATAGGGCACCTGGGTGGACGCATGGATGACGAGCCGGTCGCCCTCCACCTTCGCGTAGCAGGTGTGCATCTCCAG
>CAYOFA010000110.1:8030-10893 GCA_964402885.1 uncultured Spirochaetaceae bacterium
TCCACGCGGTCTTCCACGTAGACCTTCTCCCCGGCAACCATGCGGGCGGAGTCTTTCTTCGGCCCGGGCTTCCCGACCACGTCGTACTCCGCCCCGAAGGACGGGATCTGCGTGTCCGGGCGGAAATCGGGATCCTTCATCCGGGCCGCTGCCAGCGCCACCGCATCGAAGAACTGCCGGTACCCCATGGCCCGATTGAAGAGCGGGGACAGGGCGTCCTTGATTGCCTCCCGATCGGGATCGGGGTCGCGCTGCAGGAGCTCGGAGATCATCAGCGCGGCGGCCGGGGCGTTGTAGCCGGACTGCACGCAGCCGGTTTCCACCAGGGCCTGCTCGACGATCCCGAGGGTGCGACCGCTGCGGAGGGATTCGATGGTCCGGACCTTCCGGCCCTCGAGCTGCGGGGCAAGAAGGAGGTTCGCCCCCACCACCCTGTCGTCGAGGAGAATCGCGTCGGAACCGGCGAAACCGAAGCCGTCGTCGGAGTTCCTCACAGACGGAATACCGAGTCGCTTCAGAAGAGCCTGCGCCCGCTCGCCGGGCGCAGCCTCCGCCTGTACGTTCCTGCCGTTGAGGCTGAATGATACGGTCATGAGGATACCTCCCCGATGCAGGCCAGAATACAGTCGGTAATGACCACCGAGTTGAGGTAGCGCTTGAACTCGACGCTGCCGAGGATATCGGCCTTCGGGCTCACCGACTCGGCGACGGCCTTCTCGAGGGCTTCGCGCTCTCTGAGCTCTCCGGAGACGATCCCCGCCTCCACACTCGACAGTCGGACCGGACGCTCGGCGACGCAGCCGGCGGCGACCACCGCCCGTCGGATGGCGCCGGGGCCACCAGTACCGCCCCCGGTCCCGCCGCCGGCGCCCTGGTTCCCGCCGCCCGGCTCGCCCGGGACGATCTTCACCGCGGCACTTACCACGGGGAGTGCGAGGTGCGAGCGGGACTCCTTGACCGCCCTGCAGACCCCTTCGACCGTCGGGATATGGAAGCGCAGAATCAGCGTCTCCCGGCCACCGGCCACGTAGTCCTCCACCGACACCGTGCCGTCGCTCGTCTCCGCCTGCGCCTCGAGGGCGATGAGGACGGGAATCAGATAGGAGTCCGGCCGGCCGGCGCCGACGTTTCCCCCGATGGTTGCGATGTTTCGAACGCTCCGCGTCGGGATGAACCCCGCCGCCCGGCTCAGTGCCGCCGGCAGCCCGGCATGATCGGAGAGCTCCTGCAGCGTCACCCCGGCACCGACGACGTACCCGTCGGCGCCGGCATCGATGCCACCGAGGTCGAGATCGTCGAGGCTCACCACCCGCTCGGGCGCCTCGCCGCGCCCGGCCGCGGCGGCGTTGTTGACCTGCGTTCCACCGGCCAGGTAGACATACCCCCGCTCGTGCAGGGAAACGGCCTCTTCCACCGAAGTAGCCCGCTTGAAATCCGTTATCATACCGTGTCTCCCGTGAAGCAGTGCAGCTTCATATCACCCCGGCCTTTTCGTACAGACGCCATGCCGCGGCATTGGCCCGCTCGAAAAGCCGCTCTTCATCGATTCCGACAAGCCGGCCGTTCTCGACCGCGACGTGGCCGTTGACGATGGTGTAGTCGGCACCATGATTGTAGCCCGAGAATACGAGCGCCGCCAGCGGATCGGAGAGCGCGCCGGCGTACTCCATTTTGTGCACGTCGAAGAGCGCAAGGTCCGCGCCGCCGCCCACCGAGAGCGTCCCGACCCCGCTCACCCCGAGCAGGGTCGCCCCGTTCTCCGTTGCCATCCGCAGAACGTCCCGGGCTCCGAGGGCATCGGCACCCCGGGCAACCCGCTGCAGCAACAGGGCGTTTCGAAGCTCTCCAAGCATATCCGAGGAATCGTTGGAGGCGCTGCCGTCGACGGCCAGGCCGACGGTGATCCCCCGGTCGGTCATCTCCGGCACCCGGCACACCCCGGAGCCGAGGCGCATGTTCGAGGTCGGACAATGGGCGATGCCGCAGCCGGTCTCCGCAAGCCGGTCGAGCTCCCCGTCGTTGAAATGGATACCGTGGGCGAACCAGACGTCGGGTCCCACGAAGTCACAGTCTTCCATGACCTCGAGGGGCCGCCGCCCGAGCTGATTGAGGCAGAACTCGTTCTCGTCCTCGGTTTCGGCGAGATGCGTGTGCAGCCGCACCCCGTAGCGCCGGGCAAGCGCGGCGGTCTCCCGCATCGACTCCTCGGAGACCGAAAACGGGCTGCAGGGCGCGAGGGCAACCTTCCGCATGGCGAGCTCGCCCGGATCGTGGAACTCAGCTATCACCCGCTCGGAATCCGCGAGGATCCGCTCCTCGTCCTGTACCACCGAATCCGGCGGCAGGCCGCCGTCCTTCCGGGAGCGGCTCATCGAGCCGCGGGTGGGAACGAACCGGATGCCCGTGTCGGCGGCCGCGGCGAACTGCACCGCCATGATGTCGGCGGCAATCCCGTCGGGATAGAGATAGTGATGGTCGGTGCTCGTGGTGCATCCGGTTTTGAGGAGCTCCGCGGTGGCCAGAGCCGTGGACCAGTAGACGGCGTCCTCGTCGACGTACTTCCAGACCTCGTAGAGGTACTGAAGCCACGGAAAGAGCTCTGCGTCCTGCACCGCCGGGAGGTTGCGGGTGAGGGTCTGGTAGAAGTGATGATGCGTGTTCACGAAGCCCGGCACGACGACGTGGCGGGAGGCATCGATCACCCTGGTCGCCGCGGCCCCGGCGGCGTCCGCCAGTCCCGCCCCGATGGCGGCGATGCGATTACCCTCGATGAGCACATCTACGCCGCCGCGGCCCGGATCGTCGGCGCCGGTGACGAGATGATAGCAGTTCTTCAGAAGGATCCGTTCTGCGGCCACGCTCA
>CAYOFA010000111.1:0-1114 GCA_964402885.1 uncultured Spirochaetaceae bacterium
TTCCCGCGACCCCGTGGACACCATAGGAGCGGCCGGTCCTGCCGGAGAAGTGCGAGATCAGGGTGGGCCCGGCAACGTGATATATGCTCGATACCAGGCCGAGTAATGCCATCCCGATGACGAAGACCGTGAAGGTCGGCGCGAGAGCCACCACCAGAGCGGATGCCGCGGTGCCGAAGAAGAAGAGAATCAGCACGAGCTTCGCGCTGGTAATGCCCGCAAGCACGCCGGCCGGAAGCGCACCGAGCCCGAAGAGGAGATAGGCGATCGTACCGATGCCCGTCACCCGCGTGATCGACAGCCCGTACTCCTGGGAGACCGGGAGGAGCACCGCGGGCAACGTGAGCATCGAAATATGACAGAGCGCGTGTCCGACGCTGGTCGCGGCGAGTATCTTCTTGTCCATTGGAGGTTGATGCTATTCCGGCGGCGACGCGGCGTCAAGCTGTCTACCGCGCGGGTCACCGCTGCAGCGCGTCGGCGAGGGTAGCCCCGGCACGCGCGGCGCGTGCATATGCCTCCTCATCGCCTGCGACCGATCCTTTCGCGAAGTGGCCGAGCACGGCGAGCTCTTCGACAACCTCGTACCCGATGGCGCCGAACGCATCGCTCATGGCCGGCATGGTGAAGCGCATCTCGCTTTCCTCATTCTGCTCGCACACCCCGACCGTCACGAGCTTTCGCCCGGTGCCGGCAAGCCTGCTCGAGTACGGGCCCGGCCTCTCCTTCCCGAAGTGGAAGTAGGGGTAGAAGCGGTCGATGAAGCACTTCATCTCCGGGGTGATGTTGTAGTTGTAGGTGGGAGAGCCGACCACGAGCCCTGCGGACTGCTCTATGAGCGGATAGAGGAGGTGCATGCCGTCGTAGAACTCGGTGCAGGTCTCGTCCACACGGCAGCGCTCGCAGCCGGTGCAGGAGTGAATCGAGTAATCGCGCAACGCCGCGAACGTGGTTGCCACGCCGCGCTCGCCGAGGGCGCGCTCGATCTCGTGGAGCAGCCGGTCGGTGTTTCCGTTCTTTCGCGGGCTTCCGCTTACAAGGAGGACTCTTCGGTGGTCAATGTCGATCATGCATTGATCATAGGGGAGACGCAGGCCGTGCACAAGGCGCGGGC
>CAYOFA010000111.1:1214-10781 GCA_964402885.1 uncultured Spirochaetaceae bacterium
CCGGCGCCGCGATAGATCCGCGGTATCCGCGGCGTGAAGCCGCAGGTGATCTCGTAGCTGATGGTGTCGATGGTCTCCGCCATTTCCTCGGCGAGGATGTCTTCCTCACGGGACGCGGTTTTGCTGCTTCGCCACTCCTGCCGGCCGAGAAGCACGACTTCATCACCGACCGAAGGCTCCTCGGGGAGCTCGGTGAGGTCGAGAGTGATCATGTCCATCGACACGCGGCCACACACCGGCACCCGGGTGCCGTGGACCAGGGCGGTCCCGCAGTTGGAGAGAGCCCGGCGGTAGCCGTCGCCGTAGCCTACCGGAACCACACCGATACGGCTTCCGGGGCCCACCCGATAGCTTCTGCCGTATCCCACCGTCCACTCCCGGTCGTAGGTGGTAACTTTCGCGAGCGCGCTCACCACCGTCATGCAGGGGCGGAGATCCACCAAACCGCGCATGCGCTCTGACACCTCGGTGCTCGGATACATGCCGTAGGCCGAGACCCCGGGACGGACGAGGTCGAAGGCCGCCTCGGGTCCGAAGACCATGACCGCCGCGCTGTTCGCCACGTGGCGAAAGCGCACGGGCACTCCCCCCCGCTCGATATCGCGGACGATCTCGCCGAAGCGCTCGAGCTGGCGGCGTGCCGCCAGCAGGTCCTCCTCGTCGCTGTCCGGGAAGTGACTGTACACGCCTTCCACCTCGAGCCCCGGAAGGCCCGCGATGGTCCTCACGTCCTCCACCGGTGTGTCGCTCAGCAGTCCCATGCGGCCCATGCCGGTGTCGATGTTGACGTGGACGCGGGCCGTGGCTCGGGCAGCTTCGGCGGCAGCGGAGAGCAGACGTGCGTAGGCGTGGCTCGAGACGTTGAATCTGGCTTCGGGGTCGGAAACGGCGGCGGGGAGCTCGTCCTCGAAAAGGTCTTCGAGAACCAGGGTGGGATGACCGATACCGGCGGCACGCAGTGCGGCAAGCTCCTGGGCATTCGCGACCGCGAGCATCGCAACGCCTTCGGAGACCGCCCGGCGGGCGACCGGCGCCTGGCCGTGACCATAGGCGTCGGCCTTCACCGGTAGAACGACTCCCGCACCACCTGACTGCGCGCGAAGCGCAGCCAGGTTCGCGGCAAGGGCGTCGAGGTCGACGTATGCCCTTGTTCGACGTGCGGGAAGGTCGCTCATCGTCCCCGCCTATTCGGCAGGCTTCTGCTCATACTCCCTGAGCGCCTTGAAGACGACACCGCTCAGCGCGAGCAGCGCAATGAGGTTCGGCAGAGCCATCAGACCGTTGAAGGCATCCGAGAAGCTGAAGACGAACTGCAGGGTCGAGATGGATCCCACGAACGCGAGGATGACCCACACCCACTTGTAGAACTCGGCAATCCGGCGGCCGGCGAGGTACTCCAGCGACTTGAAGCCGTAGAAGTACCAGGTCAGCA
This sequence comes from uncultured Spirochaetaceae bacterium, assembly GCA_964402885.1. Classification (GTDB taxonomy): domain Bacteria; phylum Spirochaetota; class Spirochaetia; order DSM-27196; family PWMO01; genus JAAAOH01. The sequence continues at coordinate 2,647 of CAYOFA010000111.1, forward strand.
TGGTCGAGAAGGCGAAGAAGATCAGGCCGAAGGTGACGATGAAGTTCCCGAAGCCGGGAAGCTGTGCACCGTATGCGGCGGTCGTGAGCTGCGAGCCGTCGAGGCCGCTTGCGATTTCCATCACCCCGTTCGGCATGGTGAGCACGCGGCTCGTGAGGATAACCAGCGCGGTCATGGTACAGATCACGATGGTATCTATGAACGACCCGAGGCTTGCGATGATGCCCTGGCGGACCGGATCGTTGGTGCGGCTTGCCGCGTGGGCAATCGGTGCGCTTCCGAGGCCTGCTTCATTACTGAAGACGCCCCGGGCGACGCCGTAGCGGATGACCGTTCCGAGGAGGCCTCCACCCACGGCCTTGCCGGAGAAGGCGTTGCCGAAGATCCAGCCGAAGGCCTCACCAAGCGCCGCGTAGTTCACGAAGATGATGATGAGCGAGCCGATGACGTAGATGACCGCCATTACTGGCACGATGCGCTCGGCGACACTTGCGATGGTCTTGATACCGCCGATGATGACAAGACCCACGAGGATGGCCAGGATGAGGCCGGTAATCCACACCGGAACGCCGAGGGTCTGCTCGACGGACTGCGCAACCTGGTTGGACTGCACCATGTTGCCGATGCCCACGGATGCGATGAAGGCAAAGAGGGCGAAGGCGGCGCCGAGCCACTTCCAGTTGCCCCCGTAGCGTTCCTCCATGCCGCGGCTCGCATAATGCATCGGTCCGCCGGACTTCTCTCCGGCTTCGTCCGTTACGCGGTACTTGATGGCAAGGACCGCCTCGCCGAACTTGGTGGCGCCGCCGAGAACGGCGGTGATCCACATCCAGAACACGGCGCCGGGCCCTCCGGCCGCGATGGCGGTGGCGACACCGGCGATGTTACCGGTGCCGATCGTTGCGGACAGCGAGGTCATCAGCGCTGCAAAGGGACTGATGTCTCCCTCGCCCTCCGACTTCTTGAACAGAAGTTTGAAGGCGTAACCCAGTCTCCGATACTGTACGATGCGCGTACCTACCGAAAGAACCAGGCCGGTGGCGAACAGAGCTGTGATCATGATCGGTCCCCACGCGAACGACCCGATCGCCCCGATGACGGCATTCACTGTTTCCATGCGCGATACCTCCTCCTACAAATTGCGATATGTGGACTCACCTTCTTACGGTTTCACCGCCCTGTCAAGCATGAGTTTTCGGTAATAATTTAACTTTTATATGCCACGCGCTTGACAAATTCGGTGCATCAAAATACTCTCACGTCAATGTTTAATACCGAATCGGAAGTATACATAGTGTATTCGGCACGTCATGTACCGTTCCGGTAACGTTTGTGGGAGGAATGACCCGTGAACCGCAATCACAAATCGCCCGACGCCACGCATAATCTCATCGTGCTCGCCCTCGGCGGGAACGCAATCATCGAAAAGGGCGACGACGGAAACTTCTACACGCAGTGGGATCGCACGTACCGCTCCATGGAGCCGGTGGTGGACCTGATCGAACAGGGGTACAACTTCGTCGTCACGCACGGAAACGGCCCGCAGGTGGGAAGCATCATGCTGATGGTGGACAAGGCGCGCGGCGTGGTCCCGGAGACACCGCTCGGCGTGGCGGATGCGATGACCTGCGGATCGATGGGCTACATGATCGAGCAGAATCTGCAGAACATCATGATCCGGCGCGGCATCTGGCGGAACGTTGTGACCGTCCCCGTGCAGATGCTCGTCGACAGCAAGGACCCCGCCCTGCAGGATCCGACAAAGCCGATCGGCCCGTTCTACGATGAGGCCCAGGCAACGCAGCTTGCCGAGGAAAACGGCTGGATCGTCAAGGAGGACGCGAACCGGGGGTACCGTCGCTACGTTGCCTCGCCGTACCCGGTCGACCTCGTGGAGAAGGAGGCGATCCGCTTTCTTCTGCGGGAGAACTATCTGTGCATCACCGGCGGAGGCGGAGGAATTCCCGTCTACCGGGAGAAGGACGGCACCATCGAGGGCGTCGACAGCGTCATCGACAAGGATCTCGCGAGCATGCGTATCGCGCTGACCGTGGGCGCGAAGACGCTGGCGATCGTGACGGGGGTGCCCGGCGTGACGCTGGATTTCGGCACCCCGACCGAGCGCAGGCTCGATCACATGACCCTCGCCGAGGCCCGCTACTACAGCGAGAAGGGGCAGTTCCCCGCGGGCTCGATGGGACCGAAGATTCGCGCCGCCATCGAGTTTCTCCAGGCCGACGCGGATAACCGCGTCATCATTACCGACGTTGACAACCTCAAAGAGGCCCTGGCCGGAAACGCCGGGACCACCATCACCCCATTCTAAGTACGAGGAGCAAGGATATGGCAGAGCTCAGACACTTTGTCGACACGCAGGATTTCACCAGGCAGGAGCTCACCGACATCATGGACCTGTCGGTGCTACTGAAAACGGCTTATAAGCGCGGGTACACCCCGAAGCTGCTTGCCGATGCAAACCTCGGCATGATTTTCGAGGAACCGTCCACCAGAACCCGGGTCTCTTTCGAGTCGGCAATGACGCACCTCGGCGGCCACGCGCTCTATCTCAAGCCGGGTGAGATTCATCTCGGCGCACGTGAGTCGCTCTACGACACCGCAAAGGTGCTCTCGCGCATGGTCGACGTGCTCATGTGCCGGGCGCTCAAACACAAGACAGTCACCGACCTCGCCGCCTACGCGGAGGTGCCGGTGATAAACGGGCTCACCGATTACAACCACCCGACCCAGGTCATAGCCGATGTCATCACGATGCGCGAGCACATGCCGGCGGGCAAGGAGCTCAGTGATGTTCGGGTGACCTTCATCGGCGACCGGACGAACGTGTGCAGCTCGCTCATGCATATGACCACCCGGATGGGTATGCATTTCACCCATGCGGCACCGAAGAAGTACCAGTCCCCGAAGGAATGGGTGGACATCGCGAAGGCCAACAACGAGCTCTACGGCGGAAGCGTTACGGTCACCGACGACGTCACCGCCGCCGTCCGCGACGCGGACTTCGTCTACACCGACCTGTGGTGGTGGGTGGACCAGGAGGATGAGGCCGAGGAGCGAAAGGCTGCGTTCATGCCCACCTACCAGGTGACTCCCGATCTCATGGCGAAAGCCCCGGCGCACGCGAAGTTCATGCACTGTCTGCCCGCCTCGCGCGGTGTGGAAGTCGTGGACGAGGTCATGGACTCGCCGCAGTCGGTCATTTTCGACGAGGCGGAGAACCGCCTGACCGCCCAGAAGGGACTGTTGGTGTATTTCGCCTATCCGCACCTGAAGAAGGCAACGCCGGAGCTCACGGCGCAGGTCTCGGGTGAGGTCGAGGCGTTTCTGGCCGATCGGCTCGGACAATAGCGCGCGGGCCCGGGCCCGGCTGGGCCCATCGGCCCGAAGGAACATGGATTCAACGGGGGTCGGCGCCCCGCGCCGGCCATCATCAGACTGCAGGAGGATACGGAGATGTCGGACGCTCACGAACACGAGAAACCTACCTACAAGAAGGTTCTCAAAGGGCTGGACCTCACACTGTTCACGGTGTGTGCCATTCTGGTTATCGATACGCTCGCCCCTTCGGCGGCGATCGGTCCCTCGAGTATCTCGTGGTGGATCATCACGCTGGTACTCTTTTTCGTTCCCTACGCGTTGATCACCGCGGAGCTCGGTAGCACCTACCCCGAGCAGGGCGGGCTCTACGTGTGGGTCAAGAAGGCTTTCGGCGAGAAGTGGGCCGCGCGCACGACCTGGCTGTACTGGATCAACGTAGCGCTGTGGATGCCCTCTGTCTACGCGTTGTTTGCCGGCATGTTTGCGACCCTGTTCTGGCCGGAGATGAGCCTGGTCGTCCAGATTGCCCTCGGCCTGATCATGACATGGCTCACGGTCATCGTCGGTATCATCAAGACCGACACCGGGAAGTGGATCCCGAACATCGGCGCGGCGGTAAAGGCACTGCTCATGGTCCTCATCGGCGGCGCGGCGTTCTTCTATGTCGGAAAGAACGGCATCGCCAACGATCTCTCCATGAGTGCTATCATGCCCAAGTGGGATGCCGGCCTCTTCTTCCTGCCGGTCATCGTGTACAACTTCATGGGCTTCGAGCTGATGAGCGGCGCGGGTGAGGAGATGGAGAACCCCGGCAAGGACATCCCCCGGGCCATCATCACCTCCGGCGTGCTCATCGCTGCCTTTTACCTCATCGGTACCATCGGCATGCTCATGGCCATCCCCCTCGAGGACCTGGGTCTGGTGAGCGGCATCATCGATACCCTCAGGATCCTCTTCGGCACGAGCGGCGCCGGCGGCGCGGTCGTGGTGATCCTCGGTGTGGGCGCTCTCTACAGTTTCTTCGCCAATATGGTCACCTGGACCATGGGAGCGAACCGGGCTGCAGCGGAGGCCGCGATGGAGCACGAGCTCCCGCCGATCTTCGGCAAGCTTCACAAGGTCAACAAGACCCCGGCAAGCGCCTTCGTGATCACCGGCATCGTGTCCACCGTCGTCCTCATCGTTTACGGATTCATGGCGGCGGACTCAGAGGATCTCTTCTGGACGCTGTTTGCCTTCAGCTCAATGGTCTTTCTCATGCCCTATCTGGCGATTTTCCCGGCGTTCCTCAAGCTGCGGCGGATCGATCCGGACACCGAGCGACCCTATCGGGTGCCCGGCGGCATGGGGTTTGCGCGCCTCATCGCCATCGTGTGTGAGATCTTCATCGTGCAGGGCATCGTGTTCTTCGTGTGGGTCCCCGGCCAGCCCGTCGACTGGGCATTCGCCGCACCCGTGCTCATCGGGGTCGTGCTCACGATTCTCGTTGGCGAGTGGCTGCTGAAGGTGGCAAAGGACGGGAAGGCGGCTCGAGCTGCTGCGCCGTCCGCCGGCGGCGGCGGACCGACCGCATAAGCGTCGACCGGACGCGTCGTCGAAAGGAGTGAACCGGATGGCACATACATTGGATTCAACACCTCGCCGGGACGGCTTCCGCATGCCCGGCGAGTTCGAGAGGCACGCGGGGTGCTGGATGCTGTGGCCCGAGCGCAGCGACAACTGGCGGCTCGGCGCGAAGCCCGCTCAGCGGGTGTTCGCAGACGTGGCGAAGGCCATCGTCGAGTTCGAGCCGGTGACGATGGGTGTCTCCGCGGGGCAGTACGACAACGCCCGCGGAATGCTCGACCCGCGTGTGAGGGTTGTGGAGATCTCCTGCGACGACAGCTGGATGAGAGACTGCGGGCCGACCTTCGTGGTCGGCCCCGCAGGCTCCGTTCGCGGCGTGGACTGGGACTTCAACGCCTGGGGTGGGCTCGTCGACGGGCTCTATTTCCCCTGGGACAAGGACGACGCCGTGGCCCGGAAGGTGCTGGAAATCGAAGGCGCCGATCGCTACAAGCCGCAGGACTTCGTTCTCGAGGGTGGCTCCATCCACACCGACGGAGAGGGCACCCTCCTGACCACCGAGGAGTGCCTGCTGAGTGAGGGGCGAAACCCGCACCTCTCACGCGAGGAGATAGAGGAGCGTCTGCGCGAGTACACCGGAGTGGAGACGATCATCTGGCTGCCGGCGGGCATCTACAACGACGAGACCAACGGCCACATCGACAACATCGCCTGCTTCGTACGCCCCGGCGTCGTGGCCCTGGCCTGGACCGACGACGAGTCGGATCCCCAGTACGAGATCTCGGCGCGGGCTATCGAGCGCCTCGAGGCGGCGACGGACGCACGAGGCCGAAAGCTCGAGGTGCACAAGATCCACGTTCCCGATCCGATCCTGATAACGAAGGAGGAAAGCGAGGGCGTGGACGCCATCGAGGGTACTCTGCCGCGGGAGGAGGGCGATCGCCTCGCCGGGTCTTACATCAACTTCTACATCGCCAACGGCGGCCTGGTCGTGCCCACCTTCGGGGACCGACATGACGAGGAGGCGTTGCACACGCTCGGCGAGCTCTTCCCGGGCCGCGAAGTCGTGGGGGTGCCTGCTCGCGAAATACTCCTTGGAGGTGGTAATATTCACTGCATCACGCAACAGCAGCCGGCGCCGCAGCAGTAACGGCGCCGCCGCCCCCGACGACGCCGCCGCCGCGGGGGCGTCGGGGGGCCGCTGACGCCCCGGCACGGAAAGGACTGAGAGCGACCCTATGAACTGGTACCTGTTCGGACTGACCCTCTACATCTCGATGCTCATCATCATAAGCCTGCTCGCATCGCGCAAGATCGAGAACGCGAGCGACTTCATGGTGGCCGGGCGCAAGATGCCGTTCTGGCTTCTGGCCTTCACCTTCGCCGGGCTGTGGTTCGGCGGGGGAACGGTAATCGGAACGACGGGCACGACGCTCGACCTCGGCATCTGGAGCACGACCGAGGCCTGGGGCGTGATCCCGGATCCCTACGGGGCCGGCCTCTGTCTGATACTTGCGGGCCTCTTCTATTTCGGTCCCATTCGCAAAATGGGTGGTGTCACCCTTGCCGACTACTTCACCGCCCGCTTCGGCCGGCCGAGCGGGCTGCTTTCGACCATCGTCATGATGCTCGGGTGGATCTTCTGGGTGGCCGCGCAGGTGGTCGTCATCGGCAAGGTCTTCGTGGCTGTGCTCGGCTGGCCGTACGAGCTGTCGATCTGGATCGGCATGGCGCTCGTGGTGATCTACACCGTTGCCGGAGGCTTGTGGTCGGTTGCCCTGACCGACTTCGTGCAGATTCTGCTGATCCTTATCGGCATCATCGTGGCGGTTCCCCTCGGCCTGAGCGCCGTGGGCGGGTGGGAGACGGTTACCGAAACCCTGCCGAAGGACATGATCTCCTTCTTCCCGACGAAGGCGGCGGGCACCGGGTTCGGTGTGCGGTGGTTACCGTGGATCGCGGGCTGGATCATCATCGGGTTCGGCTCCATCGCGAGTCCCGACATCACCCAGGTCGCCCAATCGGGGAAGGGCGATCGGCAGGTGCGGAACGCGTCCATCAGTGCGGGCCTGGTGTACTGGATCTTCGGGTCGCTTCTGATCGTGCTCGGGCTCGTCGGCGCGACGATGCTTGCCGAGGGCATCATCTCCCGCGCGGACATCGCGAACGACCCCGAGCTCATCATGCCGGTCATGGTGATGAAGCTCTTTCCCCTGCCGGCGGCCGTGCTCTTCGTTGCAGCCATCCTCGCTGCCGTCATGTCGAGTACCGACGGGGCGCTCCTCGCGCTCTCGACGCTCTTCACGAAGAACATTCTCCGGGACTCCTTTCGCGCAAGCCTGCCTGAGAAGCGGGTGGTGCTCATCGGGCGCGTCGTCGTGGTCGCTTTCGCCGTCGTGACGACGCTGATCGGCATCAACTATCCCTTCGTGTTCCTGCTGATGAACTTCGGCTTCGACACCCTGCTTGCCGGGCTCTTCGTACCGCTGACCCTCGGCATCTACTGGAAGCGCGCGAATGATGCGGGCTTCTTCGCGGGCGTGGCGACCGGTGTGTTCGTGCGGGTGATTCTTGCCGGAATTCTCGAGGGTTGGGGTTTCGAAACGGTGATGTATCCGGCAAACTGGTACATCTACACCGTCGTAGCCCCCATCGCGAACCTCGTCGCCATGGTGGCGGTGTCGCTGATCTTCTCCCGCCGGTCATCCGGGCGGGAACCCGTGCCGCAGGAGGCCGCATCATGAGGCGCAAGCCGTTGTCGCCGCCGTTCGACGAGCTGGACTACCGCATCATCACCTGCCTCAACCGCGATGCCCGTATGTCCGCCTCCGAGATCGAGCGGGAAACCGGCGCGAACCAGCGTACCATTCGGAAGCGCATCGAGCGCCTCGTGGAGACCGGAGCAATTCGCCTGCGGGCCGTGGTCGACCCGCTGGTGTTCGGCTATGTGGTCTCCATCGATGCGCTTCTGAGTGTGGAGGGCGATCGTCAGGCGGAGATCATCGCAAAGCTCCAGGAAATGCCGCCGATTACCTATCTGGCGACCGGACAGGGTTCGGACGAATACTCCATCGAGGCGCGGTTCCCCGACGTGGACTCCATGCAGAGCTTCCTCAAGGACACCCTCGGCGGAATCGAGGGACTCGAGATCCGAAGCTACGCCCTCGTGCCGCGGATCATCCGCAACATCGACGACTGGCTGCCACCGGAAGAGGACTTCGGCAGCGGGTAGT
>CAYOFA010000112.1:0-10731 GCA_964402885.1 uncultured Spirochaetaceae bacterium
GCCGGCGTCTTCAGTCGCCGCCGCCGTTTCTTCGACGCCTTCACCGACGATCACCTCGCGGAGCTCTCCGCGTATGTCGACCTCGACGTCGACCGCATTCCCGAGCGGCTCGACGGGCGCTCCGTCCGGCGGGCCATCCGCGATGCACGGGTGCTCATTGGGTCGTGGAGCCCGGCACGGCTCACCCCGCGGCTCCTCGACAGCTGCCCGGAGCTCGAGCTCATCGTCTATGCCGGCGGCTCGATAAAGACCTTCTATACCGATGAAATCCCACGGCGGGGCATCACGGTCTGTTCCGCCGTCGAAGAGAACGCACGCCCCGTCGCGGAGTTCGTCCTCGGCCTCATCCTCACCTCGCTCAAGAACGTCTTTTCCTACCACACCCGGTTTCTCACCGAAGGCGGTTCCGCCTGGCATCGTGATCCCGGCGGCTTCGAAGGCGGATACTACGGCTCGCGGGTGGGCATCCTCGGCTACGGACGGATAAGCCGAAGGCTCATCACGTTACTTCGTCCCTTCGAGTTGGAGGTTTGCCTCGAGGACCCGTTCGTGACCGAAGAGGAGGCGCGGGAGCTCGGGGTGCGTCTTTCCTCCCTCGAGGAGATCATGGCGAACTGCGACGTCGTGACACTCCACCACGCCAATACCCCGCAGAACCGGAATCTGATCGACCGGCGGGCCCTGGAACTGCTCAAGCCCGGGGCACGGTTCATCAACACCGCCCGGGGCGGTCTGGTGGACGAGGAGGCACTGGCCGCCCGGCTCAGGAAGGGAGATATCACCGCATTCGTGGATGTCACCGAAGAGGAGCCGCCGCCGACCGATCACCCGTTCTTCGAACTGCCGAACTGCGTGTTGACGCCGCACATCGCCGGGTCAATGGGAAATGAGATCCACCGGCTCGGCGCCTACTGCGTCCGGGAGGTCAGGAACTGGGCCACCGGAGCGCCGTTCGAGAACCCGGTGGACCTATCGAGCATCGACCACATCGCGTGACCGGCTGCCGGCGCGTTTCCCGCCGCCGGCGTGCACTGCCGGGGCGCCGGTCCGCCACTCCACCCGGCCCGACCCCGGCTCCACGTGCGCCTCGGCCCCGTCGGCGTAGCGCACCGTGACTACGGCGTCGTCGACGGTTACACCTGCAACCGTGCCGCGCATCTGCTCCGGCCGCACGCCGTCCCCGTGGCCTGCCACAAGAGAGACGAGGACAATCGGTTCCGCAGAGGTCCGCCTGAGGGTGAGCTGCGGGATCACGCTGAAGGGATAGCGGACATTCGTCCCCTGGGTGTCGAGCCCGTATGGCCGTGGAGCCTCCACGCGATCGTAGCCTGCGAGATTCGCAATCAGGCTGGCCCGTCTGTCAACTGCTGCGGCGCACCAGTCGGGACCGGCGCTGATCTGCGGAGTCCCCGCCTCCCAGGCCAGCGGGAACCCGCCCTCGCGAAACCACAACGGCTTCGTCGGGGCCACCCGGTGGACGAGCACGAGCACGCCGCTTCGGGCCAGGATAGTCGTGGTGGCCGTTCCCTCCGGGTCGGCCTCGTGAAGAGGGTAGCGCGCGGCGCTGTGAAGCTCCGACACGCCCAGATGCTCCATCTCCCAGCGCTGGTAGTAGAGGATGCCGTCCGCTGAGAACTGAAGCGCGTTGTCCGGCGCGATGGAGCCGTAGATCGGCCGCGACTCGTACGGAAAGTGCGTCGAGTAGGCGAAGTTGGTGTACTTCGCGTTGTACTCCGGAAGATCGTGGTAGGACTTCTGGTTCACGAGCTGCACCTGCCCGTCGTCCCGTGAACCGAGGAGCAGCAGCCCCGCATCGTCAAGGGGCCGCGCAAAGGAGCGCTCGCGGATCGGCAGGGGCTCCTCAGGCGCCGTCCAGAACGAATCGTTCGCCGGAATGAGCAGGGCGTTGAAGGCCTTTGCCGCCCAGTAGGGCGAGCCGCCGCAGCTGTAGTGCTCGAGGATACTCTCGTTGGGCCGGATGTAGCCCATGCCGAGGAAACCGTCGTCGGTCAGGATGGGCTGCTCGGCAAAGAATCGCATCGTCGCGTTGCACACCGTTCGCAGGAGCCCGGCCGGGACTCCGATGGCGTCAATCGAGGCGCCGAGGACGAGCGGCGCAAGATACCCGAAGCGGTAGATCATCGAGCGGCCGAAGATGGGCGCGCTCCCGTCGGCGGCCAGGAAATAGGGCATCTGCTCGGCCAGGAGTGCCACCCGCTCTCTGTGCCGCGCCGCCACATCGGGCTTACTCTCTCCGTCCAGGATGGACCAGATGAGGTAGTAGTAGTGAAAGGCCCAGGCGTTGTAGTAGTCGAGGCGATTCACACTGCCGTCGCGGTACCAGCCCGAGCCGAGGTACATCACCTCGCAGGCGTCGATGTTCTCATCGATCTGGTCCTGCCGGTAGGGCATCTCCAGGCGCTTGAGCACGGCGTTCGTCACGACATTGAAGAGAAGCCAGTTGTTCTGATGATACTCCACCGTCGTGCACTGGTAGAGATAGTCCGCGACCTGCTGCTTCTCCGCCTCGGAGTAGGTGTCCCAGATCCACCGTCGCGAGAGGTAGAGTGACCATGCGAGGGATGCCATCTCCACGAGATGCTGCGCGTAGTCGGTGATGTCGCCCCAGTACTCTTCATGTTCCGGGTCGGTCCCGGCGAGGATGCCCTCGCGGTAGAAGGCGGCGACGTTTCGCGTGCCGCGGCTTGCATGCACCTCCGGGCACTCGGTGGTAGCCAACCAGGGCCCGGCCATAATGAAAGAGCGGGTGAATCCTTCGAGCTCATCGGCGAGCCGACCGTGGTGACTGCGCTGCCCCGGAATGATCTGCCGCGCCTTCCCGGGCGAGGCGTTGTCGATGATGGGCACGATGAGCTCTGCAAACATCTCGAGCCAGTGCGCCCGGGTCCAGCCGGTCTCGGATGCGGAGCCAAAGTCGTGGGGGGTGGCAATCGGTACTGGCTGCATATCGTTCTCCTCGCCTCAGAATCGGTACTCGACCACCGGCAGGCCCGCGGGGTTGTAGTTGGAAAGGGGCCACCTGCCTGCGGGAACCTCACGGCCGAGGATGATATCCCGCATCATGCGAAGTCCGTGGGGTGTGAGATTCATGCTCAGGAGAATCGACGGCGCCTCCTCGAGCATGCCCCCGACCTCCTTGATCCGGTAGGGTGTGTTGGTTACGAGCAGCACCGGAAGGCCTCGGGATACGAGGTCGGCGACGTATCGCTGCGGCTCGAACTGCCGGTCGTAGAAGTTCGTGGCGATGATGAGGTCGAAGTCGTCGCGGGCGAGGATCCGGTCTATGGACCGTCCGTCCATCTCCTCGTGACCGAACTGGACCTCGATGGTCTGCAGGCCCGGGAGCCCCGCTTCGAGGAGCTCCTGGAAGAGGCCGGGGTGGTCCCACTCGTCGTTCCCGCTTTTGACGGCGTTCTGCTGGTTGATGAGAAGCACGCGTTTCTCAGGATCCAGCGGGATCGCACCGAGCTCGTCCTTCACGATGATGGACGCCGAGCGGGCCGCTTCCCGGGCGGTGCTGAGGATCACCGGATCGCTGTAGGGCTCGGCGGCGCGCTCCGAGTCGACCATACCCATGGTGTCGAAGAGCCCGTAGTCGTACTTCAGGTTGAGGATGCGTCGAACTTTCGCGTCGAGCTCGTCAGCGGCGATGCGGCCCGAATCGACCCACTGTTCGATGGTGTAGAACATCTCACCGCGCCACTGGTTCTCCGCCTTCATGAGCACCGTATCCGCGCCGGCCGCAAGCGCCCGGGCGCAGGCCTCTCCCACACCGTACTGATCGATGAGGGCTCCCATGGTCATGCTGTCGGTGGTGATAAGCCCCTCGAAGCCGAGCTCGCCGCGAAGAATGTCTGTGACAATTGGCCGGGACACCGTGGAGATCTTGTCATCTATCTGCGGATAGAGACAGTGAGCCACCATGACGGCGTCGAGACCACGCTCTATGAGGTAGGCGTAGGGGTGGAGCTCTACCTGCCGCATGCGCTCCATGTCGACGTCGAGGGAGGGACAGGCATGGTGTGCGTCCACGGCCGAGTCGCCGCGGCCCGGAAAGTGCTTGGCGGCGGCGATCACCCCTTCCGCCTTGAACCCCTGCACCATCGCGTGGGAAAGGCGTGCAACGATTTCGGGGTCGTCACTGAATGAACGCCGACCGATTTCGGGGTTGGCGGGATTGATGTTCACGTCCACCACCGGCGAGTGAATCATGTCGAGGCCGGAGGCCTTCATCTGCCGCCCCACAGCCCGCGCGACGCGGTAGACGAGATCCGGATCACCCGATGCGGCAAGTCCCATGCTGGCGGGGAACTGGACGAATCCCCCGCGGGCGATGTCACGGCTGGTGTCTCCCTCCTGGTCTATCACCATATGGAGAGGGATGGCGGGCGTTCGGGCAGCCGCGAGCCGGCGAAGCTCGTTCAGAAGTGCGGCGTACTGCTCCGGCGTTCGATATGCCGGCACTCCCTGGTGCGCTATCTTTTCGAGGGAGGGGAGGTAGTCCTCGCCGACGGTCTGTGCCTTTGCGCGCTCGTCGCTGAAGTAGCGGAAGATCCGCATGAACGGGCTCAGACGCACGCCGCCGCACTGATATCTGGTGATGGCCTCTCGCAGATCGTTGGTGATCTGCGTGCCCGACATCCCCACGACGACGCACTGCCCGATCTTCTGGGTAACACTCATCCGGTCCATAATCCGTTGTATGAACACGTCTTTCGAGGGCCTGCTCGCCCGGATGAGGGCGGGGGCGGGGCCGAGGGTGGGACCCCGGCCGTCTTTTGCTCCAGTATGCTGCACCACGGGTTCCTCCAGGAATTATTGTAACATCTGATTTGTATATTATATGGTACATTGACAGATGTCAACCACATATTGTACGGTACAAAAGAAAGGAGGACTCATGTCCGAGCTCGTTTTCAGCCCACGCCGCAGGTTCTTCGTCGGCATCGATTCAGACGGCTGCGCCTTCGACACGATGGAGAGCAAGCACAAGCAGGTCTTCATTCCCCAGGCCATTGTCTCCATGGGATTCGAAGACATCGCCGATGCGTATCGTGCAACAGCCGAGCGGGTGAACCTCTACTCCCGCACCCGCGGGGCAAATCGCTTCGAGGCCATTGCCACCTGCCTCGATCTCATGCGCGAGGACGAAGAGCTCCGGGAGCGCGTCCCCGACCCGGCACCCATCTGGGAGTTCGTCAGAAGCGGACGGCCCCTGTCGAACGACTCCTTTGCCGGCTACGTCGGCGATGATCCGCCGGAGCTTCTGGCCCGGGTGCTCCACTGGAGCGCCGAGAGCAACCGGCGCATCGCCACGGAGCTCACCGAGAAACGGCCCTTCCCACTCGTGTCGGATAGCCTCGCTCGCATCCACGAGTTCGCCAACACGATGATCGTATCCGCCACCCCTGCCTCGGCCCTCGAGGACGAGTGGCGGGCCGCGGGCCTCATGGAACACATGGACGTGGTTGCCGGACAGGAGTTCGGACCGAAACGTGAGCAGCTCGCCGCCGCCCGCACCGCCGGCGCGCAACCCGAACGAAGCCTCATGGTCGGTGACGCTCCCGGCGATCACGCGGCCGCCGAGGCCAACGGGATGCTCTTCTTCCCCATCATCCCCGGAACGGAAGACGTGTCGTGGCGGGAGCTCTACGAAACCGGGATCGACCGTTTCCGTGACGGCGCCTTCGCCGGCTCTTATCAGACGGACCTTCTCGCCCGCTACTACGCAGCCCTCGACAACCACTCCTGATACCAAAAAAAGCCCACGTCGAGGGACGCGGGCTTGCACTGCTGTGCAGGAGCCGCCTTGCAGGCGGCCCGGCTTCTAGTAGTAGTTCTCCATCGGATCCCAGTCGGGGAAGATGAAGTCGTCCATCGTCACGTCGACGCCTTCGGACTGCGCCCTCTCGATGTTGCGCTCGAGTTGCTCGGCCATCGCCTCGTCCCAGGTCGCTGCTTCGCGGAGGAAGTAGTCCTCGTCCTGAGCAAGAGCTGCAGCGAAGACCTCACCGATGCGCTGTACGCTCGGCCACTCCACCTGTGCGGTGGCCGGGTTCTGAGAGACAGGCTCGGGATGGTTCATCACGACCTCGTCGGCAATCTCGAGGAAGCGCTGCTGGAACCACGTGGCGTCGGAGGTGTCCACGGTCTGATTCCCCGGGAACACGCCGTTCTCGGAGAAGTTGGCCTGCTGGAAGTCGGCACTGTGCAGCCAGCGGTAGACCTCGAGTGCCGCCTCGCGCTCCTCGGTCTGCGCGGAGAGAAACACCGACCCCTTGGCGAGGCTCATGTAGCGGTAGGAGCGGCGGCCGCCGTCCGGCACCGGCACGTAGGCAATGCCGAAGTCGACGTCCTCGAAGCCCATGTCGCCCCACACGCGAGGCATCCAGGTACCGGCGAGATGGAAGGCCACGCGGTCCTGACCGAAGAGGGCCCGCGCCGGCTCCTTCTTCATGGAGCTCCACCCCGGAGCGACGCTTCCGTCGTCGACGAGCCCCTTGAGCAGGCGATACACCTCGAGGTGATTGTCATTCGCCAGCTTGAACTCGCCGTCCCGGTAGTCGTAGCCGGGTCGGCCGTAGCGGATATCACCGGAAGCAGGCGCCGCGGTGGTGAGCCAGCCCTGCAGGGGCCGCTCGAGCCCATTGCCGACGCCCGGCCACGAAATCCCGTAGTACTGCCCGTCACCCGCCTCGGTGATCTGGCGGCAGACCTCACGGAACTCGGAGAAGGTCTCGGGCATGTCGGTCTCGGGGTCGAGACCGGCCATCTCGAAGACGGTCTTGTTGTAGTACAGCAGGCCGTGCAGCTTCACGAAGCGGTTCTCGAACGGCAGGGTGTAGATCTCGCCGTCGTAGCGCATGATACCCTCGACGAAGAGGCGGTCGTCGAACTGCCCGAGGAAGTCTTCGCTGAGGCCGTCGCCGACCGGCTGGATCCAGCCCTGATCGATGTACTCCCTGGCGCTCATTTCAGGTGAAAGCCAGAAGATGTCCGCGGCCTCTCCGCTTCTCAGCGACAGCGGCAGTGTCTGCTGGTACTGATCCTGTGCGAAGGTCTCGAAGACGACATCGATGTTCGGATGCTCGGCTTCGAAGGCTTCGGCCTGCATGTCGAAGAAGTCCTTGTTCTCCTGCGACCAGTTCCAGACCTTGATGGTCACCGGCCCCTCGGCTTCACCGCTTCCGCCGGCGCCTTCCTGCTGCCCGCCCGCCAGCGCAAAACCGGCTGCCAGCACGAGAACAACACAAATCGAGAGAAGTCTCTTTCTGCCCATAACACGCTCCTTTGCGAATATGTTCTATCCCTTTACCGCTCCCGCGAGTCCTTCGACGAAGTATCGCTGGAAGAGGATGAATACCAGCATCATGGGGATGATGGAGATCGCCGCGCCGGCGGCCATTGCCGTCCAGTCGCTGGTGTGCTCGCCGACGAAGGCGTACATGCCGACGCCGAGGGTGCGAAGCCGCGGGCGACTGAACGTGAACACCAGCGGAATCATGAATGCCTTCCAGGCCCCAATGGTGTTGAGGATGGTGACCGTGGCGATGATGGGTTTGGCCAGCGGCAGCATGATGTAGCGGAACAGCTGCCAGAAGTTGCACCCGTCGATCGCGCCGGAGTGCTCCATCTCCTTCGGCACGCCGACGTAGAATCCGATGAACAGCAGAATGGCGATCACGAGGGTCTTGCTCGTGAAGGCGAGGATGTAGCCGAGCCGGGTGCTCAGAAGCCCGAGCATGTCGGCGAGGTGAAAGAGCGGGATGATCGTCGTCGCCCGGGGAATCACCGTCGTCATGATGAGCGCAGCCAGGAGAACCTTCCGGCCCGGGAACCGGAACCGACCGAGGACGTACCCGCTGGTCGACCCCAGGAAGATGAGAAGCGCAACCACGGCCACGGCGAACAGCACCGTGTTGAAGAAGTAGATCGAGAAGTTGGCCGTGGTCCAGGCCCGGACGAAGTTATCGAGCTCGAGGGGAGACGGGATGAGGCTGGCGCTGCTCTCCCACATCTGGGCATTCGTCTTGAGGCTGGTGGCCAGCATCCAGACGATGGGATACAGCCAGATGATGACCAGCGTGATGAGTATCGCGTGGAGAAGGGTGCGTTTGGCCCTGCGCTCCAAGGCACCGGGATTGAACAGCGCATCAGTCATGCGAGCCTCCCTTGCCCACGATCTTGCCCTGGAAAATGCCGACGATCATGATGAGCACTCCGAAGAGCACAGCCACAGCCGACGAGTAGCCGATGCGCGGCGTGGCGGTACCGAAAGCGTTTCTGTAGATGAATGTTCCAATGACATCGGTGGAGTAGGCGGGCCCGCCACCGGTCATCGCCATGACGATGTCGAAGACCCGCAACGACATCACCACCCCGAGAAGGCTCACGATCACGATGACCGGTTTGAGCGCGGGAATGGTGATCCGAAAGAACGTCTGAGTGGCACTGGCCCCGTCAACCTCTGCGGCATCGTAGAGATCCCGGGGGATCGACTGCAGACCGGCGAGCCAGTAGATGATGTACTGCCCCGAGTAGTGCCAGACCTCCACGAGGATCACCACCAGCAGCGCGATGTTCATGTTTCCCAGGAAGTCCACCGGCCGACCCAGAATGCCCCAGCTCACGAGCATCTGGTTTACCGGGCCGTTCCAGGGATTGAGAATGAAGGTCATGACGATGCCGATGACGGCCGTGGAGCTCACCATCGGCAGGAAGAGCCCCGTGCGGTAGAACGTGGAGAATCGAAGCCGGGGGTTGTTCAGCATGTAGGCAATGACCAGGGTCAGCGGAAGCTTTATTCCGTTGTTGACCACGACGAACACGATGGTGTTCCGGAACGCGTTCCAGAATCGCCTGTCGCCGATGAGATCCTGATAGTTGCGGAGCCCCACGAAATAGGTCGGCCACCTGCCGAGGCCGTTCCACTGGAAGAACGAGTAGTAGAGGCTCGCCAGCAACGGCCAGAGGATGAACAGCGTAAATACCACCAGGGTGGGTGCCAGAAACACCGCGATCCAGCCGTAGTTACCGGAGTGGGGTCCCGGGGTCTTTAATTTCATCGCAGCAAAGTTCGGTTTGCTCATCGTGACCCTTGCAGTCCTCTCTGTATCATTTAACGGTTCAATCATAGCACAATATCAATGCACGTCAAGTATTTTCTGGTACGATAGCAGATATTGTCCCATACAAAAGTGGCGGCGGCGCTGGCGGCGCCGGCGGCGCGACAGGACGCCGCTCCGGGCCGGGAGCCGCTCCGCCGCTTCAGACCATAGGTCGGGAGCCCGCGTCGGTCGGCGCGCCAGGACCCGCTATCCGCGTCGAAGGGTCAGTGTTCCGTGATTTCTCGGGAAGCAGGCGTCCGCTTCAGGGGCAGTCCGCCTGTGGCGGAAGTGCCGAGCGGCGAATGACGAGCTCCGTCTCGAGGGTACGGGAGAGTCGAAGCGGCGCGGGAGATGCGGCGAGCTCTTCGAGCAGGGCAAATGCCTCCCGCACGAGGCGGCCCCGGTCGACACGAACGGTTGTGAGGGGCGGCGTTGCCAGCCGTGCGGCGTTGATGTCATCGAATCCGCAGACTGAGAACTCCCCGCCGACGCTGAGGCCGGCCCGTTGTATCAGAGAGTAGAGCTGCAGTGCCGAGCCGTCGTTGTACCCGACGGCGGCGGTGAAGCCCCGATCGAGAAGCTCGCGGAACCGGTCGAGGCTCGAGGTGTCGCTGATGTCGAACTCGAACTCTTCGAGCTCCACGTCGAAATCGTGGCGCCATTGCGATGCCGCGCCACGGGCCCGTGCAAGGCGTTCGTCGTACACGTTGTTTCGCTCGAATTCGGTGGCACGCACGTACAACAAGCTGCGATGGCCGAGGGTGATCAGGTAATCGACGATGCTCTGGAGGCGGTCGAGCCCTATCATGACCGAGGCGAGGCGGCCCCCGCGAATGCTCTCGGACACCGGTCGGTTGATCATGACCGACGGAGCGTCGGAGTCGGCGAGAAGTTGCCCGTATACATCGGGAAGCGTTCCCTGCACGAGAAACCCGCTTGCCTCCGCTACCGCGGCCTCCACCTCGGGCCGAGGCTCAGCGTCATCCTTGGCGTAGACGATGAAGCGCGATCGGCGGCTCTCCCGACTCATTCGCATCAGATACGTGAGGTAGATGTCTTTGCCGTGATAGTTTCGCGGGTCGTCGAGGTCCTCGAGGTAGCGGCTGCGGTTCTCATCGATGAGCATGTAGATGCCCCCGAGTGTTTGTGCCGCAGGACGCACGACCTCCGATCCTGCACCCTGTCGGGACCGCAGGTAACCGAGGCTCACCAGATGAGCCGTCGCCTTGTTCACCGTCTGCGGGTTCACGCCGTACTCCCCGGCGAGCTGACGGATGGTGGGAATCATCTCGCCTTCCTGGTACACGCCGGACTCGATGCGCTCGCGTATCTCTTCGGCTATCTGCAGGTACTTCTTCTGAGTGCCTTCCGCGTTCATGTATTGTTCCTTTCTGAATTGAGTATAGCATGGCTGTTGTAATTGTCCATATTGTTCGATACAATTTGCCATACGATTTTCAGGGTACGCACATCGTGCCCGAAATGGATGGTCCGTGTCCGCACTGATTCCCGGCCTGGTGTCAATAACGTTTCGCGCCGAAAGCCCTCGCCGCATCATCGAGGCGTGTCGCTCCGCCGGACTCATCGCCATCGAGTGGGGTGG
>CAYOFA010000113.1:0-1842 GCA_964402885.1 uncultured Spirochaetaceae bacterium
CGGATCAGTCGGCAGGCAAGCCCTACGCGGAGGCCTGCAAATGGAAGCAGGACCGCCCCATCCCCGAGTCGGTCGCCACGACAATAGTGAAGTCCACGCAGGAGCCACTGGAGAGCCTGCTCCTGTTCTCGGGACTCGACTCCTCGGTTGCCGGAGAGGCGGAGACCGCCTATGCCGAGCGGGGCCACCTCGTGGTCAGCAACTCGAAGAATCACCGGATGGACCCGAAGGTACCCCTCGTGGTCCCCGAGATAAACGCCGAGCATCTCGCCCTCATCGAGCAGCAGCCATTCGAGGGCGCAATCGTAACGAACCCCAATTGCTCGACGATATTCCTGGTGATGGCGCTCGCGCCCCTGCACCGTGCCTTCGGGCTGGAAGCAGTACAGGTGACGACCATGCAGGCCATCTCCGGCGCCGGCTATCCCGGTGTTTCGGGCATGGATATCATGGGAAACGTGATTCCCTATATCAGCGGTGAGGAAGAAAAGGTCGAAGAGGAGTCGCTGAAGATCCTCGGTGAACTCGACGGGTCGATGGTGCGCCACGCGGAGCTCGGCGTAAGCGCTACCTGCACCCGCGTTCCGGTGCTCGACGGGCATACCGAGACGGTATCGTTTAAACTGTCCCGCCCCGCCGGGATCGAGGACGTGCGCGCGGCGCTCGACGATTTCAGAGGCCTGCCCCAGCACCGCGGCCTGCCGTCGGCGCCCGAGCGACCCATCCTGATGCTCGATGCCCCCGACCGGCCGCAGCCGGCGCGGGACATATGGCTCGAGGACGGCATGGCGACCATGGTCGGGCGCCTGCGCGAGTGTCCCGTGCTCGACTACCGTATGGTAGTCCTCGGGCACAACACCGTGCGCGGCGCGGCAGGGGCGTCCATCCTCAACGCGGAAACGCTGGTGAGCGAGGGATACCTGGCAGACGGCAGATTACACAGGCGGCGGAGCGCTGCCCGGCATGGGGAGCCGGTGAGCACCTGCTGCAGCTAACAGCCAGGCTCGGGACGTGGAGGCGCATCCGCCATGTTCCGGCTGATCGTCGACACCGCCTCAGTCAGTGCGGGCAGCAGGGTGGGCACGGTCTCGCGGAGGAGCTTATCGGCAGGGCCCGATATGCTCACCGCCGAGATCAGTGTTCCGTCCTGCGATAGCACGGGCGCAGCAACACAACGCAGCTCCAGGGCGAGCTCCTGGTCATCGACCGCGTATCCCTGACTCCGCACGCGCTCGAGCTCCTCGGCGAGGCGAGCGCGGTCGGTAATGGTGTGCTCGGTCAGCGGCACCAGCTCGATAGTCTCGAGAAGCCGCCTTCGCTCGTCCTCCGGCTGGTAGGCGAGCAGCGTCTTCCCGAGCGAGGTGCAGTGCAGCGGCTCGGTCTCTCCGATGGATCGATCGAGCTGCAAGTAGGACGGCGGCGTCGCCTTGTCGACATAGAGCGTCTCATCCTCGAAGAGTACGGCATGGTTCACCGTATACCCCGTGTCGTGGGAAAGCTGCAGCAGACTTCGCCGCGCGGGGTCTATGAGATTGTAGCTGTGCAGCACCGAGTTACCGATCTCGAAGAGGTGGAATGTCAGGCGATAGTAGCCGTCGGGATGCTTTGCCACATAGCCGAGGATCTGCAGAGTGTGCAGCATCCGGTGCACGGTCGAACGATTGAGACCGAGCTCTTTGGCAAGATCCTGGGCGAGCACCTTGTCTCGTGCCCCGATGGTCTCGAGGATGGAAGCCGCCGTGACTACCGTGCTGGCAACAGGATAGGAGGCTGTGTCGTTTTCACCCATGCTGCGTGAACTCCCCTCCGATCACTTTCCCCGAATACGCACCGGCTGTCAAT
>CAYOFA010000113.1:1942-3178 GCA_964402885.1 uncultured Spirochaetaceae bacterium
GCTTGTCCGCCGCCGCGACCGGCTCTATAATCCGTGACCATGGCATCACCATCAGCAAAGATCGTCTTCGAACGCAGCGAGTACGAGCGGCGCGTGCGCCGTGTGAAGGAGCGCATGGATCATCACGGGATCGAGGTCATGCTGGTCGTCGACCCCGCGAACATGAACTATCTCACAGGCTATGACGGGTGGAGTTTCTACGTGCATCAGGGCGTCATCGTGGCCCTCGACCGCGAGGAGCCGATCTGGTTCGGCCGACAGCAGGACTCCAACGGCGCGCGGCTTACCACCTGGCTCGCCGAGGAGAGTATCGTCGGATATCCCGACGAGTACGTGCAGTCACGCTACACCCACACCATGGTCTTCGTGGCCGGGCTGTTGCGCGAGCGCGGCCTTGCGGGTCGCAGCCTCGGCGTGGAGATGGACAACTACTGGTTTTCCGCTCGCATGCTTCTCACCCTGCAGGAAGAGCTCCCCGGAACGCGTATTCTCGACGGGCACAACCTGGTGAACTGGGTGAAGACCGTGAAGTCCGAGCCGGAGATCGCCTACATGCGACAGGCGGCCCGCATCTGCAGCAACGTGATGGACACCGCCCTCGAGCACATAGCGGTCGGCGCCTGGGAAAAGGACGTCGCGGCGAAGGTGGTCGAAGCACAGATCCGCGGCACCGACGAGTACGGCGGCGACTCCCCCGCCATCTTTCCCATCATCCCGAGCGCGGAGCGCACGTCCACGGCCCACCTCACCTTCGACCCCGATCGTACATACCAGGACAACGACGTCGTCCTCCTCGAGCTCTCCGGCTCGCGTTACCGCTACCACGCCCCGCTCTCACGCACCGCATATCTCGGTACGCCGCCCGATGATCTGAAGAAGGTGGCGGACACGGTAGTAAAGGGGCTCAACGAGACCCTCGCCTTCATCTCACCGGGGGTCACCGCGGAGGAGGTCGAGGCGAAGTGGCGGGAGTCCATCGCCGGGAGCGGCGTGGAGAAGCCGTCGCGGGTGGGCTACTCCTACGGGTTGAGCTACGTCCCCGACTGGGGCGAGCACACCGTGAGCCTCAGGCCCACCGACAAGACCGAGCTCGTGCCCGGCATGACCATCCATTTCATGCCCGGCATCTGGCTCGACACCTACGGGTTCGAGTGCAGCGAGCCCTTCCTCGTCACGGAGGACGGCTGCGAAAAGTTCATCGAGTATCCGCAGAAGCTGTTCGTGAAGTAGCGGGCG
>CAYOFA010000113.1:3278-10670 GCA_964402885.1 uncultured Spirochaetaceae bacterium
CGGCTGCGAAAAGTTCATCGAGTATCCGCAGAAGCTGTTCGTGAAGTAGCGGGCGAGAACGGCGGCGGCCGCCCGGGCCGGCCCGCCGGGGCCCCGGGGGAGGAGGCCGCCCGAGTTGCCGGCCGGCGCCCGTGTTGCCGGCCCGCCGGGGCCCCGGGGGAGGAGGCCGCCCGAGTTGCCGGCCCGCGCCCGAGTTGCCGCCCGCCGCCCGCCGCCCGGGTTTGCCGCCCGCCGCCCGGGTTTGCCGGCCGGCGCCCAGGCTGCCGGCCGCCGCCCGCCGCGCCGGCTACATAAAGCCGTCGAAGCGCCGGCGCACGACCGCGCTGTAGACGTAGCGTATCATCGTGTTGTAGTCGAAGACGGGAAGCCCCGTCTCCTCCTGCACGGCCGCGGCGTAGGGCGGGAGGAGGCTGCATTCGAGGAGGATGGCCCGCACGGCCTCGTCCTCGGTGAGTGCTCGCGCCGCTTCGAGCACCTCCGCCTCCACGAGATCGGTATCCAGTGTTCCTTTCTCGTCGAACACCGCCGTGACGAACTCCGGTTTCTCCTCGAGCCCCTCGATCCGAAGGCGCTCGTCGGGCACGCTCGTCACCTCGCCGAGCAGCCGGCGGTCGAGGGATGCAGAGTTGGCCGTGATAACGCCCGTCTTTCCCGCAGGTCCGGTAATCCTGTCTATGAAGTCGAGCTGCAGCAGACTGGACATGAACACCGGCACCGCGAGCTCCTCGGCAATGCGATTCTGATGGAGCGCGAGAAACCCGCAGTCGCCGGTAACCGCGCGCACGCCTTCACCGACCAGCTTGTGGCCGACTTCTATGGCAACATCGACGAGACTCTCGTCGTGGGCAAAGAGCCGTGCCGGGGTGGAACCTGGAAGCCGCTCGAAGCGGACCGGGAAATCGTAGCTCGAGGCGTTCGCCGTATCACCGGGCACGTAGGGGGCATAATTCTCGATGGCCATTATCCCGATGGCCTCTCCGTAGCTGACCTGGTTTCCCTTGACGCTGTAGCGCATGTCTCCTCCTCGGCTCACACGATCCGGTTCTGTGATCCGCCCTGCAGAAACGATTCTAGATTCTCAGCGGCCGTTCGTAAACACCGTTCGCGGGCGGCACGGGTCGCCCAGGCCACGTGGGGGGTAATCCGGCAGTTCGGCGCCGAAAGCAGGGGGTTGTCGGGATCGGGTGGCTCGGTCGGCCCGAGGACGTCGAGAGCGGCGCCGGCGATCCGGCCCTCGTGCAGTGCCGCGGCGAGCTCCTCATCAACGATCAGCCCACCCCGCGCGGTGTTCACCAGGAACGCGCCCGGCTTCATGAGGGAGAGGCGACGGCCATCGACGATCCCCGCGGTCTGTGCCGTGAGCGGGAGATGGAGCGAGACAACATCCGAGCGCCGAAACACCTCATCGAGCTCCACCCACTCAATCTCTATACCATCGACGTCCTTGCGGCGACGGCTCCAGGTAAGCACCTGCATGCCGAAGGCCCGGGCAATCCGTGCCACCGCGGCGCCGATCGGCCCCAGCCCGAGGATTCCCATCGTCTTGCCCGAAAGCTCGATAAGTGGCCCCTCGATGTAGCGAAACTCCCGGTCGGCTCTCCAGTTCCCGCGCGCCACGTAATCGGAATACCCCGCCACATGATTTGTGAGGTTCAGGAGCAGCGCGAAGGTCATCTGTGCAACGGAGGGTGTGGAATACTCAGGCACATTGGCAACCGCGATACCCCGACGCCGGGCAGCCTCGGTGTCCACCTGGTCATGACCGGTCGCAAAGAGACCGATATAGCGCAGATTCGGCAGGCGCGAGAGGATCGCGTCGCTTATGGCGCACATGTCGACGAGAAGTATGCTCGCGTTCCCGGCGCGCTCGACGATCGTCTCGGGCGAGCAATGCTCGTATACCGTGAGATGGCCCAGCCGCTCGAACGGCTCCCAGCTGAGGTCTCCGGGATTCACGCCATAGGCGTCGAGCGCGACGATGTCTTCCACGGGTCTGCTCTCGCTCATGCAGTCGGCGCTTCAACCGGTGCCGAGGGACATTCTCGCGCCACGGCTTCGGGCACCTTGCCGCGGAACTCGCGGTCGAAATGCGCGCGAAACTCCGCAGCCAGCCGTGCCGCGTTTCGTCCGTAGGCCGCGCGATCTGCCCAGGTATTCACCGGAGTGAGGATCTCAGCGGGCACGCCCGGACAGGATGCCGGCACGCGCACACCGAAGACAGGGTCCGCCTCGTAGGCCACTTCGTCGAGCCCTCCCGAAAGGGCGGCCTGCACCATGGCCCGGGTCAGGTTGATGTCCATCCGCCGGCCCTCCCCGTAGGGCCCTCCGGTCCAGCCGGTGTTCACCAGAAACACGCGCGCCTCGTGGCGCTCAAGGCGCTCCCCGAGGAGGTCGGTGTAGTCTTTCGGATTTCGCGGCATGAAGGGGGCACCAAAGAACCGCGAAAACACCGTCTGCGGCTCCATAACACCGGTTTCGGTGCCCGCGAGCTTCGAGGTATAGCCCATCATGAACCAGAACATCGCCTGCGCGGTAGAGAGCCTCGATATCGGAGGGAGGACACCGTACGCATCGGCGGTGAGAAAGATCACCGTCTGCGGATGTCCGCCGACCGAGCTCGGTTTCACGTTCGAAAGGTAGGCCAGCGGATAGGAGGCGCGCGAGTTCTGCGTGAAGCGATCGTCATCGAAGTCGAAGGTGCCGTTGGGGTATACCATGAGGTTCTCGACCAGTGCGCCGTGGGAGAGGTAGTGGTCGGGGTGAAAGACCGCGCGGTAGACCTCGGGCTCTTTCTGCGGGTCCAGGTTGTAGAGCTTCGCGTAGCATCCGTTCTCGAAGTTCGCGATACCGCGGTCGCTCCACCCGTGCTCATCATCGCCGACGAGCGCGCGCCCCGGAGCGGTGGAGAGCGTGGTCTTCCCCGTACCCGAGAGGCCGAGAAACACGGCCATGTCGCCGTCGGCTCCCTCGTTGGCACTGCAGTGGAGCGGCAGGATGCCCTCGTTCGGCAGATAGTAGTTCATGACGGTGAACATGAGCTTCTTTATCGCACCCATGTAGGATGATCCGAACACGATGCCGACGCGGCGGTCGAAGTCCATGACCACCACCATACGGGAGGTGGAGCCGTCGGCGAGCGTCCGCAGTCTTCCCTCATAACGCTCGGGATCGAGCTTGTCGAACTGCGAAATCAGCAGATGGAACGGCTTCTCCGCAAAGCAACTGCGGTCCACGTCCTGCGGCACCGGTCTGAACATGTTGTCGATGAACAGCCCGGCGAGGGCGTTATGCATGATCGCGGTCACCGGCAGGGCGTACTCGGGGTCCGCCCCGATGGTCCGATTCAGGACGTAGAGGCGGTCCTTGAGCCCGAGCGCGTACAGGGTATCCTCGAACAGCATGTCGAAGGTATCCGGCGTGATGGGGATCGAGTTGGGAGCGTCCCAGTCAACCGTGTGCTCGCTCTCGGGCCGGCGAACGATCACGGTATCCTTCGGGCTCCGGCCGGTGGAATCCTGCGGAGACCACGTGACGAGCGTGCCGCTTTCGAGCCGAATCGCGTTCCAGTGTCGCACCGAGTTCTCGATGAGAAGGGTTCGGCTCGGATCCTGAAATACCTTACCGCTTCGATCGTGGATCATGCGCTCTATGCGCTGATGCTCAGCACTCATGGACGGACCTCCCGTGCCCCGCGGGTGCGTACCCCACACTCCGCGGCGGTGGCGTTGCACTATGTGAACTGACGTTTATATCGTGCAACAAAAGCCATTGTAGTGGCGCACGGGAGGGCTGTCAACCTTGTTTGTCAGGCGGCGCATACGCAGTGAGCGCGCCTCCGTCATAGCGAAAGAGCGCGTCGGCGGGGGTGACGATTATCCACGAGAGGGTAAGCACGTCGCCGGAGGTGGTGATACCGTTGGCAACCAGCGGCACGAAGATCCAGGCGATGAGCGGAGCCGAGACCATGGAAAGAAGGATCGCACCGACGGCCGATATGACAAAGAACGGTGCCACCGTCACCATGATCATCGCCTTCTTCGGAAGCAACCACTCGGGCGCGGACACCGAGACCGTGATCCGCCGCGGGGTGATCTGCGGCTGTGCGCCGCCGATGTATCGTATGGCTGCGGCATGGAGGAGCATGTGCAGGTTGATCACCACGACCACGGCAAAGAACATGATCGCGAGGGCCCCGATGATGCCCAGCCCGGGCACCGAAACCGCCCACAAATTGACCGGATCGAGCGGGCGCCCCGGACGAACAGCGGCGGTCACGGCCGCGAACAGAGGCACGAAGAATATCGCGGAAGCGAAGTGGAGGATGTAGGAGACCCGGCGGTTCAGCGGGTTCGTGCGGCTGTCGAATGTCGCAAACTCCCCGTAGCCGTCGGGAAGCTCTCGCGTGGTTTCGGCCATGCGCGGCATTGTAGTGCGCCTTCCCCCGCGTCGCAAGGCGCCGGCCGGATTTCTGATTGCAGCGACAGGGGCTCTTTCACTATAGTGTGGTCATGAACCCACTAGCGGAATCCCTCAACGCATCACTCGAAGGCACCGTCGCCCATCGCCTGCTCTCCCGCACGGGACGTCACCTGTTCTTTCCGAAAGGCATCGTCGCTCAGTCGGCGGAGGCAAAGGAACGCGCGCATCGCTTCAACGCAACGGCCGGCATGGCCTACAGGAACGGCGCGCCCATGATCCTGCCGGCTGCAGCCGCGGTAAGCGCCGCCTTCAGCCCCGCGGAGAGCGTCGCCTACGCGCCGACCCCGGGGGTCGCAGCGCTCCGGGCGCGATGGAAAGAGGAGATGGTGAGGAAGAACCCCTCGCTTGCGGGTGTCAGAACCTCCACGCCGCTCGTCACCGCAGGGCTCACCAACGGCATCGTGCACCTCGCAGAGCTCTTCGTCGACCCCGGCGACCCGGTGGTCATGCCCGACATGTTCTGGGGAAACTACCGGCTCATCCTCGAGCATCGCAAAGAGGCCCGCATCATGACCTTTCCCTTTTTCAGCGATGCGGCCGGCTTCAACGTGGATGGATTCGCCGCTGCCTGTACGAAGGCCGCCGCTGCACGCGACAAGGTCATCATTCTTCTGAACTTCCCGAATAACCCCACCGGCTACACACCGACCGAAGCAGAGGCCAGGGAAATCGTGGCGCGGCTCACCGCCCTCGCCGACGCCGGCACGGACATACTCGTGATTGCCGACGACGCCTACTTCGGCCTCTTCTTCGAGCCGGGCCTGCAGACCGAGTCCATCTTCGCGCCCCTTTCGACCGCCCACGAGCGAATCCTCGCCGCAAAGGTGGACGGGGCCACCAAGGAGGACTTCGCCTGGGGGCTCCGTGTCGGATTCATCACCTACGCCTCACCCGGGCTCGACGACGACGCAATAGGCGCCCTCGAGCAGAAGACGATCGGTTCGCTGCGGGCGGTCGTGTCGAACACCAGCAACCTCTCACAGCACATGTTGCTGAAGGTCATGAACGACCCCGCCTACGAGCGCCAGAAGCAGGATGCCCGCGACATACTCGAGGGCCGCTACCGAGCGCTGAAAGCGAAGCTCGAGAGTCGCCGGAGCGCCGGCCCCGACTCGCCTCTGACCATACTTCCGTTCAACTCCGGCTATTTCATGAGCTTCGACTGCGGCGAGGTCGACGCCGAGGCACTGAGGCAGGCGCTGCTCGACCGTGGCATCGGCACGATCTCCATCGCCGGTCGCTACCTGCGCGTGGCGTTTGCTGCAGTCGAGGAGGAGTCAATTGGTGAGCTCATCGATGAGATCTACGATGCGGCAGCCGGCATGTAGCAGGGGCTCCGCGTGAGACGGTTCGCCGCCCCAATGCGGCTCACCACCTTCCTCTTCAGCATTCTTCTGCTGGGCACGCTCTTCTGCACTGCGCCCGGATTCGCGCAGTCCGACTACGGCATGTCCGAGGCTACTGAGGAGGCCGTGGGCGCCATCACCGGCGTCGCGCAGATGATCATCTCCGACTCGTTCTCGCCGATGACCGGCTTCGACGAGGGGGAGCTTCGCTTCGTCGCCTCACCGGCCCTGTTTCGTATCGACAAAGTCCATGAGGACCCGGAGGTCGACGCGGACGGCCTCGGCGGATGGTCGCTCGGCGCCGGGGTCGCATCCGCCCGCTCGGACCGGCTGCTCCTCTACGGCATCGCGTCGGCGATGCGGATATCCGGCGCCGTGGAGCTCGAGCCATACGACGGCGTGGACGAGCGCGTCGGCGCCGACATCGACTACTCGCTCGCGTCGCTCCTCGGCGGCGTCGGCTACGAGCTCTACGAGTCCGAAGCGGTCTCCATTCCCGCCTTCATCGGCCCGCAACTTCTCTACTACAGCGGCAACGTCGAGCCGGAGAACGTCGAGAGTAATGGTTACACCATCGAGTCTTCGCTCAATGGCGCCGGACTGATCCCGGCGGTCTCGGGCGGGATCGCGGTGGCCGTCGAGATCCTCGCAACGGTGAAGATCACCCCGTATGTGCTGGGCCTTGTGAGTCTATCGGGTACTTCTCTCGACGCGCAGATCACCGCGACGCACCCCACCCTTCCGAAGCTCGACGAAGAAGAGGAAGTGTCGGTCGATCCCACGGTGGCCGCGATGTTCGGGCTGGATATGGGCTACCACAGCGCCACCGGCTGGTCGGTCTCACTCGCGCTCGGTGACCTTATCACCTATCTCACCGGGGCCGGGAATACGGTAGCAGCGGGCGGCCTCGAGATGCGGCCGCTGATCCTCATTGTGTCGTATTCGAGGTAGGCCGGCGAGCGGAAATGCGCCTCGCGCGGGAGAATGCACTCCCGCGCTCGACACGCAGGCCTAGAACCTGAAGAAGCTGTACTTGTTCTCGTAGTAGCTCTTGAAGAAGCCGACCTGCTTCCGCAGATTCTCGAAGTGTCCCTTCTCCCAGTCGGCGAGACGGTTGAACAGGTCCTTGACCGCCTTGTCCCCGGCGTCGCCGGCAGCTTCGCGGTAGAAGTTCTCCGACTCGAGCTCGAGCTTCATGCCGATCGACAGCGCGGTCATGTCGAAGTCCGCCACCTTGTCTTTGAACTCGCGCGTGAAGATGGGACTTTCCGCATCCTCGAAGGACATGGGCGCGGGAAGATCGGGGGTCGAAATGCCTTTTCCCTCCGCATACTCTTTCGCCATCTGCACGAGGCTGTCGTGATGACTCTGCTCCTCGTCGGCGAGCATCGTGAAGATTTTCTTCGCCTTCTTGTCACTGGTCTTCTCGGCGGCCGCTCTGTAGAGCTCCCTTCCCTCGACCTCTCCCGTGATTGCCGTCTGTAATGCGTCTTTCAGTTCCATGCGATCCTCCCCACTATCTGTATTGGTGAGGCATTGTACCAGACGTTACGGTATATTGCAAAAA
>CAYOFA010000114.1:0-4270 GCA_964402885.1 uncultured Spirochaetaceae bacterium
CGACACCACCGACTGCTGCACCTCGGGCATGAAGTACTGCAGGTTGGCGCCGACCATGTAGGATTGAATCGGCTTGTAGGTGTAGAAGCCGCCGAGGTCGGTGAGCGTCTTGCCGCCGCCGAAGTAGCCATAGAGGTCGTAGAAGAGGGTCGAGACGATGGGGCCACTGACGCCTGCGCCGAGGTAGGCGGTGTGCACGAGGCCCTGCCCCTCGGGCAGATCGTCTTCGTCACGGAGGTCGCCCTGGCCGATGAAGCTCACGTCGAAGGACTGCCCGGCGACGAAGTCAGGCAACGAGAAGGCAAGAAGGCCGAGAAGCCGCGGCGGCGCGAAGAACTCATCGTCATCGGCATCATCGGACACTTCGGCATCGGACAGCAGCAGGCTCGAGCTTTCCTTCATGAGAAAGCCCGTGTATCCGGCGCCGAGCGTGACATCACCGCCGCCGGTCTGGAAGGTTGCCCGCACCCCGTCGGCGCGCTCTGAGAGTAGGGCACCGGAGAACTCCCGCAGACGGAATCGGCCGGCCTGAAGGTCGACGAGCGCGCCGTTTCCGTCCTCTACGGGCAGGCGTGCGCGCGCGTAGAGCGCGTCGAGGTCGCCCTGCCACCAGTCGATCTCGGTATCGGTCTCGTCGGCGAATACCGTATCGAGGCGGTATTCATAGCGCGCCCGGGCGACGACTTCGAGCTCCTCGGAGAAGGAGTGACGCACGAAGAGCGACAGGCGGTTTCCCTGCCCGATGCTCGTATCCCCGTCGAAGGGCACCGATGCCTCGGTGGTGTTCCCGAGGGTACCACCGAAATCAATTGCAGCCGCCGAGGCGGCCGAAAGCAGAATCAGCACAAGGGCTGAGATCAGAATACGCGAGCGCATCATCATCAGGCTCCCTCCTCGGTGTATGCGAGTGCCTGGCCCACCACGTGGAGCATCTCCTGCCCGCTTATGGCGCGGTAGGGCGAGGCGCGGCTGATGAAGAAGTCGAGGTAGTCGAGCTCACGTGCGGCGTAGCGCGGCCCGGGGATCATCCGGTACATGAGTCCGCCCTCGATCCCGAGGTTTTCCATGAGGAGATAGGAGAACTCCCCGACGGTGACGGCCTCATCCATTCCTTTCTGCTCGAGGCCCCACTCGGCCCAGGAGATATCACTGTAAACTTCCTCGACAGTGGCGTCCTGTGGAGCCGCCCCCGCGGCGAGGAACGCGATGTAGGCGGCCTGGCCGAAGGTGGCCTCTTCCTGCGCCAGGATCTCGTCTATGACGTCGTTCGACTGCGCAACGGCAAGGCCACCGGCAAGCAGAAATACCACACAAATCCAGAGTCCGGTTTTCATACGATCTCCCCCTTCAGCACGCTCGAAAAGCAGACCTTCGCGGTCAGCTTTCCACAGTGGGCAATGTACCACTCCCGGCGCTCCTTCGCAACTGCAAAAGCGCGCGTTTCAAAGTGTAGGCAATACCCGGGGAGTTTACAACGCGAATCCATGGTCAATTTGTCGAGTACCCGAGCATCGCACTCATGCATGCGTGACATCCTATCAATTTTCACTATAATGAGGTGCATGAAAAAGCCGGTGATCCTGTACGTGCTGGTGCCCCTGCTGGTGGCGGCCGCGTTTTCCGCATTGCACTTCGCGCCGTTCCTCGAGTCTGCCGAGAACCGCGTCTATGACACGCTTCTGCACATAAAGGAACCGATCGAGGAGAATGATAAGATTCTCCTCCTCAACATCGGCGATGAGGCCATCGTCAACATCGGTGTGTGGCCGTGGAGCCGCGACATCGTCGCCCGCGGGCTCATCCTGCTGCGGGAGTTCGAGGCGCGGACGGTCTCCCTCGATATCGAGTACGTCGAGGAAAGCCCCCTCGGCGTGAACTCGTCGGTCCTCAACCAGGAAATCCCCCAGCTCGTCGATCAGGAGTTCTCCCAGATTCGCCGGAACATCACCGATCTGTTCACCGCCCTCGCGCAGGGACAGATCGACATCGAGGATGCCGAGGCCTTCGTTCAGGACCTCACCTCCCTCACCCGCGAAAGCCGCAGCCTGCTCCTCGAGCGGGTCCGCGACATCGCGCGGGACAACGATGAGTTCATGGGAAACACGTCGCACCTGAACGGCAGCGCCTATTTCACCGTGAACATGCTCAATGAGGCGGACCCCGTGGTGCGCGACCGGACGGAGGAGTACTTCCGGGAGAATTTCACCGTCGATGTGGCGGACGACCGTACCGCCGGCGAAACCTTCGAGCGGGCCGGCGGCATCCGCCCTACGATTCTCCCCATCGCCGAACATGCGGCGGGCGCGGGATTCGTGAACGTCGAGGTCGACCCCGACGGCGTGCGCCGCCGCGTCAATCTCCTCATCGAGCACGAGGGGGAGTATTACCCGCAACTGGCCCTCTCGCCCGTCCTCGATGTGCTCGGCGATCCCCGGGTGGTCACGACGCCCGAGCGCGTCATACTCGAGGAGGCCGAGCTGCCCGACGGCACGGTCACCGATATCTCCATCCCCCTCACCGAAAACGGGAAGGTTCTCGTCCACTGGCCGGACGGCGGCTTCGACGACACCTACCGTCACGAGTCCTACTATCGCCTGGTCATCCACGAGGAGCTCGAAGCGCGCCTCATCGAGAACATGCGCGTGATGGCCGACGCGGGCTACCTCGACTACTACGACGGGGAGTTCGACCCCCTGCAGGCCTACGATTACGCGGAGCGCATCAGAGAGGACGTCCTCGCCGGAGGAGACCCGGCGCAGATGGACGAGTACGTGCAGGTACGAGCGGCCTTCTTTGACGCGGTGGGTGACTTCCTCGAGGGCGACACCGAGAGCGCCATCATCGCCGACCTCGAGCGGGTCCTCGAGCAGGAGGACATCCCCGACGACCTGCGCAGCGACTACGAGGCTCTCGTA
Organism: uncultured Spirochaetaceae bacterium; assembly: GCA_964402885.1. Classification (GTDB taxonomy): domain Bacteria; phylum Spirochaetota; class Spirochaetia; order DSM-27196; family PWMO01; genus JAAAOH01. The sequence continues at coordinate 2,916 of CAYOFA010000114.1, forward strand.
GAGGAGGTCCCGGCAAACTTCGCGAGCACCGTAGACGTCTACGACCGCATCACCGAAACCCGCGAGCGGCTTCGCGAGGCGGTCACCGGTTCGATGGTCTTCATCGGCCTCACCGCAACGGGCACCGTCGATATCGGGGTCACCCCGTTCTCCGAGCGCTACGCCAACGTCGGCACCCACGCCTCGGTTGCGAACATGATCCTCGAGAACGACTTCCTCGACGCGCACCCGCTGTGGTACTCGATCGTGGCCGCTGCCGTGCTGGCACTTCTCGTTGCAGCCCTCATCAGGAACCTCGACCCGCTTCCTTCCATCATCGTGGGCGCAGTTTCGGCGGCGGTGTTTCTTGCCGCGGGCGGTGTGTACTTCACGCTGACGGGGGTGTATTTCCCGCTTCTCACCCCCGCACTGTCGATCTTCTTCACCTTCCTCGTCATCACCGCGGTCAAGTTCATCCAGACGGCACAGGAACGCAGCTACATCCGAAACGCCTTCTCTCACTATCTCTCAGCAGATGTCATAAACGACCTGCTCTCCGACCCCTCGAAGCTCAACCTCGGCGGGGAGAAGAAGTACCTCACCGCATTCTTCACCGATGTCAAAGGTTTCTCGACGATATCGGAGAACCTCGACCCGACCGATCTGGTGAAGCTCCTCAACAGCTATCTCACCGAGATGAGTAACATCATCCTCGACCAGCGCGGCACCATCGACAAATACGAGGGCGACGCCATCATCTCCTTCTTCGGCGCGCCGGTGGAGTACACCGACCACGCCGCACGGGCCTGCCTCAGCGCCGTCCGCATGAAGAAGATGGAGCGCATTCTCAACGAGCACATCACCGAGGAGAACCTCAGCCCCAATCCGCTTCACACGCGCATCGGCATCAACACCGGCGAGATGGTCGTCGGCAACATGGGTACGGCGCAGAAGATGGACTACACGATGATGGGGAACTCGGTGAACCTCGCCGCCCGCCTCGAGGGCGTGAACAAGCAGTACGGTACCTGGATCCTCGTGAGCGAGACCACCAGAGACGAGGCAGGGGATGATTTTATCTTCCGCCGCCTCGACCGCGTGCGGGTGGTGGGCATCAACAAGCCGGTTCGCCTCTTCGAGCTCGTCGACGAGCGCGCGCAGGCCGATGGCGCGACGAAGGAGGCACTCGACGCCTTCGAGGAGGGCCTTACCCTCTTCGAGCAACGCGAGTGGGAGAGAGCCCACAAGAACTTCGAGCAGACCCTCGCAGCCCGCCCGGACGACGGGCCGGCCACGTTTTTCGCCAAGCGCTGCAAAGAGTTCCAGAAGAAGGCACCGCCGGCCAACTGGGACGGAGTGTTCAACCTGAATATGAA
>CAYOFA010000114.1:4370-10581 GCA_964402885.1 uncultured Spirochaetaceae bacterium
GACGAGACGATGACCGAGCTCAACAAGGCGCAGCAGGCGGGCAAGTTCCGCTACCTCGGCGTGTCGAATTTCAACCTGGCTCAGATGGATGAGATCCGGCAGTACGGAGAGATCGTGAGCCTGCAGCCTCACTACTCCCTGCTCAAGCGCGACATCGAGGGCAAGGTGATGCAGTACTGCATCGACAACAACATCGGCATCGTCAACTACGGCACCCTCGCCGGCGGCATCCTCACGGGCAAGTTCCGCGAGATCCCCGAGTTCGAGGAAGGCGACAACCGCGCACACTTCTACCCCTGGTTCAAGGAGCCGGTGTGGAGCAAGATTCAGACGATGCTCGACGTTCTGCGCGAGATCGCCGATGACCGCGGCGTCGCAGTCGCGCAGGTGGCCATCAACTGGACCACCCAGCAGCCCGGCATCACAAGCGCGCTCGTGGGCGCAAAGAACCCCGCCCAGGCGCAGTCGAACGCCGGCGCGGGAGACTTCGAGCTGACGAAGGAAGAGCTCGATCGTATCGACGAGGCGCACAAGGCCAACGTGGCAGGCGTCGCGTAGGCGCCGCGTTCCCCGGCTCGCCGGGGCCGGCGCCGCCGTCAGATCTGCAGGTCTGCACCGCCGTAGGGGAGCAGGTCTCCCCCGCGGCCGGTCCAGTCCTCGACGGACCCGTCGTAGACCCGCACGCGCTGAAACCCGGCCACACGGGCGGCAAAGTAATCCTGCGCCGCCGAATACCCCTCATCACAGTAGAACACCACCTCTTTCTCCGGCCTGACGTTCCGCTCGCGGAAGAGCTCGAGGAGCTCCTTCGCGCTCTTGAGCGCCGGGTAGCGGCCCCAGGTGAAGGTATCGGTATAGGGCACACTCTCACTTCCGGGAATGGCGCCCGCGGCGTACTCGTCGTAGGAGAGTGAGTTGCACAGTGTCACCGAGCCGGAGCGAATGCTCGTTATGAGGTGGACGAAGTCGGCGTAGCGGAACTCCTGCGCATGCGGACGCCACGAGCCCTGATGGCGGTGGGGACGCCGCGTGGAAATCTCGCCGACGTCCTGTCGCCATGCCTCGAGCCCGCCGTCGAGGATCTGGATATTGGGATGACCAAGGTAGTCGAGAATCCACCACAGGCGCGCCGCCTCCGATGAGCCGCCCTCGTCGTAGAGCACGAGCCTGCTGTCATCATCCACGCCGACCTGTTGAAATACCTGCTCCGCCCGCTCGGCGGGCCCGAGGAGCTTGTGCACGACCGCACCGCTTCGAAGCTGGCGGTCCTCCTCGAGGCGCGCGGGGGGAATGTTGACGGCGCCGGGGATGTGTCCCTGGTCGTAGGCATCCTGGGGGCGGGCATCTATGACGACAAGGCGCTCATAGGAAAGGATTTTGTAGACCGAGTCGGCATCCGCGACGTAGTGAGACTCCATGAACCATCTCACTATAGGCCCGTCCCAAACGCAGTGTCAACGAAACTCGACGCTGTAGCGGCGGGGACTCGAGAGGGTCAGAAGCTCCACGAGTGGCACATCGAAAGTGACGGTATTCCCGCTGCGCACCCCGCCGGTCTGGGAGATGATCTCTCCGTCGATGCGAACTCGCAGCTCGATCGAGGACTCGGCGATCTTCCGTCGGAGCGCCTCCGATTCCTCGTACTCCTCGAGCGCCCACACGAGGTATTCGGTGTACTCCTCCGTCCCCATCTCCCCCGGCGGCAGGAGCATCTGCGTCACCGCCGATCCCTCGAGGGGCGAATAGGACAGCGCCTCCTCCACCGCGTCGCGGCCTACGAGCACCTCGAGACGACTCCGCCCGCCTGAACGCTCGAGGTTGAGAAAGCTCGTGTTCTCCTCCGAGACCAGCGCGCCCACGTCGTCGAAGTTCACCGAGAGGCTCAACAGGCCCGGGCCCGCCCGCCCGATGCTCGTGAGCTCGATGCCGGGACGCTCCGAGAGCCTTCGGCGGATCTCATCCACGTCGAAGATGCGAAGATCATCCTCATCACCGCCGACACTGCCCGAGAGGTCGCGCAGGTAGCGGATGAATATCTCATCGAGCCCGATATCGATATCGGCCGTGCCGCTCCCGTCGACAGAAAGGGTGATGTCCTGTCGGGCGGTGCACTGCACCAGAGAGAAGAGGGCGGCTGCGAGCAGAAGCGGCAGGGCCCAGCGGCGGGCGCGTGCGGGGCGGCGGGGCCGACCCCCGGTCGGGGGCCTCGACAAAGCGTTTTGTGTTTCCATCATGTGCCTCGAAATGTATCCCGCTGCCGGGGTGACGTCAACGCGGGCGCTGCCGGGCGCTGCCGGGCGCTGCCCGACGCGGCTTCAAATACCGGGCGTGTAGGCACTATACTGCCACCCACCATGAAAGGCGTCATCGTTGCAGCAGGCTACGGCACCCGGTTCCTGCCGGTCACGAAAACGGTTCCCAAAGAGATGCTCCCGCTCATCGACACCCCGTCGATCGAGTTCATCGCGAAGGAGTTCATCGCCTCGGGTATCACGCAGATCCTCATCATCACCTCGCGCAGAAAGCGTGCGCTCGAGGACTACTTCGACCGCGAGGTGGAGCTCGAATCGGTCTTCGAGCGTGAGGGTGCCACGGCGAAGCTCGAGAAGATTCGCCCGCCGGCGGCCGCGGTAACCTTCGTACGGCAAACCGAGATGCGCGGCACCGGCCACGCGCTGCTGGCCGCGCGGGATTTTGCGGCGGGGGAGCCGGTGGTAGTCGCCTACCCCGACGATCTGCACTTCGGCGAGACGCCGCTTGCCGCACAGCTCATCGAGCGCTGGCGGGAAACCGGGGCCTCGGTGCTCGCCACCCTTCACGACCCGCCTGAGCTCCACCGCTACGGCGTCCTCGACCTCGACCCCGATGGGCTCCACGTGCGCGACATCGTGGAGAAGCCGAAGCCGGGGACGGAGCCGAGCCGGGAGGCCTCCATCGGGCGCTATTTGTATACGCCTGAGTTTTTTGATTACCTTGAATCAGGATGGGAGGCGCACCTCGCCGCAGGCGAGGCGGGCGAGGCGGGCGGGGCAAGCGAGTACTACCACGTCGGCGCGCTCAAGGCCCTCATGGGCGACGGACAGGTGGTCTTCTCCCGGGTTCGCGGTGAGCGCATCGACACCGGCGCGCCGGCGGGATACCTTCGCGCCATCGTGCGGTATGCGGGCGCCACGCCTGAATACCGGGAGGTCCTGCGCAGCGAGCTCGAGCGGCTCCAAGGAGGCTGAGTATTACCCAGCGACTGGTTCCCGATCCGATTCTCAGAGGCTACAGCCAGGGCAAAAACCGCGACCGGCGGCCGGCAACCTGCCTCATCATGGATCTCTCCGGCTTTACCTACATGACCGAGGATCTCATGGAGCAGGGAACCGAGGGCGCGGAGATGCTCTCCGACGTCATAAACAGGCTCTTCGACACCCCGATTCGACGCATTTACGCCCGCGGCGGTCACGTGGCCTCCTTTGCCGGAGACGCTTTCACCGCGGTCTTTCCCGGCGAGCCCGAGTCGGTGGCCGTGCAGGCCGCGGCAGCCGCTCAGGAGATCAACGACTTCCTCGAATCCAACCGCCGCGTTGAAACGCCCTACGGTCGCTACCGCATCGCCGCCCGCATGGGCATCGGCTCCGGTGCCGGCGAGTGGGGTGTCACCGAGGCCGGTCGGCGCAATGCCTACTACGTGCGCGGCAGCGCCATCCGCAAGGCGGTGGCGAGTCTCGAGGCGGCCGACGTGCGCGAGATCGTCCTCGACCCCGACACGGTCGAGGCGGCAACGTCGGCGACCACGCCGATTTCCACCCGCGGTCACGGGGGTGTGTTCTTCCTCGACGGTCTCGACGCGGACACGGTCGCCCCGCCTGATGATGTACCCGAGGCGCTCGATCCTGACGCTGAGGCCACGCAGGCCTTCTTCCCGCCGAGCGTCGTCGCCTACAGCGGCCGCGGCGAGTTCCGCCAGGTCACCGCCGTGTTCATCTCCCTCGATAAGGTCGAGGAGGCCGAGCGCCTCGACGAGGCGGTAACCGAGATTCTCGAGCTCTCCGAGGAGTTCGGCGGCTATTTCAACCTTCTCGACTACGGCGACAAGGGTCACGTTGCTCTCGTCGTCTTCGGCGCGCCGACCGCGCACGAGCAGGACCTCCAGCGCGGCATCGACTTCGCAAGCGCTCTCACCCGTCGTCTCGACACGCAGGCCCACGTGGGGGTTGCCGCCGGCACGGTCTACGCCGGGCTCGTGGGATCGGAGCGGCGCAGCACCTATACGGTGCTCGGTGCCACGGTCAACCTCGCCGCGCGCCTCATGCAGCGCGCCTCGCCCGGCGAGGTGCTCGTTGCCGGAGAGACCGCCGACCGCATCAGCACGCAGTACGCGCTCGATCCGTTAGGAAATCAGCAGATAAAGGGCTTTGACGAGCCGATGGAGATCTGCCGGGTCGGTGCCCCCTCCCACCGCGCCGAGCAACCCTTCGAAGGCCCCTTCGTCGGGCGCGAGGAGCCGCTTTCGCACCTCACATCCGTGGTGGAGGGGTTGAGTGATGGGAGGCCGGGCGGCATCACCTACCTCTACGGAGAGGCCGGACTCGGTAAGTCGCGCCTCATCCACGAGGCGCTGCAGACGGCTTCTCCCGCGGTGCGGGTGATTCGCCTCGAGGTTGATTCGGTGCTGAGAAAGAGCTTCAACCCCTTCATTCGCTTTCTCACCCTCCGCTTCGGCCTCCCGCGTGGTGAAGATGCGCGACGGAGCGCCTTCGAGTCGGGCATGAACGACTTTCTCGCCGAGCTCGAGGCTGTCCCGGCCGACCGCCACGGTGATGCTCCCCGCAACAGCGCGGCGATGCTCAGGCGAAACCTGTCGGTGCTCGGCGCCGTGCTCGGCATCCGCTGGAAGGATTCACTCTACGAGGAGCTCGACCCGCAGGCACGATACGATAACTCGGTCTACGTCCTCGGCGAGCTCGTCCGTGCGCATGCGTTCCTCTCGCCCGTCGTCTGTGTTCTCGACGGCATTCACGCCGTGGATGCCGACACGCCTGCCTCCATCGACTTCCTCACGCGCACCGTCGACGATCTTCCCTTCGCCCTCTTCGCGGCGGCCCGCCCGGTCGAGGAGGAGTACCCCGACCTCGGCGTGGAGAGCGCGCACGGGGTAACCTCCTTCACCCTCTCGCCACTCACGCGGGATGAGACGGCGGAGCTTCTCGCGCAGCGTCTCGGCGGCGCGGCAAGCGATTCTCTCATCGGTACCATTTTCGACAAGACCGGCGGCAACCCGTTCTACTTCGACCAGGTTCTGAGCTATCTCTCGGAAAACCATCTCGTGCGGGCGGACGCCGCGGGCTACGTGCTCGGCACCGAGATCGGCGAGGTGCCGACCGACCTCAACGGCGTCCTCCTCGCCAGGCTCGACCGCCTCTCCGGCGAGCTCCGGGAGGTGACCCAGGCGGCAAGCGTCGTTGGCACCCGATTTCCCGTGCCGGTGGTGCGGCTGTTGCTTCGAAGCCTCGAGAGCGATATTACACGCTCCGACGGCGAGCTCGACGAGCTCCTCGAGCGCGGCGCCCGGCAGCGGCTGTGGTATCGCCGCGAGGACGGAGAGTACGAGTTCCACAGCAGCCTCCTGCGCGACGCCGCCTACCAGATGCAGTCGCGCGACCGGGTGAAGCGGCTTCACACCGTCGCCGCATACGTGGGCGAGCAGCGCTTCGCCGGTGATAACACCCGCTCCGCCGACCTCGCCTATCACTTCCGCCGGGCCGAGGTGATGGGAAAGTCGCGCCACTACCTGCGCAAGGCCGGAGAGTTCGCCGCCTCCAACTTCAAGAACGAGAAGGCGATCGAGTTCTACAGTCAGCTCCTCGAGATCGCCGACCCCCACGAGCAGATCGACATCTGCTATCGCCTCGGCGAGATCCTCGACATCGGCGGCAAGTGGGATGAGGCTCTTGCCCACCTCGCCCACGGCCTCGAGGTCTCACGGGGGCTCTTCCTCCATCGCCAGCAGGCACGCGTGATGGCCAAGACGGGCGAGATCTACCAGAAACGCGGCAGCTACGAACAGGCCGTGGAAACGCTCAAGCGGGCCGCAGCGCTTGCGCGAAAGATCCGCGCGCCGGAGATCGAGCGGGATGCGCTTCTGTTTCTCGGGCGCACCTACTGGAGCATGGGCGAGTTCGACCTCGGCATCGCCGCGCTCACCCGCGCGGGTCGGGAGGAC
>CAYOFA010000115.1:0-10394 GCA_964402885.1 uncultured Spirochaetaceae bacterium
GGCGATGAGGAGCACTCCGGCGAGCAACGCTCCGGCGAGGGACGCTCCGGCGAGGGGCAGGAGAGCGCGTCCGCCGACGGCGACGACGGGGGAAGTTCCAACAAGTCCGATAGTGGCGGCGGAAACGGCGGCTCCGGACGCAATCGCGGCAAGCGCAACCGCTCATCGCGTCGCGGCGGTGGCGGTGGTGGCAGCGGAAACGGCGGCGGTGGCGGCGGCGGAAACAAAGACCGCAGCCTCAGCATCAACGATCTGAGCAACATGAACATGAAGGAGCTCAGGCAGTTCGCCGGGAAGATGGGCATAAGCCAGGACAACCTGCTGTCTCTGAAGAAGCAGGAAGTCATCTTCGCCATCCTCAAGGCGCACACCGAGAGCAACGGCACCATCTACGCCTACGGCTCCCTCGAAATACTCCCCGACGGTTACGGTTTCCTTCGCTCACCGCAGAACTCCTATCTTCCGGGCCCCGACGACATCTACATTTCGCCCTCACAGATCAGGCTCTTCAACCTGAAAACCGGCGATACGGTGTTCGGTCAGATCAGGCCGCCGAAGGAAGGGGAGCGCTTTTTCGCGATGCTTCGCGTGGAATCGGTCAACTTCGATAATCCGTCGGTTGCCCAGACCCGCATTCCCTTCGACAACCTTACGCCGCTTTATCCCGATGAACGTCTGGATATGGAGATGCCCAACGGGGACATCACCACGCGCATGATCAACCTGTTCACCCCCATCGGAAAGGGGCAACGCGGCCTCATCGTCTCTCCGCCGCGAACAGGTAAGACCATCGTCCTTCAGAAGATCGCGAACGCCATCACCACGAACAATCCGGACTCCTACCTCATCGTGCTGCTCATCGACGAGCGCCCCGAAGAGGTCACCGACATGCAGCGCAACGTCGACGCGGAGGTGGTGTCCTCCACCTTCGATGAGCAGGCAACACGGCACGTACAGGTTGCCGAGATGGTGCTCGAGAAAGCTCGCCGACTGGTGGAGCACAAGAAAGACGTCATCATCCTGCTCGACTCCATCACGCGCCTCGCCCGTGCGTATAACCAGACGGTACCGACCTCGGGTAAGATCCTCTCGGGTGGCGTCGACTCCAACGCCCTGCATAAGCCGAAGCGCTTCTTCGGTGCCGCGCGGAACATCGAGGACGGCGGGAGCCTGACCGTCGTGGCGACGGCGCTCATCGAGACCGGAAGCCGCATGGACGAGGTAATCTTCGAAGAGTTCAAGGGAACCGGCAACATGGAGATCAACCTCGACCGGCGCCTCGCGGACCGCCGGCTCTATCCCGCCATCAACATCAAGAAATCCGGCACACGGCGGGAGGATCTGCTGCTTACCGAGGAAGAGCTGCAGAAGATGTGGATACTGCGGAAGGTGATCAACCCCATGGACGATGCGGAGATCATCGAGCTCCTCATTGACAGGATGAAGAAAAGCAAGAACAATGAGGCCTTCCTGCGGTCGATGAACACCTCATCGACGATGGAGTAGGCGCTGGACGCCTCGTTTGAGAAATAGATAGCTTACAGAGATTAGCTTACAGAGACCAATACAGGAGAAGAGTGAGACTATGAAAAAGGACATTCACCCCGAGTATCGCCCCGTGGTGTTCAGAGATACCGCCTCGGGTACCCTCTTCATGGCCCGCTCGACGGCCAAGACCAGCCAGACAATCAAGTACGAAGACGGCAACGAGTACCCCGTCTTCGACATTGAAATCTCGAGCGCCTCGCATCCGTTCTTCACGGGTAAGCAGAAGCTCGTTGATACCACCGGTCGCGTCGAGCGCTTCAAGCGCCGTTACAACATCAAGTAGTCGGGCCGACACAGAGTCCGGATCGTACGGGCGCCGGCCCGCCTGCCGGAACCACACATGCGCGAGAACGACCCCTCCGCCGACACCGTCGGTAGAGGGGCGTTTTTCGTTAGAGGCGCCGGTAGTCGCGATCCCGCAGGAAGAGCGCGGCCGCGATAAGCATGGTCACCCCGAGCAGGAGCTTCCCGAGCCAGTCGCTGTAGCGGGTGTAGATGGTGAGCTCTTCCGTATCATAGATGGGAATCTCTGCAGTGAGTGCGGCGGGCTCGAACATGGGCAGCTCGGCGATGACCTGCCCGTAGGCGTCGATCACCGCGGTGAGGCCGGAGTTCGTAGACCGGGCCAGCGATCTGCGGTTCTCGATGGAGCGAAAGCGCGCGGAGACGAAATGCTGGATCTGGGCGGAGTCGGTCCGGGACCATGCGTTGTTGGTGAGGTTCACCAGCACATCCGCCCCGAGGTACACGAACCCCCGGGTGAGATAACCGAACGAGTCCTCGAAGCAGATCGGCGCGCCGAACTCCACGCTCTGCACGCCGGGATCAGCCACCGGAACCTCGAACAGCGTATACTCGTTTCCGACGCTCCACCGCCCGGTGAGGCCGATAACGTCGCGGAAGAACTCTCTCACCAGCTCGAAGTTCCAGAACGGTATGTTCTCCGCCATGGGCACGAGGTGCTGCTTGCCGTAGTGGTCGACGAGTCGACCCGAGGGCGAGAGGAGGATGGCTCCGTTCATGAGCTCCCAGTTCTCGGCGTCGAGGATAACCGGGGCGCCGGTAAGGAACGGCGTTTGGATCTCCCGCAGAAAGGACGTAAAGGGGTCGCCGTCGGGATGGGTGCGGTAGAAGTCCTGATACCGGGGATAGGGACGCTGCAGGGATGTCTCGCTCCAGGCTACGAGATCCGGAGTCCGGTCGGCTTCCCGGAGTGCCTCGCGGGTGAGCTCCTGGCCGCGGCGGAGACTGGCCTCTTCCTGCCCGGCGCGCCACTGGTCGACGTTCTGCTGCACGAGCACGGCGCTCATGTGACCGGCAACCGGCAAGGGGTTGGCGAATCGCCACACACCGAATCCGACGGCAAGGGCTATGAGCAGCAGCGCGAATCCGGCCTGCCGCCCCGAGGCAGCAATTGCCGGGCGAAGCGTGTGGACGGAATCGGCGTGGATGCGCCCGAAACCGGCGCGGAGTCGCAGCAACGGCTCGGCGAGGACGGCGTTTACCGCGGCGGTTATGAAGGACAGCGACCAGATGCCGGTGATTTCGACATGCTGCACGTACACGAGAATGTTACTCGGCGGGTAGGCAAGCAGGCCCCAGGGATAGGCGAGAAAGCCGACCGACTTCAGGTACTCGTACCCCGTCCAGGCCGCCGCCACCGCGAAGGGGCGCCACAAACGCTCCTCGCGAAGGAAGCGCACCAGCACCACCGCCAGAAACGCGTGGATGAGGGTATACCCGAGCGTCGTCCCGCCGAGTGTCCACACCGAGAAGTCTTCGAAGAAGGCGAGCCAGTAGTTCGCCCCCAGAGTGGAAACCGCCCCGTAGACGGCGCCCATCCGGGAGCCTTCCCGCAGCGTACGCGCACCGGCGAGGGCGAGGAAGTAGGGAACCACCGAGATCGCGCCGAGAAGGGCGCTTCCGTCGGGGAAGAGCTCGTTGGGAAGCGCAAGCGCGGTAACCAGTCCCGAAAATGCAGCAAGTACCAGACCCATCGCGCGAGCATAGCGCAAAAACAGAGTTTGTTGAACAACGCCCCCCTTTCGGGGTAGAATGGGTAGTGGCATAAACTGTGGGGGGCCTCCGGATGAAAGACTACGCCGCCGCTCATGAGGCGGAATACGGTGATGCGGCAGAAATCGTGGTTTCCGCCCCTGGAGGCATCACCCTCATGGGGTCACACACCGAGGTAAGTGGAGGCCCCGTACTCAGATCGGCGATTCCGCAACGCATGTGGGTCGCCATTTCCCGCCGCAGTGATTCGTCACTGCGATTCTACGCCGCCGATTACGACGAGCGCAAGCGCACCAGCATACCGAACCTGAAATACCGGCGTGAAGACCGCTGGGCGAACGTACTGAAGGGCGCGATCGCCGAGCTTCTCGGCACCGGAGTCGCGTTGAGCGGCCTGAATCTGACTGTCGGAGGCAACGTGCCGCCGGATGCGGGCCTCTCGGCCTCCGCGGCGATTGCGATTGCCACGCTGGCGGGTCTTCGGGAGCTTTTCTCCCTCGATATCGCCGATCAGGAACTGTGGATCTGTGCAAAGCGCGGAGAGACCGGCTACTCACCCCGCAGCTCGGGTCTTGCCCCCTTTGCCTCCGCCCATCTCGCGCGTGACGGGTACGCGGTGCTCTTCGACACACGCTTCGATGAGCCGCAGCTCATTCCCCTCGAGCTCGACAGCGCGGTGCTCGAGGTGACCGTGGCCGGCGTCCCGCAGCTTCCGACCGAATCGACCTTTTCGGCCCGTGCACGGGAATGCCGGCAGGGGCTGTCGGTGCTCTCCCGCCGCCGGCGGGGAACCGCGCTGCGCGATTACCGGGTCTCCGAGATAAACGAGGAGATGGGACGCATGCCGGAGACGGTGCGCCGCCGCTGCATCCACGTCATACAGGAAGGACGACGGGTGGGTGAGGTGGCCCAGGCGCTCATGCACGGGCGGTTGCAGGAGGCGGGGCGACTGCTCTCGCATTCCCATCAGAGCCTTCGTGATCAGTACGAGGTGTCCTGCCCGGAGGTGGACTGGATCGTGAAACATGTTGCGGGGATCGAAGGGGTGTATGGCGCCCGCCTTGCCGGGGGAGGGTTCGGCGGTTCCACGGTGACCCTGCTTGAATCCGACGCCCGCGCCGCGTATCATGAGGTTTTGGAGAATTATCACCGAATATTCGGTTTTCGCACCGAGACCTTTGTAGCCTCGCCGGCAGGTGGAGTAAACGTGCAGTGGAGGGAGAATGCGAATACTGCTGACCAACGATGACGGCATCGACAGCCCGGGACTCCACGCGGTCAGAGAGGCGCTCGAGCCACACCATGAGACCTGGATTCTCGCGCCGGACGGCGAGCGAAGCGCCACTTCGCACTCCATCACCATAAAGGACCCGATCAAGTGCCGGGAGATGGGTGAGCGCATCCTCGCGGCCGACGGCTCGCCCGCGGACTGCGTCATCCTGGCTCTCGCCGGTGTGCTGCCCGAGCGGCCCGACGTGGTGATCTCCGGGATCAACATCGGCCCCAACCTGGGCACCGACATCATCTACTCCGGTACCGTCGCCGCAGCACGCCAGGCCGCGATCATGGGCCTGCCCGGAATCGCACTCTCGGTTGACGGGTTTCGGGGTACGCTGCACTTCGAGCCACTCGCGGAGTTCGTACGTGATCACCTGGAGGATCTCCTCGAGCTGTGGAACGGGGAGCATTTCGTAAACATTAACGCGCCGAACACGCCCGAGCGCGACAAGCCGGTGGAGGTCACCTCGCCGGCGGTGCGGATGTATCACGATAAGCTCTCGGAGTTCCGCACGCCGCACGGGGATGTGTATTTCTTTATGGGCGGATATCCCGCGGATCCCGAGCTCGTGCCGGGGACCGACTGGTACGCCGTTCACCACGGTGCCATTTCGGTCACACCCGTTATGATCAATCCGGTGAGCCATCCCGTGGAGGAAGACTACCGGAGGGCCCTCTACGTCGACTCGACGGTATAAGCGCTATGGCATCGATTGAAGACGGCCTGCAGCTGCTGGAAAAACGGCGTTACGCGCAAGCACTCGAGACCTTCCTCGCTGTGGATGTGGACCCCGAGCAGCATCCCGAGCTCTCCTACTACCTCGGACTGTGCTATACGAACCTCGAGCGCTTCGACGAGGCGGTGCTCTATCTCGAGCAGGTAGTCACCGGGGACGAGGATTTCACGCATATCTATCAGAGCCGCATGCTCCTCGGCTACATCTATACCGTGACTGATCGTCACAGGCTCGCCGAGTTCGAGTTCTCCCGCCTGCTCGAGGAGGGATTCGATTCCGCCAAGGTGCATGCCGCCCTTGCCCACGTGCAGTACGCTCAGGGGAAGACCAGCGCGAGCATTCTGCAGCTCGAGAAGGCGCTCGAGATCGACCCGGACAATCCCACGGCTCTCAACTCGCTCGGTTACATCATGGCCGACAACGGCATCCGCCTGCAGGCCGCCCTGTCGTACTGCAAGAAGGCGGTGGAGATCGCGCCCGACAACCCGGCGTATCTCGACTCCCTCGGGTGGACGTACTTCAAGCTCGGTGACGCCGCCGACGCCCGCGTGTACCTGAAGAAAGCGCATGAGCTCGCGCCCGACAACGATGAGATCGCCTCGCACTGGGACGAGGTAAGGAGACTGTCGTGACAGAACGCACCGGTTCGAAGCCGGCCCGCGCCGGGTGCTTCCCTGCGGCTCCCGCCGCGCGATCCACGCTGCTCCTGCTGCTCGTCCTCGGTATGTTCGTCGTCCTCGGCATGTTCGGTCCCGCCGCCCGGCACCTTCAGGCCCAGGACATCAACATGGACCGCATCGAAGCGGAGGAGGAGTTCCGCTTCGGCGTTCGTGCGTTTCATAACGGCCGTTACAACGATGCGATCCTCTCCTTCAGCCGAAGCTTGAGCTTCGCCCCGGAGGACATGGACACCCGCTACTGGCTCGGGCGCGCCTACTACTTCGCGGGTTTCGTCGACGCTGCGCTGAATCAGTGGCAGTACATCGTCGATGCAGGCGCCGGGGGTGCACATCTTCGGGCGTTGCTCGACATCGTGAACGCTCGACAGGGGGTTGTGCCGGAGCTCTACGAGCCGGGTGAGTGGGCGGTTATGAGTGAGCTCGAGGGTGTACAGGGGGAAAGTGCCGTATTCCGGCGGCCCGTCTCGATCGAGCCGCGTCGGGACGGGGGTTTCTACGTCACGTCCTTTGCCACCCAGGAGGTGATCCTCCTCAACGCGAACGGCGTGCTCGAGCAGCGTCTTCGCGGGGGGCTGGCCGGGTTCGATCAGCCCTTCGATGTGCTCCATCACGACGGCGTGCTCTTCGTCAGCGAGTTCGGTGGCGACCGGGTTTCGAAGGTGAACATGCGCGGCAACAAGATGCTCACCTTCGGCGGGCAGGGCACGGCGGAGGGCAACCTCCTCGGACCGCAGTACCTCGCGACCGACGGGCAGCGCTTCATCTATGTGAGCGACTGGGGCAACGGACGGGTGTGCAAGTACGATTTCGACGGTGAGTTCGTACAGTGCTTCGGTGCCTCCACTCAGGGTGATTTCTCCGGTCTGCGGGAGCCGACCGGCCTTGCCTGGCTGGACGGGCGTCTCTTCGTGGCAGACGCGTCGGACGGCGGCCTGCACGTGTTCGACGAAAGCGGGAACCACCTTCGCAGCATCAGCGGGCTCGGACTCGTCTCGCCGGAGAAGATGACGGTCACCGAAGATGGAGAGCTTCTTATTGCTGACGGCTCCGAGCTCGTTCGAGTCGACCCCGAGGAAGAGGTCCTGCACGAGGTATCCGATGTTGCCGGTTCTTCGGATCGGGTTACATCCGGCGTGATCGACGTCAACGGAAACCTTCTGGCCACGGATTTCGATGAGAACAAGCTGTATTTTCTCTCCCGCGTCCCGAGCCTGTATTCCGGCCTGCACGTGCAGATCGAGCGGGTCATCGCGGATAACTTCCCGGAGGTCTACATCGACCTTGCGGTGGAGGACCGCCTCGGGAATCCCATCGTCGGGCTCGACGAAACGAACTTCTACATAACCGAGGACGGCCGGCAGGTCGGCGGGCCGGAGCTTATTGCGGCCGCACACGCGATCGACCGCAGCCAGATCGCGCTGCTTCTCGACAAGTCGCCCGCCATGGCGGAGGAGCGGGAGGCGATGGGGGAGGCCGCCACGCAGCTGGCGTCGACGGCTGACGCGTCTCTGCGGGTAGTGTCCGCGGGGCCATCTCCGGTGCTCGAGGCGCCGGCGGGATCGTCTACCGGACGGGTTGCCGCCGCGGCGGCTTCGCCTGAGGGCTTCTCACCCGAGTGGTCCTTCGACCGGGGGCTCTATTTCTCGGCAACGTCCCTCCTCGACACCCGTGAGCATCGCGCAATCGTGTTCGTGACGAACGGCAGGCTCGGGCAGGGCGCGTTTCAGAATTACGGTCTACAGGAGCTTGCCGCCCTGCTTCGCAACAACCACATTCGGTTCTATGTGGTCTACGTAACGCAGGGACAGCGCGACGACGCACTGGAGTACCTGAGCTCCGAGTCCGGCGGTGAAAGCATGTTCCTCTATCAGGACGACGGCATTCGCGGCATAGCGGACGATGTGGTTGATAGGCCCAGCGGGCGTTACACGCTGCGGGTGACCTCGGGAAGCAATACCGATTTCGGCCGCGCCTATATTCCTCTCGAAGTGGAAAGCTATCTGATCCGCCGCAGTGGTCGCGACGAGGCCGGTTACTTCGGGCCGAGGGAGTTCTAGGCCGGC
The DNA here is from genome assembly GCA_964402885.1 of uncultured Spirochaetaceae bacterium. Lineage (GTDB taxonomy): Bacteria > Spirochaetota > Spirochaetia > DSM-27196 > PWMO01 > JAAAOH01. The sequence goes on from CAYOFA010000115.1 coordinate 8,323, forward strand.
ATGCTCAAACGCCTTACCGCCGGCCTGCGGCGACGGCGTGCGCGATGGGAGTCGCTGTGCACCGGCTGCGGGCTCTGCTGCTACAAGCGCAGCCGCCTCAACGGCGGCGGTGTCTTCATCGACTATTCGCAGCCCTGCCGCTACCTGGAGACGGGAACCGGAAGTTGCACCGTGTACGAGCGTCGTTTCGAGGTGAACCCCGACTGTCGCAAGGTCACCATCTTCCACGCGAAGTATGATCGGCTGATGCCGCCGACCTGCGGGTACGTCCGCGCGTACCGGCACGGGAAGTGAACGTTTGACCGGCTGAACCGCCCGCTATTATCTTTCGGCTGTACTCGAATCAACAGACTGGGTCGAGCGGAGAGATATGTTTCCTGGACAATCGGAAGACACAAAAGAAAAAACCAGGGAAGAAGTCAAAGAGCCCGACATGTATCGGGTTCTCCTCCACAATGATGACTACACCACCATGGAGTTCGTGGTGGAGGTGCTGATGAAGGTCTTTCGCAAGACCGTGATGGATGCGACGAAGATCATGTTGCATGTCCACAAGAACGGCAAGGGCAACGTCGGATCATTTACCTATGATGTTGCCACCACGAAGGTCAACCAGGCACATAAGATGGCCCGGGAGCGGCAGTATCCGCTCAAGTGTACGATCGAGAAGGAATAAACAGGGGCTCACCCATGAGAATAAACCGAGAACTTCAGGCCATCCTGAATGCGGCATATCAGGAAGCGAAGCAGCGCAATCATGAGTATCTCACGCCGGAGCACGTGCTCTATGCGGCGCTTCACTTCGACTATCCCCGTGACATCGTCGCCGAATGCGGTGTGGATCCCGACGGCGTGCGGACTCAGCTCGACCAGCACCTGAAGGAAAAGGTGCCCGTGCTCGAGGGGGCCGATCCGCTGCAGTCGCTCGGCTTCCAGAACGTGATCGAGCGCGCGGTCTTCCACACCGAGGCAGCGTCCAAGGAAGAGGTCGATATCGGCGACATCATCGTATCCATCTTCGATGAGGATGAGTCCTTCGGCGCCTACTTTCTGAAGAAAGCCGGTCTGCAGCGTATCGATCTGCTGCAGATCATCTCCCACGGCGTGTCCTCCACCGAGCGTGAGGACGTGGAGGAAGAGGACTACGAGGTCGAGAGCGACGAGCCCTTTCCCGACACGGACGAAGAGGACGAGGCCGCACCGGGGCTCGGTGAAGCCGAGGAGGCCGAGGACGAAGGCGGCAAAGCGAAGAAGAAGGACGCCCTCGCCAAGTTCACGACCGACCTTACCGAGCAGGCCCGAGAGGGCAGGCTCGAGCCGCTCATCGGCCGCGAGGACATCCTCGAGCGCACCGTGCAGGTGCTCTGCCGTCGCATGAAGAACAATCCCGTCCACCTCGGTGATCCCGGTGTCGGGAAGACCGCCATAACCGAGGGACTCGCCCAGCGCATAGCGGACGGCACCGTGCCGTCGGTTCTGAAGGACTACAGCGTGCTTGCACTCGACATGGGCGGCATGCTCGCCGGCACCCGGTATCGCGGTGACTTCGAGGAACGGATGAAGCAGGTCATCAAGGCCCTCGAAAAGCGAGACGACGTGATCCTCTTCATCGACGAGATCCACACCGTGGTCGGAGCCGGCGCCGTCGCAGGCGGATCGATGGATGCCTCGAACATGCTCAAGCCTGCACTTTCTTCCGGACGCATCCGCTGCGTGGGCTCGACGACGTATGAGGAGTACAAGAAGTACTTCGAGAAGGACCGGGCGCTCTCACGGCGGTTTCAGAAGATCGAAGTCTTGGAGCCCAGCGAAGACGAAACCGTGGAGATTCTCAAAGGGCTGCGCGATAAGTACGAGGAATATCACAACGTTACCTACACTGACGACGCGCTCGAGGCGGCGGTGCATCTCTCGCATCTCTACATAACGGACCGCCATCTGCCTGATAAGGCGATCGATGTGATTGACGAGGCCGGCGCCTACATCCGGATGCGCGTGGAGGCCTCGGAGCACGACGCGGAGGCGGTAACCATCAGCGAGCACGATATCGAGAAGGTTGTCTCCAAGATCGC
>CAYOFA010000116.1:0-6883 GCA_964402885.1 uncultured Spirochaetaceae bacterium
ATGGTTGTCCGTCGCGGTCGGGTGAAGCGTCGCGCGGACACTGCCGGCGCTGCAGGCACCTCGAACGCTGCACGCTCGGCAGATGCCTCGGACAGCCCGGACGCCGCTGCAACCGCGGACGCCGCAGCGACGTCCGTACCGCATCTCTCTCCGGCCGAACGATCGGTGCTCGGCGCGATCGCCGAGGCCGGTCGGGAGGGCGAGCACATCAAGTCGGAGCGGATGCGCCGGGCGCGGGGTATCGTCGAGCGGCTCCTCGAGCTCGGCCTCGCGGTGAAGCTCCCCAACGGCAGGATCTACGATCGAGAGGTGTACCGGGCCTTCGCGTCGGTCTCCGGCGAGGTGGACGACCGCCGCGGGGCGAAGCAGTGGGGAGTCTCACGAAACACCGCGCGGGAGCTCATGAACCGACTCATCGCGGACGGGCTCATGCGGCGGACCTCACCCCGAACGGCGGTGTCGGCACTCGGCGCGGAAACGAACGGGCCGGAGGCGGAGCGATGATGGGCCGCCGACTGCAGAAACTCCGCCCTCGTGGGACCCGCCGCGTGGGGGGTGCTGCTTCCGCCGCGGCCGCGGTCGTCGCGCTTCTCGCGCTCGCTGCCTGCACCGGTGCGCCGCCCGAGGTCACCCGGGCGCAGACAACGCTCGTCTATGTGGATGATCTGGATCTGAACGCGACGTACGAGACACTCACCCTCGACGTTCACGTTCAGGACGCCGACGGCATCGAGGATCTGGAGACGCTTCATGTAACCCATGACGGGAGCGGGCTGGTGTGGACGATCACCCGTGAGCGCTGGGAACGACGTCAGCAGGCCGACGCGGAGGTGTTCACCCTCTCGGGACTTGCCACCGCCGACGGCCGCCCGCTTCCGAGGGGTCGCTACCGCGTGATAGCCGTTGACGCGGCGGGGCACACCGCCGAGCTCACCACCACCGTTGCAGGAGCTGCGCCCGGGGAGGGGAGACTTCGCTTTCCGCGCCTGGAGATCCGCGGCGATACGCTCTCGGTTGCCGGCGGATTTCCGCTGGTGGTACTTCGCGGTTACGACGCCGGCGGGCGCTTCGTGGGCGAGCTACGGCTCAGCGAAGGGGAGGAGCGGACGGTGTCGGAGATCGGCTGGTTGCGTCAGGGAGATGCGGAAGTCCGCCTTGTCCTGTCGGCGGTCGATCCCGAAACGGGACGCGATGTTCAGCGCGGGCCTTACTGAGGCCGTCGCCTGGCGCGGCGCCGGGATACCCACTCGCGCAATCGTCGCCAGAGGCTCTTGCCGTAGCGCGAGGAAAAATCACGCGCCGCCTGCTGCACCGGATAGTCCTCTCCGCATTCCCGCTTGAGCTCATCCCAGTGCTTCACGATCCAGATGTAGAGATCCGCCGCCGTGCGTCCGGGGAAGCGGGCGAGGATGCGCTCGTAGGCGATGACGTCGACGATGGGCTTGAAGACGTTGTTGAACCAGCTCTGCAGCGCATCCCGGAAGGAAAGCTCGCCTGAGAAGCGCTGGTTGAGGAAGTACTTGTGTCCCTCGACATGTTGCAGGAGCTCGTCGTATCGGCCGATTTCGGTGAACACCAGGTCATAGTGGGGGATGATCTGAGGCCAGTTCGTCTGCCGGTAGAACTCTTCCTTCTCGTAGTTGATGACCGCCTTCTTGAGGTCGGCCTTGGTCATCTTCGGATCGAGCTTGATCTCCGTTCCGAGGGATACGACCTCGGCGTCGATGGCCATCACCCCCTGCGCCCGCGCTACCGACACCCGATGGTTTCCGTCGCGCACGAAGTACACACCGCCGATTTCGTAGAGGCGGATCGGCGGCAGGTTCACCTGCTGCAGATGGGCCCGGTCGATGCTCTGCCAGCGCCCGCGAAGGGCGTCGCGACGGGGCAGGAAGCCCTTGTTGAAATCCCGGTAGCGGCCCTCGCTGCCCACGATGCGGGTCACATCAACTGTCTGCAGCCCCCGGTAGGTTTCGCTCTTGGGGCGCACCACGTCCTTGACGTCGCTCAGCGATAGCAGCTCGTGGTTCTGCGGCGAGAGCGCGTTGATGATGCGGCTTATCTTTTCCTGCATGCGGGCCTTGTTGAAGTCCTCGCGTGCGGTGACGTGTATGAAATCACCCATGTGTATCTATCTCCAACAGATAATGGTCGTACACGTTTATCACATCCGTATCCTTGTAGCGCGTGACGCGGCGTGCGTTGAGATCGTAGAGATGGATGTGCCCGTGTAACAGGTACCGGGGACGAAACGTTCGCATAAACCACAGAAAGCCGGGGTAACCCCGGTGCGCGAGGTCGCCCTTGTCGTGAATACCACGCGGCGGCACGTGGGTGAGCAGAATATCGAGAAACCGCCCGCGAAATACGCGATTCCAGATCAGCTTCGGAACGAGCGAAAGCATGCGAAGGGTCATCTGAAACTCCGTGTACTGGTTCTCCCCGTCATTGTATCGCATGCTCCCGCCGAGGCCGGCGATAATCAGCTTCTTCTTTCTGATCACCCGCCTGTCTATGTAGGTCGAGCCGAAGTGATGCTGCGTATCGGGTCCGAAGGTTGTCAGTCGCGGATTGAGCGCGGAGCGCTTATTGAACATGTGGTATTTGTCGAGATTGTGATTCCCGAACACGAAGAGCACAGGCTTGTTCAGGCTGCTCGCGATGAATCCGAGATAGCTCATCGGCAAATCTCCGGCGCCGATAACGAGATCAACATCTCCGAACCGCTCCTTTATTGCCGGGCTGTACACGAGAGGATCGAGATGATCAGCAACGCAGAGAATCTTCATGGTGTCCTCATCGCGCCCGCTCTACATCTCTATTTTCTGGAGGAGACTGTGCAGCCTGTCCTTGTCATAGAGGTCGATCGGGCGGGATTCCGCGTAGTCACTGGCTTTACGGGAGAAGGTGGAGCTCGTCACGATAACCCCGCGCGCGATGTTCTGCTTCTTCATTTCCTCGTGCAGGGCGCGCGCTTTCGCCTCGTCTACCACGTTGGTCACGCGCAGGAACCACAGAAGCTTCGGGAGCTTGCGGGCGTTTCGCCACTTCGACTGAGCCTCCACAGCCGCAATCTGGGCGCCGCCCTCGACACTGTCCGCGTCCCGCACGGTAAGGCCCATCGCCGCGGTGAGCTTGCGGCAGATGGCAAGGAACTCCTCCTCGCCGGCGGTCATGAAGTCCTTCACCCGGTCGTCGGTGCGCAGATCCTGATACTGGCTGAGCTTTTCCGCCACGTCGCGGAAATCCTTCTTCTTCTCGTAGATCTTTTCCCACTGCTGGATGGCCTGTTCCATGCGGCGATTCTTCTCGTGAACTGCGGCCAGGAAGTAGCGGGCGTGGAGCAGTTCCTGTTCGTGTGAGCCGTCGCGTGCAGCAAGTGACACCGCTCTCTCGAGCTCTGCGGTCGCGCGGTCCTGATCGCCCATGTTGAGGTAGGCGACGCCCCGCTCGACGATTGCCTTGATCTTCCACTCCGGCGCTTTCGACGCCTTTTCGAAGGAACTGATTGCCGACATGTAGTCTTTGCCGTCGCGCTGCACGCGCCCAAGGTAGTAGTGGGCCTCCGCGTCGTCGCGATTTGCCGACACGGCCCTGGAGAGATATTCGTGAGCGGGTTTCAGCTGCTTGGCCCGGTAGAGGTGGATGCCGAGTCGTTTGTAGGCGGCACCGTAGTTCTCATCCAGCTCGATGGTTTTCTTGTAATATGCGGCCGCGCGGTCTGAGCGGTTTCGCTGCTCGAAGAGGGTGCCCACGGTGTAGTAGTAGTAGGGGTTCTCCGGCTCTCGCTTCAGGAGCAGAAGATATTCCTTGAGCGCTTCTTCGGGTTGATTGAATTTCAGGTAGAGCTCTGCTATGTTGTTGCGAAAGGGGATCTCCTTCGCGTAATCGCCGAAGGATCCGATTTGATTGACCGTCTTGAACTCCATCAACGCCAGATCGGGTTTGTCCTCGCCGAGATATGCAAGGCCCAACAGATAATGGGCATCCGGATCGCGCGGGTCGCGGGCAATGATTTTCTTGGCGGTCTTTGTGGCCTGCCCGTACTTCTTCTGCCGCACCTGCTCGGCAAGACCGGCCACCTGCTGCGGCGCCAGGAGAGATTTTACGAGAAAAACGGTAATGGCGCCGACAGCCACTCCGAGTATGATAATGAGTACAATTATGCCCATCGATTCTTCAACATTGGGATATTTCCCGCCTGCGCCTCAGATTAAATACTTTCCATGCGGGTGTCAAACCTCGCGGTGGGCCGCGGGAGGCGTCCTGTGAGTCGCAAAACCCTGTATCTGATCACCGTGCTGATTCTCATCGGTGCCGCTTTCGCCGGCGCGCAGAGTCTCTTCGAGCGAGGTGAGGACCTGTTCCTGCGCAATAAGCCGCAGGAGGCGGTCCCGCTGCTCGAGCAGGCACTCGAGGCCGAGCCGCAGAACGCGACGATCTACATGTATCTCGGTGTCGCCTATGAGCAGCTCGGTCGGCGAGACAAGGCCGTGGAGATTCTCCGCCAGGGGGTGGAGACCGCCCGCGAGGAGCGTGACCGCATGTTTCTCACCATGGGAAACAACCTGCGCTTCATAGAGCAGTACGAAGGTGCCGAACGCAGCTACGGCGAGGCGATTTCGGCGAACAGCCTCTACGCGCCCGCGTACCTTGCGCGTGCCAATCTGAGGGTGGAAATGGAGAAGTTCGAACCGGCGGTGGAGGACTACGAGATTTTCCTCGACCTCAGACCCGAGTCCGAGCACCGACCCGAGATCGAGCGGATGATAGCTCTCCTGCGTGATAAGGTCGAGGAGAAAGCCCGCCTGGCCGCCGAGGAGGCGGAAGAGCGTGAGCGCGAGGAAGAGCTTGCCCGCCGGGAGGCCGAGCGCCGCCGGCAGGAAGAGGAGGAGCGTCAGGAAGCGCTTCTCGACAGTGTGTTGAACTCGCTCCAGAGCGGGAGCGAGGAAACTCAGAATCTGCCGGGTGGGTCCGAGGACATTCAGGAACTCGAAGAGGACATTGACATCGTGGAATAGCACGTTGTACCAGTCGATTGCGGAGGGGAACGAGTGGATAACCGAGTAAAGATAGCCGTCGCGGCCGGAGTAGTGTTTCTGCTGCTCGCCGGAGGAGCATTCTGGCTTCTGCGCCCGTCGGGTGATAGCGGGATGACGGAGGCCGAGCGCCTCAGAGAGAACAAGCTCACGCTCGCCCGCGATTACCTCGAGAACGAGGAGTATCAGCGCGCCCTCGACCTCATCGACGAGGTATTGATAGCCGATGTCGATGACGAGGAGGCCCGCGAGCTCAAGGACCGTATACTCGCCGAGAAACGGGCGGCCGAAGAGCGGGCCGCGGAGGAGCGCGCGGCGCGGGAGCAACGCGATGAGGACCGCGGCGATGCCGATGATGCGGCCGCCCGCCGTGCGGAGGCCGAGGCGCGGCGCGCGGAGGCCGAGGCGGAAATAGCCCGCCAGCTCGATGAGCGCCGTCGCGCCGAGGAAGATCGTCGCCGCGACGCCGAGGCGGAGCGCGAGCGGGCGGAGCAGGAACGCCTCGAGCGCCTCAGTGAAGAGGAGCGCCAGAAAGAGGATCAGATTCGAAAGCTTCTCGAGGAGGGCAACGAGGCCCTGCAATCGCGAGACTTCGCGCAGGCGCGGCGAAGCTTCGAGGACGTGCTCGAGATCGATCTTCAGGATACCGAGGCCTCACGCCGTTTCGATGCGCTTGCCCTCGCACGCACGGCCCAGTCGTTTTATGAGGAATCTCCCGAAGACTCCCAGAGCCGCCAGAAGGCCATCGAGTACGCGAACCGGGCGATCCGGCTCGATGACAGCCTGTGGGAGCCCCACTTCACCCTCGGTGAAGTCTACCGCGAGAGTGATCTCCTCGACGACGCCATCGAGGAATACAAGGCGGCGGCCCGGCTGAACCCGGAGAATCCGGCAATCTTCTACGCACTCGCGAACGCTCAGTTCCGCGCCGAGCAGTTCCGCGACGCCCGTTCATCCTACGAGACGGTGGTGGATATGGACCCGTACTACCGCAACTCCTACTACAACCTCGGCACCACGAACCTCAAGCTCGGGGACGGGTCGCGTGCGCTCGAGGCGTTTCGGTATGCCACCCAGGTGGACGACGAAAATGCGCTCGCCCATTACCAGGTCGGTAACATTCTCCTGCGTCGAGGTGATCTCGAGCAGGCCGCCTCGTCTTTTCAGACCGCCATTTCCATCGACTCCTCGCGGGCGAGCTTCCACTCTCAACTCGGTACCGCCCGCTACCGCCAGGAGCAGCTCCAGGCGGCACGGGAGGCCTACCGCGAGGCCGTCCGCCTTGCGCCCGACACCGCTGTGCATAACTACAATATGGCGGTGGTGGAGCATGCGATCGGCAACGTCGAGTCGGGGCTCGAGTATGCGCAGACAGCGGTCGGTCTCGACTCGAGCCGACCCGAGTACCACTACGTGCTCGGGCAGCTGCGCTACGCGCAAGGGCAGACCAACGAGGCGGTCAACGCATTCAGCACCGCCATCGACCGGGACAATGGTTACGTGAAAGCCATGGTGGAGCTCGGCAGGCTTCTCGACGAGCAGGGGATGCACGACCGCGCGCTGGACTTCCTCCTCGCGGCACATCGCATCGAGCCGGACTCCCTGGAGGTCAACAACAACCTCGGTAACGTCTATCTGGCGAAGGAGCTCTTCGAGGACGCCATTTCCCATTTCCGCACCGCAATCCGGCAGAAGCCGAACGACACGCGGATGCGGTATAACCTTTCCCTGGCGTACATCGGAGCCGAGCAATTCGCGGATGCCGAGGACTCCCTCCGCGAGGTAATAAAGGTCGACCCCTCCCACTGGCGTGCCCATCACAAGCTCGGAGAGGTGCTCGTTGC
>CAYOFA010000116.1:6983-10371 GCA_964402885.1 uncultured Spirochaetaceae bacterium
GACGCCATCGGGGGGCCGGAGCTCATGGACCGCATGCGAAAGCAGTCCGAGAACTACGGCACCCGAATCCGCACCGAGACCATCGAGAAGGCCGATCTGTCGCAGTGGCCGTACACCGTCTACACCGACGGCGGCACTCCCTACCGGGCGAAGGCGCTCATCGTTGCAACCGGCGCCATCGCGAAGCGCCTCAATCTTCCAGGCGAGGAGACCTACTGGCAGCGCGGCATGTCCGCCTGCGCGGTCTGCGACGGGGCGCTTCCCATCTTCCGGAATCAGCCGCTCGTGGTCATCGGCGGCGGTGACAGCGCCTGCGAGGAGGCGAACTTTCTCACGAAGTACGGAAGCAGCGTGACAATGCTCGTGCGCCGCGATGAGATGCGCGCCTCGAAGACCATGCAGCACCGGGCGCTCAACAACGAGAAAATCAACGTCATGTGGAACACGGTCGCCACGGAGGTCGTCGGGGACGGCAACGTGCTGACCGGGGTGAAGGTGCACAACAAGGAAACCGGCGAGGACAGCACCATCGAGGCAAAGGGCCTGTTCTACGCCATCGGCCACACGCCCAATACCGCCTTCCTCGGTGATCAGCTCAAGATGGACGAGACCGGCTACCTGCACACCGAGCCCAAGTCCACCCGCACATCCATGCCCGGCGTGTTTGCCTGCGGCGATGTGCAGGACCGGGTATACCGGCAGGCGGTGACCGCAGCGGGCACCGGATGCATGGCCGCCCTCGACGCCGAGCACTACCTCACCGAGCTCGAGGACTGACCGAATCCGCGAGGGCGCTGCGGTTCGCGGGTGCGAGCGCGGCGCCGGGCGCCGAGCCGCCTGCTGCTACAGTGTACGACCGATGAGATGAAACAACTGCTCCCGCGAGAGCTCGAGCCACAGGGGGCGACCGTGGGGGCAGTGCGGCGTCTCGAGGCGGAAGATCTCCTGCATGAGACGCTCTCCGGTTTCGGTATCCACGACATCCCCGTCCTTGATGGCCGCCTTGCATGCGAGGTCCGCGTAGAAGTCCCGCTCGAGCTCGGCGGAGACCGCCGAGAGCTCGCGCAGGGTCTCGGCCAGGCCCTCGGCGTCGACTCCCTCCACAGCCGGCACCGCGAGTAGTCGCCAGCCGCCGTCCTCGCCTCTCTCCACGACGATACCGGCCGCCGCAAGCTCCTCCCGGCGCGAATCGAGGAGCTCATCCTCCTCGGCCGAGACGCTCATCTCGACGGGCACGAGCAGGTTCTGCACCTGCGGCTTGGAGCGGAGGCGCTCATAGAGAAGGCGCTCGTGGCCGGCGTGCTGGTCGACGAGATAGATCCCACTCTCGCTCTCGCCGACGAGGAAGAGCCGCATGGCCTGACCGAGGTAGCGTACCGATGAAGGCGCTACCTCCGGGACCTGGAAGCGTCGCGTGAGATCGAACGCCTCCCGCGGGCGGGATGCGGGGAGACCGTGTCCCGCCGCGTGCCCGAGACCCTCACCGCCGCGGGCGCCCCCACCACCGCCGGCCTCATCTGCAGCGCCGATGCGGTCTCCTCCCGGCGCGCCGGTTCGGGTACCGCCCGGGCTGTCGCCCGCCCCGAAAGGCGCGGCCCCCCGGTCCCCCACAGGCGGGCCGGCCGCTTCCGCCGCGCTCCACAGCTCGGCGCCCGAGACCGGGGTCTGTCCCTCCCGCGAGCGGCGGCCGAGGCTTGCCTTGAGGTACTCCTTCACCGTCCGCGTGAGCCGGGCGTGGATATCCCTGAGGTTTCGAATGCGAACCTCGCGCTTCGCGGGGTGGATGTTGAAATCCACCTCGTGGGGGTCTACCTCGAGGAAGACGAACGCGCTCGGAAAGAGGCCGCCCGGAATGTAGTCTGAGAAGGCATACTCGATTGCCTGCACGAGTCCGTACTCCCACACCCGGCGGCCGTTTACGTAGATCTGAAGGCGCTTTCGGTCGCGGCGCACCATATCGAGGCCCGGCGTTACAACCGAAAAGCTGAAGCTCTCGCCGCTTCCCTCGATGCGGTGGAGCATGCGGCGGTCGCCGAGATCGGGATAGCCCGCAGCTACCCGCCCGGTGAGGTCATCCGCCGGGAGGAAGAGCTTCATCGTCGTGTCGGTGAACAGGCGAAACGCCCGATCGGGGAAGGGGAGAGCCTTCTCGAGAAGCACGGTCTGCGACATCCGCGTTTCCGCGGAGGCGCGCTTCAGGAAGCGTTTTCGGGCGGGTAGGGAGTAGAAGAGATCGGCGACCTCCACCGTCGTACCCCGATTCGCGGGCGCATGGCCGAGGGACACGAGGCGTCCGCCGTCGACCACGAGGCGGTTGCCGCTCCCCGAGTCATCGGGCGCACTGGTGATGCGAAGTCGGGCGACGGTGGCGATGCTCGAGAGCGCCTCCCCGCGGAAGCCGAGGCTCGAGACCTCCTCGAGATCATGCTCGGACTCGATCTTCGAGGTCGCATGCGGGAGGAAACACAGCTCGAGGTCCTCCCTCGCCATGCCGGCTCCGTCGTCGACCACGCGGATCGACTTCGTCCCGCCCTCCTCGAGGTGTACCTCGACGGTTGCAGCGCCGGCGTCTATGGCGTTGTCGACGAGCTCGCGGACCACCGAGTAGGGGCGGTCTATGACCTCACCCGCGGCAATCTTGCGTGAGACCTGCTCTGAGAGAACGCGAACCCGGGGAGCCACAACTACAGCCCGATGCGGGTTTCGATAGTCACTGAGTTTCCGACCTCCGGGTCACCGTCGTCATAACGGATGGTTCCGTCCTCGTTTCTGAGTACCGTCGTGGTCACGATGAAGGCCAGATCGAGCGTCGGTGCGACCGGATAAACGACCTCGCTCCGCAGTATCGAGTTTGCGTCGAAGAACGTGGCGTCGGCGAACTCACCGCGGCTCATCGCCGTTGCGAAGAATCCCCGCCGGTCGTACTCGGCCGACGCGTGAATGCCGAGGGGCAGCAGGCCCTCCCGGAGCTCCGCTCTGAGGGTGAGGTAGTCGTAGTCGGAGAGCGTCCACTCGCCGGTGCTGTCGACCTCCCAGGGCCACAGATATCCCGCTCGGAAGTGCAGATTGTCGGCGAGGATGGAGAAACCGGCCTCGCCGTAAACACCGGCGCCCGTCTCGTTGAAACGGTCGGCCTCGGGATCGAAGAAGTAACTGTAGACCTCCTCCGCGACACGGCCGCGGCGGCGCTCGTAGCCCCCGTCGAAATAGAAGGGACGGAAGATGCCGTTGTAGGTTCGGAAGTCGAGGCGGTAGTCGAAAAATGCGACCTCTCCGAGCACGCCGGTCATCGCCCCGAAGTTTCGGAGCCGCCCGGCGTCGGTGTCGACGAAGGCCTCGGTTTTCAGTCCCGCATCGACCTCGTTGCCGTCGATGTCGGTGAGAGAGT
>CAYOFA010000117.1:0-1798 GCA_964402885.1 uncultured Spirochaetaceae bacterium
CCGCTATCCGCTACCTACAACTTCTTGTGACAGAACCACCAGTCGAAGCACCCCTCCTGTCCGGTGCGCTTCTTCGCCGTCTCCACGTCCGCGGCCGGCGGAATGATGACCTCGTCCTTGATGATCTCGTTGTTGGGCCAGTTGGCCGGAACGGCCACTCCGTTCTTGTCGGAGGTCTGGAAGGCACGGATCATGCGCACGATCTCGTCCATGTTGCGGCCGATCTCCTGCGGGTAGTAGAGGATGGCGCGGAAGACGCCGTCGGGGTCGATGATGAACACGCCGCGAACGGTGTTGCTGCCCTTTTCCGGGTGGATCAGGCCGAGCTTGTCGGCAACGATACCGCGGTCGTCGGCAATGATCGGGAACTCGATCTCGGTGTCGAGATTCTCCCCGATCCACTCGGTCCACTTGATATGGGCAAAGACCTGATCGACGCTGTGGCCGAGAAGCTCGGTGTTGAGCTTGCGGAACTCTTCGTAGTGACGCTGAAAGGATACGAACTCCGTCGTGCACACCGGCGTGAAGTCGCCGGGATGGCTGAAGAGCACGAGCCACTTGCCTTTGTAGTCGTGCGGCAGCTTCTTTTTGCCGTGGGTCGTGACGACCTCCATCTCGGGTACTTTCTGTCCCATCATTGGCATGGTTCCGTTTTCCATTGTTGAGTCTCCTTCTTGATACATAATAATCGGACCGGTTCCTATCTTGCACCCGAGTATCGGAAATGTCAATACGGTGTACGTTCGGCCGCTACGCTACGACGCCCGAGCCTGCAACGTGGCGGCGAGGCGGGTCGTAAGCTCTTCGAGCCGATCGAGATTGGCGGGGAAGGTCTGGGCAACGAGCTGTCTGTAGACGTACTCCTGCGCGGAGAGACGGGGCGGGTGCGCGAGCAGGCGCGAGATGCCGAGCCGCTCGCGAAGCACCGGCAGGAGGAAGCGGCGAAGCTGCGCGATGAACTGCTCGAGCAGGTTCACCCCGTACCGGAGCGTCGCTGCGTCCTCGGGGTAGAGGCTGTCCCGGGCCAGCGCGGCGCGGATCTCTTTGATGACGGTGAACTGGATCGGTGAGCCTTCTATCAGCACGGCAAACCAGCCGGTATCGAAATAGGCCTCGAAATGATCACGAAGCTCGCCGATGCAGCGGACCGTCGTCGTGCGGTCAGCGTGTGTTGTCGTCGCCAGTTCCATGTTCCGCGCTCCTGCGGTCATTATCGGCGGCATGTGGAGCCTGGTTAATCCGCGGAATCCGGGTTCGCGGACGCTCCAGCGGCGGAACCGATCCAGTGGTAGCTCCCGTCGAGCTCGTCGGCGAGGAGGCGCATCTCTGCGTGCGACTGCTCGGCCGGTGCAGTGTCGATCACGAACGCCTGCGTCGCTGCACGACGCGCTTCCTCGGCGCTTCGGGCGACGTCGCGGGCTGCATCTCCGCCGCGGCGAAGCGGAACGTTTCCGCGCCCGTCGGAGAGAACGATCAGCACCCGGGCGGTCTGCCCGCTTCGCATGCCGTCAAAGCGAATGAGACGCGCAGCCTCGGCGAGCCCGGCAGCAAGCGGCGTGCTCCCGGCCGCCCTTACTTCGGTGAGGGCGTGCGCCGCACGGACGGAGCTCCGCGTCGGATTGAGCAGAACGCGCGCCTCGCTGCCCTGAAAGCTGACCATCGCCACCCGGTCATGTCCCGTTTTATCCGACCGCAGAAGCCCCACCGCCGCCTCCCGCGCCGCGGCGAGCTGATACCGCCCTGCCATCGACTCCGAGGCATCGACGAGAAACACCACGAGGCGCCCGCCGGGCTTCCT
>CAYOFA010000117.1:1898-3225 GCA_964402885.1 uncultured Spirochaetaceae bacterium
TGCCGCCCCGGCGGCGGCATCTCGCGGACTCGTGCCGGAGGAAGGGAGGAGAGCACCTCATTCAGGGTTCGTCGGAGCTCGAGGGGGTCAGGTGGCTCGCCGCGGTCTTTTTTTTTTCGGAGTCGAAGAGCGATAGAAGAATGCTGCCGGCTGCGGTCGAGCCGGGGACCTGCATGTCTTCGAGGTCGTCCTCGCCGAGATCCCCGGAGGCGCCGTCGCCGCGGGTTGCTGTCTCCGAGCTCGGTCCCTCGTTCCCGGACTCCTCGGCCGCCTGCCGCAGGATCCGCTCGATCTCTGCGTCGGTATCAGAGGCGGGACGGAGCAGCGCGTTCTGCATGCGGTGCGAGAGTACGAGCCGCGCAGCCTCGAAAACGAGCTGGGTGGAGAGCCGAGCAAGGCCGAGGAGCGCGGCGAGAGCACGGGCCGTCTTCACGATGACGATATCGGGCCTGTGCCCCTGAACACCGGCTCGTGCAGCAATGGTCACGGCGAGGTGCACCATACCGTCGGGCACTTCGACGTTTCCCACGCGCTCCCGCGCCTCCGTGATGCGCTCGGAGAGCGCCTCATCATCGTCCGACCACCGGGCTGCGAAGCCCTCGGGGTTCCGCTCGAACTCCGTCCAGCGACGCACGACGTCCATCCGCTCGCCGGGGTCGGAAAGGCCGGCAACCGTCACGCACAGGCCGAATCGGTCGAGAAGCTGAGGCCGCACCTCTCCCTCCTCGGGATTCATCGTCCCCACCAGCAGAAACCGCGCCGGATGACGGTGGGAAACGCCCTCGCGCTCGACGATGTTCACGCCGCTCACCGCCGCATCGAGGAGCACGTCCACGAGATGATCTTCGAGAAGGTTCACCTCGTCGACGTAGAGGATGCCGCGGTTTGCGCCGGCGAGAAGCCCCGGCTCGAACCGTCGCTCGCCGGTCTCGAGCGCATGCTCGATGTGGAGCGTGCCTGCGAGCCGGTCTTCCGTTGCATTGAGGGGCACCTCGACGAGGGGGGTGGGAATCTGCGTCTCTGGAAGCTCCTCCCCGCGCTCGAGGCGCTCGAGGCGCTCGCGGCAGCCGTCGTGCATGTGCGAGGGGTCGTCCGGCGGACAGTGGTAGGGACAGTCGGCGACCACGCTGATATCGGGCAGAATCGAGCGCAGCGCCCGCACCGCCGTCGACTTCGCGGTACCCTTCTCGCCGCGGATGAGCACGCCGCCGATCGACGGATCGACCGCGTTTACGAGAAGCGCGCTCTTGAGTCGTTCCTGGGAGACGATGGCGGAGAAGGGGAAGGTGCGGTGCATGATGATGAAACGGTACTCCGGGGCGGCGGC
>CAYOFA010000117.1:3325-6303 GCA_964402885.1 uncultured Spirochaetaceae bacterium
GCCAGCGCCGCGGCGATCTCCCCCGCAAGCGTCGCATTGTTCTTCGCAAGGGCGATGTTGGTCCGGAGGCTCTCCCCCTCGGTGAGCTCACCGATGCGCGAGAGCAGGAAGGGGGTGAGTGCCTTGCCCGAGACATCGCGGCGCTCGGCATCCTCGAGGGCGGAGTCGATGGCGCGGGCAATGTCCTCCGCGGGCGACGCATGCGCCTCGGGCACCGGATTGGCTATGACCGCCCCGCCCTCGAGGCCGAGCCCCCAGCCGGCGGCGAGGGCGGCGGCAATCTCCGCGGCTTGGTCGATGCGATAATCCACGGGGTAGCCGCTGTCCGGTGTGTAGAACGCGGGGAAACTATCGGTTCGGTAGCCGATGACCGGGACTCCCATCGTCTCGAGGTACTCGAGGGTGCGTCGCAGGTCGAGGATGGCCTTCGCCCCCGCGGAAACCACCGCGACCGGCGTGCGGGCGAGCTCCTGCAGGTCTGCCGAGACGTCCCAGGAGGTCTCTCCCCCGCGGTGAACCCCGCCGATACCGCCGGTTGCGAACACACGGATTCCGCCGAGGTGCGCACAGATCATGGTCCCGGCCACCGTCGTTGCCGCGGTCATCCCCCGGGCAACCGCGACGCCGAGGTCCCGCCGGCTCGCCTTTATGACATCATCCCCCTCGGCCAGGCGGGAGAGGTCATCGTCTGCGAGCCCGATCTTGATGCGCCCGTCGATGAGGGCGATGGTGGCAGGCGTTGCTCCGGTCTCGCGAACGGTTCGCTCGAGCAATCGGGCCGTCTCGAGGTTCTGCGGATGGGGCATGCCGTGTGCGATGATGGTCGACTCGAGCGCGACGATGCCCCGCCCGTCGCGGCGTGCGTCGGCCACCTCTTCGGTCATATCGAGAAACGCGTCGATATCCCTCATGATCCCCTCCCTCGCGGAAACTGCTGAACGGCGGTGAGCGTCAGGTCGCTCGGCACCGTCCCCACCGACTCGACGGTAAGCGCCGCCGTGGCCGCGCCCATACGTACGGCGGCCTCGATATCGTCGCCGGCGGTGATTCCCGCGCAAAACCCGGCCGTGAACGCGTCGCCCGCACCGTTCTCATCGGTCACCCGCGCCACGAACGCCGGATAGGTCACACTCTTTCCGCTCGAGAGGGACACGCGGTCCACACCCTGCGCACCACGGGTGACGAGAGCGTTGTCGGCATGCACCACGCTGCGGTCCTTGCATGCCGCAGCGAAGGCGACGTACTCGTCGACGTTCATGATGATCCAGTCGGCGCGGGCATCGACACCGACCAACCGCCGGACCTTCGGCACGGAGACCACCTGCACGATGCTCCTCACCCCGTGCGCGGCGGCCCACCGCAGTGTCGCGGTGATGGCCTCGGTGGGCACGTTGGTGTCGACGACCACCGCCGCCGCTGAGGTGATCCCCGTGAGTGCTGCGGAAACGAAGGCGGCATCGGTACGTGCGGCCCCCGGCATATCGGAGATCGACACATGCATCGTGCCGTCCTCATCGACGACCGTCAGATACACTCCGGTGTTCTCCTCGATGGTCGCGACGCCCGTCACGTCCACCCCGGCCTCGACGCTGCGTGCGAGCACCGCCCGGCCGAACTCGTCGTCGCCGATGGTCCCGACGAGCCTGCTTCGCACACCGAGTCGTGCCAGTGCTTCGGCAATGTTTCGTCCCGCTCCGCCCGGGGTGATCGAGATCGTCCCCGGATTGGAGGTGCCGGGTACGAGCTCTTCAGCCGACCGGCCCGTCACATCGGCGTTTATCCCGCCGACAACCACCACGTCCGTATCGCTCATGGTCCCATCTTCGCCGGTGGGCGCCTTCGAATCAAGTCAGTATCTTGTGCCCACCATGATCGCACTACTATCACCTACGAAAACACTGGATTGGCGCACACCCGCGCCGACTGCCGCGCGCGACACCCCGCGCTTTCTCGAAGACGCCGCCCCTGTCGCCGAGCGCCTGAAGAGGCTCCCGGTGGACGATTTCTCGGCCCTCTTCGGCGTGAAGGAGAAGACCGCCGCCCTCGCCTGGGACCGCATGCAGAAATGGAACACCACGGATCACGAGCAGGAGGGACGTCCGGCCGTCTTTGCCTTCTCGGGTCCCGTGTATCAGGCGATGGATCCCTGGAGTTTCAGCTCCGAGGAGCTCGAGCACGCCCAGAGGAGCTTTCTCATCCTCTCGGGGCTCTACGGTGTTCTCGCGCCGCTCGACGGCATCATGCCCTACCGACTCGACATGGGCGCCGGGCTCGAGCCGCCCGAGGGCGCGAAACTCGTCGACTACTGGCGTGATCGGGTCACCGCCGTCGTTGCAGAACGTGCCGGAGAGACCGGCGCCGAGGCCGTGCTGAATCTCGCCTCCAAAGAGTACGTTCAGGCCGTCGACGCGGACCGGCTCCCGGTGCCGCTCATCGAGTGCCGCTTCGAAGAGCTCAAGAACGGTGCATACCGCCAGGTCCGCAATCAGATAAAGCGGGCTCGCGGCCTCATGGCATCCCATCTGGCGCGAAGCGGAGCAACGACGCTCGAAGAGGCAAAGCGTTTCCGCCTCGACGGCTACTCCTACCGAGAGGATCGCTCCGACGCCTCGACGCTGGTTTTCGCCCGGGATACGGCCGGCTGACCGGTTGCAGCACCGGCAGGTGGGTGCGTATATTTCGGCCATGCACAGCATGCACGGATTGATATATCGCGCCGGCGCAGCGATCGCGGTTTTTCTGCTCGCACTCATGACGCTCGCCGGCTGTTCCAATACACCCGAGGAGCCGGAGACACGCACCCAGCTGATTCTCGGTACCACGGTGACCATCCGCATCTACGAGGGCGCGACCGACGCCGCCTTCGAGCGCTCCTTCGAGCGCGTGCGGGAAATAGAAGAGCGGATGAGCACGAACACCACCGACTACTCGAGCACCGAGCTCATCGAGGTCAACAGAGCCGCCGGTGAGCGGCCGGT
>CAYOFA010000117.1:6403-7555 GCA_964402885.1 uncultured Spirochaetaceae bacterium
CGCAGGAAGACACGGTTCGGCAGACAGGCTATCCATTCGTCGGCCCGGGACACCCAGCCCGCGGCGATGCAGATCTTCTCCCGACAGGGGGACTCGGTTACCCGTACTTTCCCGTCTTCGATCTCCACGTGAGTGTGTCCGAGCGGTCCCTCCACATCGAGCTCGCGGGGCTCGTCGAGGGGATATATGAACGAGGCTTCCTCGGTTTCGACGCGAACCTGGCTTCCCTCGGTGCGGTCGCCATAGGCAAAGACCGAAAATGCGGCGACCACGAGAATGGCCACCGCGAAGGAAACGTAGTCGAAGGGCTTGAGTTTCATTCTCCCCGAGGATAGCGCGGAAGGCGGCGCCCCGGCAATTGCTGCATGGCGGCGGTGGACAATTGCCGCGCGATACCGCTTTTTCGTATAGTGAAGCCGCTCATGCTGAACTGGATCGGCCTCGCAACCGAGTTTGCCTTCATCTTTGCGCTCATCGGACTCGCTCAACTACTCTGGCGCGGCGGGCTCGTCGACTCCACCGTCTCGCGCAAGATCGTCCACATCGGCGTCTCCCACTGGTGGCTGATGGCGATGTACTTCCACGACAGCGTCGGCTTCGCCGCGGTGGGGCCGGTGGTGTTCATCGCGCTCAACTACTACTCACACCGCACCCGCCTCTTCGAAGCGATGGAGGACGAGGCCGCCCGGACGAACCTCGGAACCATCTACTTCCCCGTGTCCCTCCTCGTCCTCGTTCTGCTCTCGTACTCCGGGCCCGTTCCAGCCTACGTCGCGGGGATCGGCATCCTCACCCTGGGCTACGGCGACGGGCTTGCCTCTCTTGTCGGGCGCAAACTGAACAGTCCGGTGCTCCACATCCTCGGGGGCCGAAAGTCCCTGGCCGGCACGCTGACCATGTTCATCGCCTCCGCAATCGTCGCGGCCCTGTTCACCTACTTCGGCCACCCCTCGCGCGCCGGAATCCTTGCCGCAGCTATCGCACCGGCGCTCGTCACCGCCGCTGCTGCCACCGCCGTGGAGTTCGTGACGCCCTACGGCGTCGACAATATCACCGTTCCGATCGTCACGGCCCTTTTCTACACCGGAGTCTTCGCATGAACATCACGAGCCTTCTCATCGCAGTCACACTCAACGGTGCCGCCGCCGTCGG
>CAYOFA010000117.1:7655-10291 GCA_964402885.1 uncultured Spirochaetaceae bacterium
ACGCCGCTCGGCTTCGGGGCCTCGGCGGCCGGCTCCGCGGTTATCGCGGCGGTGTTCACCGCGGGCTACGCTTTTTCCACCGGCTGGTCGCCCGCGCTTTTCGCCGTCTTCGCCGTCGTTACCGCCGGCGGCTTCCTCGGCTCGGTCATCGACAGCGTCCTCGGTGCCACCGTGCAGGCGCAGTACGCCGACAGCAACACCGGCGCCGCCACCGAGCGCCGTCTCGCGAGCCTCGACCATCAGCCGAACATCCTCACCCGGGGCTTCGCCGTGGTCACCAATGATGTCGTGAATGCGGTGAGTTGCGTGCTCTCGAGCGCCGCCGGGGCGGCACTTTACGTGGTCGCGGTGTAGCTCCGGCGCGCCGCCGGGCCGCCCGGCGCCGGGGTACGCAACGTCGCGCTGCGTTAATCCCCGCGCCGAAAAACCACCCGCTCGACCTCGCCCTCGGCTGCCGCCACGGCAACCCCGTCCTCTCGCCCTCCGTCGTCGTGCACGACCAGCGAGTACTCGGCCGGTGCGGCATCGTAGCCCGGATGCTCGTCGACCACCGCGACACGGATCTCCGCTGGGTCAACCGACAGGCGCACATCCCTCACGCTGCGGGTTCCCTCCTGATAGGAGAGCGAAATCCCGTCGTCATGGTAGAGCCGCCGGGCGCTGTGCTCATCCACCGTCCGGGTTCCGGGGTAGATATGGAGCGTGACCTCGCCGGAGAGAGTATCCTCGGCGTTTCGCCCTGCCATGGCGGTCGGTACCACCGAAGGGGCCCGTACGTAGAGGGGAAGCGTGTCGATAGGCGCCTGTGCGATGACGTCGCGCGGGCCACGGAGCAATTCCTCCGACCAGAAATCGTACCATTCACCCTCCGGCAGATAGACCGAGCGGGCCTGAACGCCGGGAGAGAGAATGGGCGCGACGAGAAGATCCGCGCCGAGGAGAAACTCGTCGTTGAGGTTCCAGGTGCGCTCGTCGGCGGGATAGTGCCACAGAAGGGGCCGCGCTACCGGTGACCCGTGTCGGGCCGCCTCGTGAAAGAGCCCGTATATGTAGGGAAGCAGGTGATAGCGGAGCTCCACGTAGTATCTCGCGATCTGCTCGGCCTCGGTGCCGAAGGACCACGGCTCGTGCGCGCGGGTACGGGCCGATGTATGTGCCCGGAAGAACGGCATGAAGGCGGCCGCCTCGATCCAGCGTGCGTAGAGCTCGGGCGTGGCGTCGGCTTCGAATCCGGCGACGTCGGCACCGACGAACGGAAACCCGGAGAGTCCCATGTTGAGCACCATGGGGATCATCGAGGCGAGGTGCTCCCACCAACTGTGGTTGTCGCCGGTCCACACCGCCGCGTATCGCTGGGTGCCCGCGTATGCCGCGCGGGTGAGGACGAAGGGACGCTGCGCGGGGAGGTAGCGCTCGAAGCCCTCGACAGTCGCGCGGCACATGTTGTGGCCGTAGACGTTGTGGTACCGCTCGAGCGCCCGCGTTCCCTGCCCGTCGGGGCGCACGGTGACGTCTGCCGGCGGGGTGAAGTCGGTGCGGATCTCGAAGTCTCCCGAGAAGTCCGCCGGCTCGTTCATGTCGTTCCAGATCCCGGCCACGCCGTTTGCGAGCAGTGCCTCGTGGAGCTCCGCCCACCAGCTGCGCGTCTCCGCGCGGGTGAAATCCGGGAAGGCGGAGGGGCCCGCCCATACCTCTCCCTCGTAGACTTCACCGGTGGGGCGACGACAGAAGTGTTCGCCCTCGAGCCCGCTGCGGTAGACGTGGTATTCAGGGTCGAGTTTCACGCCGGGGTCTATGATCGTCACGACCCGCATCCCGAGGTCGGCGAGCTCGTCCGTGAGACGGGCGGGCAGCGGGAAGCGCTCGGGATCCCAGGTGAATACCCGAAACCCTCTCATGTAGTCGATGTCGAGGTAGATCGCATCGCAGGGGATCTGTTTGCTGCGGAAGGTCTCGGCCACCTCCAGCACCCGCGTGTCGGGATAATAGCTGTAACGGCTCTGCTGAAAGCCCAGCGCCCACACCGGGGGGAGCTCGATGCGGCCGGTCAGCGCCGCGTAGCGCTCTACAACGCCCGAGACCTGATCGGCTGCGATGACGTAGAGGTCGAGCTGCGAGGTCTCGGCAGCCATCGTCCAGGCGTCGGGCCGCGCTGAGCCGATGTCGAACCACGATCGCGCAGGCTCGTCGAAGAACACGCCCACCGCTCCATGTCGGTCTGAGCGTATGACGAGCGGGACGGTTACGTAGAGCGGATCCCCGGTCGGCAGATGCGTCGACTCGTCGGTGTTCCACATTCGGTAGACCCGCCCGCGCTTGTCGAGAAATCCGGTCTTCTCGCCGAGCCCGTAGACCCTGTCGTCCGCGCCGAGCGGGAAGCGCATGCCCATGACCCGGCGGTTGAAACGAAACGCCCCGCCCGTGGTAGAGAGTCTGCTGTCTCCCGGGTCCCTTCGAAGCTCGAGGTCTCCGGTTTCGCGCTCGATGCGAAGGGAAAGCCCCTCCGCGGCGAGGGAAAGCCACTGCGCACCCTCGTCCACCGCGGGGGCGAGCGTCTCGGGGCGCCGGGGAACCGCGTAGGATGGTTCGGGCTTCCGCGCATCGCCGCGGGAAAGCGTGATACGGACGATGCCGCC
>CAYOFA010000118.1:0-2157 GCA_964402885.1 uncultured Spirochaetaceae bacterium
GAGGGAGAATACTTCCTCGGGTGTCATGAGGGGGTCGTCATAGCCTCCGTCCCGCCAGGACTTCGGAAGAAAAAGCTTGAAGCCTTTGAGCGGGATATTGGTCGCCCGGACGTTGTACTCCCAGGAGGCGCGCTTGTCGTGAGGCGGGCCGAAGCCGTCGGCATTGTGCACCAGATCGATCCGCTCGAAATCGGCCCGCACCTGCTCGCGGTTCTCGATCATCCGCCAGTTGAACTGGTGCACGAGCAGCATCTTCCTGCCCTCGATGTCGTTCTCGACCATGTAGTCCTGCATCTGCCGCTGTATCTCGTTGATCTCGGCGGCGGTCACGCTTCCGATGACGACATTGGGACGGTCCGTGGACCATTCCGGATCCAGGGCGAGATGCACGCTGTCATACTTCAGGAACTCGAACATCGAGGCCACCGAGGAGACGACGTCGTGGTCGCCGAGCTGATGATCGAGGATGACGACGAAATCGTTCTCCTCGGCGAAGCGAATGTACTCCATCAGCCTCTCCCGGGGCAGAACGAGCACGTCTGCCTCGCGAGTCGCGGTGGCGTAGATGATATGAAACCCGGGGACCACCCCGCGATCTCCGTTGTAGCGGTCGTACTCCGAGGCCAGCTCCTGCAGATGCTCGGCGGTTTCCGGGATGGGATTCTCGCCGAGGATACCGAGGCCGGTGGAATTGGGATGACCGTAGAAGGCAACGATGTCGCGGCGATCGAGGATGCCGGCCGGGCCTTCGGGCCGCGGCTCGGGCTCCGGTTCGGGTTCGCGTTCCGGGTCCGGCTCAAGCTCCGGTTCCGACTCGGGTACCGGCACCGGCTCGAAATCCTCGAGCGGGTTCTGCGCGGCGGACGCCCCGGGCTCCGCGGTCGGGTCCACGTTGGCCACCTTTTGCGCGCCCGCATGTTCCGGTTCCGATTGCGCCGCTCCCGGCTGTTCCGACGTCGGACCCGGTTCGGGCTCGGTGGCGGCTGCGGGTCCGGCGAGAATCGTCAATAGCACAAAGAGAAGCAACTGAAGTCTGATGGCCATGGCGAGTGTGAAGTCTATCCGCTGTTTGCAAATTGGACAAGCATTGCCTATAGTGTAGCCCATGAGTCGGCTTTCGCCTCTCGTCCTTCTGTTCATTGTGCCGCTCACCCTCCTCGCCTGCTCTGCGGAACCGGAAGCCGATATTCCCGACCTCGAACGCCGTGTCACCAATGTGCTGCGACTCCACAGCTACGAGCACGTCTACCGCGATATTGTATATTTCGGCGAGGAACGCAGCTTCCTTTTCTTCAAAACGATGGATCGCAGGCTTCTTTTCTCGGTGGATATCGTCGTGCGCGCCGGCGTCGACCTCGAGGAGGGTATCGAGGTCCTCACCGATCGCGCAAATCCCGACCGCATCGTCGTGCGCCTGCCGCCGACACGCATTCTTCGCGTGGACGCCGACGAGGCGACGATCCACCAGTACTTCTCCCGAACGCGGGGCGGCGACGTGGGATGGCTCGAGTACGGGGCGGAAATCGAAGACGTGAAGGAGCGCGTGCGCGCGGACGCGCTCGAGCGCGGCATACTTTCAAAGGCGCAGGACAACGCCCACGAGATGGTCGAGAACTTCTTCGCCATCGCGGGCTTCGAGGAGGTCGTCTTTCGTCCCGCCGCGGGGCACGAGTCGGGCGGCGGATCAGACGACGCGGAGATCCGGGGGTAGGTGGTGCTCGGCACGCGGTTTCTCATCAGAGTCCTCTTGCGCATCGTGCTTCCGGCCGCCCTCGTCGTGGCCGTTCTCATCACACTCGTGCGGTTCGAGATCCTCGATGCACCCCTTCGCCGTCTCGCGGAGGACATCGGCCTCATGAGCCGGGAAACACGGAGCACCTCACAGATCATTCTCGAGGAGCTTCGCGAGGTCTACGCGCTCGACACCGTGGAGTACATCTACCGCACCGTTTTCCCCTTCGACTACATGCCCGAGACGACCGACCTTGCCGATATCCTGAATACGCTCCGCTACAACAGCGGCCCCATCGACGAAGTCCTCACCGAGGATCAGCAGCTCTACTTCGACGCGTTCAATCTTGCCGATGAGGTCGGCCTCGCCGAGGAGGAGTTCATCGTACTGACGGTGCGGGTCTCCGCCGGATTCGACCTCGCCGG
>CAYOFA010000118.1:2257-10211 GCA_964402885.1 uncultured Spirochaetaceae bacterium
CGTCGACACCGACGAGGAAAGCGGGCGCCGTCACGCGCGGATCGTGATACCGCCGGCAGCTGTCACCGACATCCTCATCGAGGACGTCGACCCGAGCACCTACCACTACCCCGATGTCGGCCTCGACGCCGCGGGCTGGCGCGAGGTGGCCGCCTTCGTCTCCGAGCACGTCGAGGCGCGCACCATCGAGGAGGGCATCCTCGAGGACGCGAGGAGAAACGCGCGGGACCTGGTACGCAGTCTTCTCCTCTCGGCAGGAATCGATCAGGTCTCTTTCGAGAACGAACCGAAGAGCTCGGCAAACTCCGAGGAGCGACGGTAGTACACCGGCGGGTAGCCGATCGGCGCGCTCTCCCGGTGCCACCCCGGCGCGGCGGCGCGCCCGCTCCACAGATGCACCCACTCGTCTTCGGGAAGATACGCCGACCAGCTCGAGCGCTTCTGCTGCACGACCGGAGCCACGAGGAGGTCGCGCCCGTAGAGGTACTGGTAGCGCTGGCGATGGGCGGTCTCGTCGTCACCGTAGTGGATGCCGAGGTGCCGCATCGCAGGGAGCCCGCTCGCCGCGTACTCACCGACCACGTGCCGGTGGTAGGGCGCGAGCTGCGTGTAGACCCCGGTCATCCGGGCCAGGTGGGACAGCGTTTCCGCATCCGAGTTGAACTGCCAGTTGCGACCGGGGCGATTGCCTTCGTGATTTCGCATGATGGGCGTGAAGGCGGCGTGCTCGGCCCAGCGCTGGAAGAGCTCCTTGCTCCGCCGCACCCAGGCGACCGTGGTGAACCCGCCGATGTCGGAGTGATGCAGGCCGGTGCCGCAGTAGCCGGCGGAGAGCGCGGCCGGAATCACGCTCGGCAGGCCGTCGTGCACACTCCAGTTCACGAGCTGATCCCCGGCCCAGGTTGACGTCGAGTAGCGCGAAGAGCCGGTGTAGCCCGCACGCATGAAGAAGACTGCCTCACCCATCGCCCCGGCCTCTTCGAGCGCTTCTCGGTTGACCCTCGCCCACTCGGCCGGATAGCGGTTGTGGAACGACTCCCCGCTCTCGCCG
The DNA here is from genome assembly GCA_964402885.1 of uncultured Spirochaetaceae bacterium. Taxonomy (GTDB): domain Bacteria; phylum Spirochaetota; class Spirochaetia; order DSM-27196; family PWMO01; genus JAAAOH01. Next base: position 3,309 of record CAYOFA010000118.1, read on the forward strand.
CTGTAGAGCACCGCATCCGCCGGCAGGTACTCGCCGAAGTCGGCCATCCACCCGGAGAGCCCGACCCCGAGCATGTTCTCCCGGATGATGCCTTTTATCCAGCGCACCGCGTCCGGGTTCGTGAGGTCCAGGAGCGCCGCCGGGAAGGTGGTGACATAGATCATGTAGTCCTGCCCCTTCGGCGTTTTCACGAGGTAGTCGTGGCTCGCCGCCTCCCGGTAGAGCTCGCCCTCTATGGCAAGGAAGGGATTTATGTAGCCGAGCATCCGAACACCCTGCTCGCCGAGCTCGCGCACGAGCTCCGGGAAGTCCGGGTAGAGTCCGCGGTCATAATGCCAGTTCCACATGAGCTGGCTGCCGAACGCCGTAAGCCGTCGCCCTTCCCAGTCCTGCGCCCAGGCACCCGACAGCTTGACCCCCGCCTCCTGCGCGTCACGGACTTTCCGGCGCACCGCCTCCGAGCCGCCCTGCACGCCGAGCCACATGCCGTCGTACACCCAGTCGGGAAGCTCGGGGCCCGTGCCGAGAAGTCGACCAACGGCCTTCACGGTCTCCTCGGCGCTCTCGTGCACGCCGACGACGATGCGCTTCGGCACCTCCCAGCTGTGCAGCACGACACGCTCGGAGGCGCGGAAGTCGAGCTCGGAGTAGCGCGAGACATCGGCATGGCAGAACCAGTTCGCCGAGGAGACGAAGGTCGGCTGCGGAAAGTAGGTTGAGTACCAGTGGCCGCCGGCGCCCAGTCGCATCCGGGCGAACCAGGTGATAAGATCCCGGCCACGACCGATGCCCTGTTCCTGGGTCCACATCGGCACCCGCGAGCCCTTCATGTCCAGTCGCGAGTACTGCTCGCCGCCACCGTAGATGTGCTCGCTCGGGTCGACCTCGAAGGCGAACCAGACATTGCTCACATCCGGCTGCCACTGCGGAAAGGTGATGTGGAGCTCGTCGCCGAGGACGGCAAAGCGCACCGCGATACCTGCAGGGGAGACCAGCAGCATCGCCCGCTGCTCCCCCGCCTGCGGCTCGTCCTCGCGGACGTTCAGCGTGCGACAGGGCCGGCGGGTGATGTGAAGCGGCCGGATGGTGTAGTGGCCCTTCGAGTCGTGGTAGCGGAGCCGTCCGGAGCCCACCCAGATGAAAGGGCGCCCGGGCCTGTGCTCGGCAATGAGCCGGCCGCGGAACATAACCCGCACCCGCTCTCCGTCTTTCTGTATGTCGAGGGCCTCGTCCACTGAGGGTACCTCACTGCTGTGCTGACTACTCATAAAACTCCTCCACATCGACCGGAGAGCCCGTCTTCGCCGCGTGCCGCGCCGCAACCGCCGCCTCCAGGCAGCGCATTCCATCCTCGTAGGAGACAGGCGGCGCCGTGCCGTCCGCCGCGCAGGAGGCGACCTGCCGGGTGAAATCCCGGATATTGAAGGGCTCGGTCACCGACTCGTCGAAGGTCTCGACATGCGCATCTGCGGGGCGAGCGTTGTGCGGGCCCCAGGCAAGGACGCCGAGATGGGAGCTCGCCCCGGCGTCCAGCGCTGAGTACGCTGCGTCCTTGAGCCCGCACCACGCGGAGCCGGCGGTGCCGTGGAGCTGCATCACAATGGAAAAATCGAAGCCCGTCAATGCATGGGAAATCTGAAAGACTGCGCCGTCGGTATATCGTCCGTTTATATAGGCGATGTCCTCGTAGTCGAAATCGGCATGGATCCGATCGCTCGCCTCCACCTGCACACGCCCGATCTCCTTGCCCGGTATGTAGCGGGCGAGGTCCAGCCAGTGCGAGGTCTCTTCGACAATGAGGCCCCCCGACAGCTCCTCCCGCTCGATCCAGTGCTCCCACTTGTCCCGCCGAAAGGGGGTGCGATAGTGGTAGAGGGAGAAGGCGGCGATCTCGCCGAGCGTCCCGCCGGCGACGAGCTCGCGCAGCCGGACCACCGCGGGGTTACGCCGGAACTCGTACCCGACGGCAACCATCGTGCCGCGCTCGCGGGCCGCACGGACGGCAGGCAGCAGGCGCGCGGCCTCGGCGGGCTGCAGGGCAACCGGCTTCTCGAGCAGCAGATGCTTCCCGGACGCGAGGACAGCCTCTGTGTGCGCCACATGCAGATGATCCGGCGTGCAGAGGCTCACGATGTCGACCGCCGGGTCGGCGAGCACCTCGTCGAGGTCGGCGTAGACGCTCACCCCCAGATCCTGCCATCGGCGCCCGATCGTCGCGGGATCGAAGAGGGGACGCAGGTCGGTGAAACTCCCGGCCGCAAATGTGCCGCCGACGGCCTCGCGTCGCTCCGGGATCAGGTCGCTCACGCCGTGGAGCCGAACGTGGGGATGGTCGAGGTAGCCCGCGCAGTGCGCCATCCCGATCCCGAGGCCCACCACCACCGCGTTCCGCTTCATCCGTCGGCCTCCTCCGTGAGGGCGGCGCGCACCGCGTTCACGTCGGCGAGATCGGCCTCGAGGGCCGTGTCCGATACCCACCCTCGGTGCTCGCGAAGCCCAGCCTCGAAGTCGGCGAGGTAGACGCCGAGGCGTTCGAGATCGATCACCCGCGGCGTTGCGCCGAGGAGCGCGGTGAATGCGCCGCCGTACACGGCGTCGAGGACCGAGGGTGCCGCGGCAGCGTGCGCGTCGGGAACCGCTGCGCCGCCGCGGGCGTCCGCGTCGCCTCCGGTCGGCTCCCTGGCGCCGCCCGCACCGCCACCGGCAAGCCCGAGCCCCGCCACGCGCGGCTGCTCCGCGCGGCCCGGCTCGAATGGATTCTCCATCTCAGCGTCGGTCTCGAGAAAGCCCATGAGCCGCCGCGCCCCGGCGAGATTGCGCTCGAGCCCGCCCTGCGGCAGGCCCGTCTGCGTATCAGGAAACCAGAAGGCGTCGGTGCCGAAGATAATGCGCCCGGCATGTTTCTCGAAGAAGGCCCGCGCATCGTCCCGCCGCGCAGAGAGGTCGCCGAAGTAATAGAGACCCGGCGCAAGGTCGAGCGAAGCATTCGCGTAGCGGTCGAGCAGCGCATCGAGGCGTTCGAGATCCCCGGCGAGGAAAAGGAGATGCGGCAGAATGAAGTTGCACTCGGGGACGGAGGCCACCGCGTGCTCGGCCTGCCCGATGAGCTCCTCGAAACCGGGGATTTCCGGCGCGGAGTAGTCGATGCCGACTTCACGATTCATACCGCCCGTGGCGCCCTGCCAGAAGACCGGGGGGTCTGCGACGTGCTGCACAACCGGCAAGCCCAGCCGCCCCGCCTCCCGGTAGACCGCAAGAAGCTCGGGGGCATCCACCGCAAGCCCGGTATGAGCCTGGTAGCTCGGTTTTCCGTCCCATAGCTTGATGCCGTCGGCGCCGAGGGCGTAGAGCTCCGCAACCTGAGGCCCGAGCTCTCGCTCGTAGTCGAGTCCGCCGAAGACATAGCAGCTTTCCGGCAGGGCGGCCTTGGCGCCGAAAGCCTCGGGGTTGTAGTTCGTGCGCGCGGGGTCGGGAAGCGAAACGATACCGACGGCGTCGAGAGAGAGCTGCTGCAGGTACTCACTGAGCTCGGAGAGACGGGAATAGTGCGAAAAATGGATATGGCTGTCGATTCGCATGGTCTACCAGTCTATTTGAGCGCGAAGCGCGGCTGTTCTGACACGAGCCTCGTCAGCACGATGCGTGCATCGGGGTGGCGCCGCGCGAAGCTCGCGGGAAAGGCCGCACCGACCTCACCGTAGAGGATGCGGCGCACGACCGCGCTCTGCCAGGGGCGATTGAGGTAGATGCGCAGCTTTCGCGCCGCCATGATCTGCCTGATGCCCACCGTGATGGCGTAGGGCGGGACACGGTCGATGGCGCCCCGAAGCGCCGTATTCGAGTTGATGGTCCGCGTCTCCCGGGAGATTGCCAGAACCCTCGTCGACCGCGCGAGGAACTCCTCATCGGAGACGTCTTCGCCGGGCTCGGGCGGCTCGTTGAATGCCAGGTGCCCGTTGATCCCCACGCCCGCAATGCAGGTATCCACCCCGCCGAGCTCCTCGATGGCGGCGTCGTAGGCGCGCGGGTCGGCGGGATCGGGGAAGTGCGCCTGCTGCGGGGAGAGGCCCGTCTCATCGGGCATGGCCGCGATGAGCTCCTCAGCGATGAACCCCCGAAAGCTCAAGGGGTCGTCGGCAGGAATGAGCGTCGTCGCGTCGGGCATGTACTCATCCATGAAGAAAAAATGCACCCCGGAGAGATCGAGGGGCCGCCTCCTGCAGAGGTCGACGAAGCGACGGTACTGAAATACGGGCCCCACCGGCGCGATGAAGACCGTCCCCTTTCCCGCTCGGTTTCGCTCTTCGATCTCGAAGTACATGGCATGCGCGATGTGCCAGTAGAGGTCGGGCTCGGTTTCAACGATTTCGAGGGGCAGCGGCGAGCCGCCGCCTTCCCCATCGACGGTGGTGTCGTACATGGAGGTCAACCTTTGAGGGCTCCCGAGGTCAGGCCCGAGATGATGCGCTCGTGCAACAGAACATAGACGATGATCATCGGAATGATCGCGATGATGATCGCCGCATACATGGACGTGTAGTCGGTGCGGAACTGGCTCGTGAAGAAGCGGATGCCGAGTTGCAGGGTCCTCGACTTCTCCGATGCGGTCAGCAGCAGCGCATAGACGAACTCGTTCCATGAGAACAGAAAGGCGAACGTGCCGGCGGTCACCAGGCCCAGCTTGGACAGCGGAAGCACGATCTGCGCGTAGCGCTGAAAGAAGCCGCAACCGTCGATGATGCTTGCCTCCTCGAGCTCCCGGGGAATGGTCTTCATGAACCCGTACACCAGGAACAGGGAGATCGGCACGTTTATGCCGGCGTAGGTGACGACCAGCGCCCAGAGCGTGTCATAGATGCCGATACCGGTGATTATCCTGAAGTAGGGCACCATCAGGGCCACGATGGGAACGAGAACTCCCGCCAGCATCAGATTGAGCAGCGCGTTCTGTCCCCGGAAGGTGTAGCGCGAGAACACGTAGGCCGCCATCGAGACGATCAGAAGGTTGATAACGGTCGACAATCCGGAAACAAACACGGAGTTCAGAAACAGAAGGTGAAGGCTCGAGATCTGTACCGCCTCCACGTAGTTGGAGAACTGCGGCACGGCCGGAAAACTGAAGGGCTGCGTCTGCAATTCCAGATTGGTCTTGAGGGATCCCACGAGCAACCAGACCAGCGGCACGAACGTACTGATAAGAAAAAGGATGAGCACCGCCCATTTGGCGGTCTTTGCGACTATGTCTGTTGCCGTCAGCTTTCGTCGTGCTCTCTTCACCATGCCCCCCCCTACTGCGTGGCCTCGGCCATCGGATCGCGTCGCCCCAGGAACCGCCGCACGAATACGATGATGACGGCCCCGACCGCAATCAGCGTGGCTCCAATGGAGTTGGCGACGCCGTACTCGAGACCGCTGAGCTTGCGGTAGAGCATGAGTGCCAGAACGGAGGTGGTGTTCGCAGGGCCTCCACGTGTCATGAGGAATGTTGCCTCGAAATGCCTGAGTCCGAAGGCGATCGCAAGCGTCATCGCGGTTACCATCACCCCGCGAATCATGGGCAGGGTGATGAAGCGTTCCTGCTGCCAGACATTGGCACCGTCGATCTGCGCCGACTCGTAGAACTCCCGCGGCACCGACATCGTCCCCGCGAGGATAATGATCATGAAGTAACCGATGTATATGAGCTCCTGCAGGATGACCGCCGGCAGGGCCGTTGCGACCTCTCCGAGCCAGTTGCGCGTCATGCCCTCGAGGCCGATCGCTTCGAGGAAGGCGTTTATGGCGCCGAACTCCGCGTTGTAGAGGGCCAGCCAGAGCATTGCAATCGCAACCTTCGAGATGACATTGGGCAGGAAGTAAATGGTGCGAAGCACCCGCCAGGCAGGGGGCTTGCGAGCCAATATCATCGCGACCGTCGCGGCAAGCGCAATCTGGATGAAGCCGAGCGAAAACGCCCAGATGAAATTGTTGCGCAGCGAAAGCTGGAAGTTCTCACTGCCGAAGTTCTGCACGTAGTGATCGAAACCGATAAACTCCGGCGCACCGACGCCGTTCCAGGTGGTCAGGCTGATGGAAAACACGTAGATGAGGGGATAGATGAAGAACGCCCCGTAGAGGATGAGGATGGGCAGCAGAAACAGAATGATGCCCTTCCAGTTCAGCCGGAAACTCATGATCCCTTTACCGGTCACAGTACCCTCCGGATCGAAGATCGAGCAAGTTGCCGGGGGCGCGGGAGCCCCCGGCAGATAGAGATTCTACTACGGATCCAGCCTAGTCATTCAACTGCTGGAGATTCGCGACGAACTCCTCGGGAGTCTGTCGCCCCAGCGCCAGAGCGCCGAAACCCTGGCCGAGCTCAGCGATGAGATCGACGGGGTACTGCGCCTGCATGTGAGTTACGGAGTACTCGGCGTTGCTGAAAGCTTCGATGAAGCGAGCCTGCAGCGGATCCATCTCGTCCTCGGATGCGCTGTACTTGACGGCAAACATCGAGCCGGCGTCGAGGGATACGCGCTTGACGTTTTCGGGCCGCGTCATGAACTCCATGAACGCCAGCACCGCTTCACGCTTGGCGGGATCGTCGGTGTTGCCCGCTGCGAGGTTCGAGAGCGGGAACGAAATCTGGCCGCCGTAGCTGCCGCCTTCAACGCGCGGAGCCGGGGTGAGGCGGGTTGCCTCCTTCACCTCAGGGGCCTGCTCGGAAATGTTTCCGATAAACCAGGGGCCATTGATGAAAATGGCGGTGCGCTCGGACATATAGTGACCGCTCGACTCGCCCGGACCGGCGCCGACGGCGTCGTCGGTGGTGTAATCCTGGAACATGCGCTGCATGATCTCGGCCGCCTCCACGTACTGCGGGTGAGAGAGCGGGCGTTCCCATACATCGGGTCCGCCGATGCT
>CAYOFA010000119.1:0-10185 GCA_964402885.1 uncultured Spirochaetaceae bacterium
CCCTCTTGTATGTCCTGGAGGCCCAAATCGACTTTCTGCATGAAGAGAAGTCGTTCCATGATGTCTTCATAGGAGACGTCATCCGGGAGTTGCTGAATTGCCTCGATTGCATGATCCTTTGCAGAGTCCATGCTCCCAATATTACCCCTAATGCGCACACCGGAAAAGCCACAACCCGCGAATCCGCGGCCCAGGGCGGTCTGCCCCGGGATAACATGTTGGGAGATTTCGTCTCGTTTCCCTGAATGGCCACAGGATCAGCAGACCCGGCAATTCTTACGACGATGGCTGAGCCGGTACGATCTTGAAACGCTGATGGAAGAGAAAAGAGCCGAGTTCGAGGAGATTAGACGGTATCACTCCGTTTCCAGACGGTCGGCACTCCGGTCGTGGATGCGTAAGAAGGGGGGATCCCCCCGGTTTTCGCCGGATAGCGATCTCCCTGAGCGTTCGCTCGTTCGCGTTTCTTTCGGCAAACCCGCTGTTTTCCCGGACAGCGATGTGATAGAATCCCGATCGTGGGTTCGCCCCTCTCCACTCCTGCGTTTCGGTCTCGTTGCGCCTCGAGGAAGTCACCATGAATCATCACCTGCCCCTTCGATCTCTTCGCGTCCTGCTCGTCGTCTTTTTCCTGCTGACGATGTCCACCGTCGGCGTGCTGCTGTCCGTCGAGGGCCGCAGCTCCAGGCCCGGCCCCTCCGCCGAGACGGCCGCCGTCCGGGAGTCCGGAGGAGAGACTCCCGAGCCCATCGATCCCCCGGTTCCGGGTGCCCGACGGCTCATTCTGGTCATCGGCGACGGGATGGGAGCGGCACAACTGCAGGCGGCGAGCCTCTACGAGACCGGCGGGGAGGAGGGGCTCGTTCTTCAGTCGCTTCCGGTGCGGGCGGACGTAGCGACGGGGAGCGCCTCTCACCGAATAACGGATTCCGCCGCGGCGGGAACCGCCCTGGCGACGGCGGTAAAGGTACAGAACGGCGTGATCGGCCTGCGGCTCCCGGGCGACGGGAGTGATCTCGTCTCCATCACCGGCGAGCTCAAGGAACACGGGTGGGCGATCGGTCTCGTGACGACCGCGTTCACCACTCATGCCACCCCCGCCGCCTTCGGCGCGCACGCGGCGAGCCGCAACGACTATGCCGCCATCGCCCGGGACTACCTCACCGGGCTGCGGCCCGAGCTCATCCTCGGCGGAGGAGGCTACGGCATGGACCCCGCAGCGGTGGCGGAGGCCGGATACGCGGTAGTCCGCGACGCCGAGGCGCTGGAGCGGGAGAGTATGCGCGCAGCCCCGGGAGGAAAGATCGCCGGTCTTTTCGGAGAGGGATACCTTCCCTACATCCACGACGGACGGCCGGGGGACATCCCGAGCCTGGTGGACATGGCGGAGGCGGCGGTGGATTTCCTCGCCCGGGACGACGAGGGCTTCTTTCTGATGATCGAAGGGGCGCGGATCGACCACGCCGGACACGCCAACGATATCGAACGTCTCATCCCGGAGGTCCTGGAGCTCGACGCGGTGGTGGAGATGCTTCTGAAGCATCCCGAACTGCAGGAGGAAACCCTCCTGGTGGTGACCGCCGATCACGAGACCGGCGGGCTCGCCGTGACCGGGAATCGCGGCAGAGGCGTCATCCCGCAGGTGAAGTGGTCGACCAACGGACACACCGATACCGAGGTACCACTCTATGCCGCGGGAGTGGGTGCCGGGGCGCTGGCGGATGTGGTGGACAACACCCTCCTCCGGGGCGCCATGATCGCCGCCCTCGAGCCGCCTGCTGAGGTCGAGGTGCTCGTCGAGGCCGCTACTCCGGCGTTTCTGAGAGAGTGAGCACCGTATCCTCGAGAAGGTAGACGGAGAGGCCGTTCCGCGACTGTTCGACTATCTCCACGGAGCCCTCCGGCGCGAACGTCGCCTCCCGCAGGTCTGAGCCGTCCGATTCGAGGACAACCGGAACACCCCTGAAGAGCGGTCCCGACCACCGACCCTCACGTATGACCACACCTTCGGTCTCCGGCTCGAGATCCACCGTATGGAGAGAAACCCCGGCGGCGGGAGTGAGCCCCTCGACGGTGAACTCCGCGCGTCCAGTGACTTCATCGAAGAAATCCTGCAGATGTCCCCGGACGATGTCCGGTCGACGTCGCGCGAACTCTCGCATGTCCTCGACCGAGGCTCTCCACGCGTCCATGGATCCGGGGCCGCCCCATCGCGCGATCTGCCGGGGCATCTCCGCCTCGATGCGTGCGGCGTGAGTGTCCACGAGTTCCAGTGCCCGTTCCTCCCGGGCGGTGGTCGCCAGATGCACGGCAAAGCGCTGCAGGAGCTCATGGCGGACCTCCTCCGAGTCCATGAGGCGGTGGTTCAGCTCGAAGCGGTCCTGTTCATCCTCCCGGCGTCCCTCCTGAAGGAAAGGGTGGTCCTCGCTGTAGCTGAAGGTCCACGTCACCATGTCGAAGGTCGTGGAAAGCTGGTGCCCGAAGGTAAAGTCCACGTCGTAGAGGAGCCATCGCCATCGGCCGTCCCGGGGACCCTCCTCCTCGGTGCGGTTCGGGCCGGTATAGCGCCAGTAGCGGATGTTGTTCTGCGGCCAGTCGTAGTTTCCGGCATAGATCTCTACAAAGAGGTAATCGATGTACTCACTGAGAGCCATCTCCTCGTTCAGGGCGTCCCAACCGGCGATCTCCCCCGAGGAAACGCGATCCCGGAACTCGATATAGGGCTCGTAGAGCTCCCCCTCCTCGTCCCACTGTCCCGTGTCCACGACCCCCTCGATCTCCACGACCACCACCTCGTCTCTCGGCACGCCGTAGTGGGTCTCGAGGTAGTGCTGGTCGTGTCGGTCCCGCATGTTGTGCAGGCCCCAGTATTCGCCGTTGAGATACACGACACTGGGACGGTAGTACTGGGCGTCTACGGGGAGGTGCCTGACCAGGGTCTGCAGAGTCGGGTCGGTAAGCATTCCACCCATCCAGTCGTTCCCGCCGTTTCGCAGGAGCAACCGGTTGTAGTCGTCGAGATCCTTCGAGGGAAAGAACCGGTGTCGCATTCGTCCCGGCCCGTAGTCGGTGCGTGAGTACAGCCGCAGGCTCTTCTGGCTGAAGGTGCGGGTGTAGTTGCCGTGAATCCGGACTCCCATGTCCTGGGCAAGCACCCGCCTGCGGTCGTCCTCGAAGAACTCCACGTGCGCCTCCCGCTCCCAGTCGTTCCCCCGGCGAAAGTAGTTGACCCGGGGAGGATCATCACCGGGAACGTAGATCCCGGATTCGGCTCCGAAGAAGTCGCTGCGGTCGGTCTGTATGCTCCACACCGGCAACTCGTGGTGCTCCATTTCCTCACCGGAAGTCGCCCCGGGTATGAGGAAGGTCCCGGTCCGCACCGCCGACCGGCTCACCTTGCCGAGCGCGATCGCACGAATGGTGGCGGCCTTCGGCACACGGGCGTCCGGGGGCTTCCATCCGAGGTTATCCTCCCGGGCCGCGGTCGGGATGAGGGAGATGTCGTTCTCCCGCCGGATGAGCTCGCCCAGGGGTACCGGCTCGTCGTACTCGAAGGTGCGCCTGCGCGTCTCCCGGGGGGAAGCCTCCCATTCCTCGTCGCTTATCACGCGTTCCGGATCGGGCTCCGATCCGTCAACGGTATAGTAGATACGGGCACCGGGAAGGCTGGTGGAAAGCTCCAGATCGAAGGGCTCGTCGTAGAAGCCCGCCTGTCGGCTGAAGGCGACCGATCCGAGAGGCTCCATGGTATCGGGGGAGTCGGAGCGGGCGGGAGTGAAGATCGGCTCCACCCGCAGGTTGTTCAGGGCGAGGGCACTGCGCAGGGAGCCGTCGGTGAGGCGATGGTTCGAATACTGCCAGCGCAGGTATCCGGTGTCTCCCGGCTCGAGGGGACGGAACCCGTCGAGACCCGTTTCCGCCATACCCCGGAGCTCCGAGAAATGAAAGGCTACCTCCACGGTCGTCCGGTTCTCTTCGAGAGAACCGTCCACCGCCCGGCCCTGCTCCTCGTCGTCGGGTACGACACCTCGGGGGTTCGCCGTGGAGACGATCTCCTCGATGGAGCCGAACCCTTCGGTCTCGGTGTGATACTTGAGACGGATCCGGTTGTCCCGCTCCCCGACGAACCAGGTCTCCACATCGTAGGAGAGCCGCAGACCGTGGATGCTGCGGTCCGTGCGATTCTCGTACTCCAGAAACAGACGGGAGTCCCGGAGGTCGGAGGAGCCCCGCTCCCGAATGCCGAAGGAGTAGTCCTGCTCATCGGCGGTGAAAGCGCCGAACCCGACGAACTCGTCCTCCCGGCGGAGGGTGCTGACTCCGCTGAAGGGGTAGAAATCGCCTCCCACCGGAACTCCGTCGCCGTCCTCGCCGGTCACGAACATCCCGTCAGGCAGGGTCGCTTCGCTGCCCCGGTATTCGTCGAAATCGATCTCGAGGACCCCGTCCGACGGCTCCTCGGGAGCCGGCTCGTCATCGGAGCAGGCGCCGAAGAGGAATACGAGCGCCACGATCAGCGCCGCCACGAACGGTCCCGGGCCCCGGATGACCGACCTGCCGTGAGCGGTCACCCGGTCCGCCGGGGGCGGGAGATACCTCATTCCGGCAGCTCCTCGGGATGGCGGACGGCGATGTTTTCCCAGTATGGCGCGAGGACGGCGTATTCATCGGCATCGCCGATCGGGTTCTCCCGGATGTCCACCTCGGCGAAGACGTTCGCCTCCGGTCTGTCCTGCAACGCCCCCTGTTCCATCAGCTCCGCGAGAACCGTGAGCTCCCGAATCCCGGTGTCACGCACGTTCAGGCGCTCGAGATTGACGAACTCCCTGAGAACGCCCACCTCCGCGCCGAGGGGCACACCCTGGGCTATGAAGCCTCTGAGGCCTGAGAGGCCGGCGAGCGGGACAATCGACTCGATCCGGCTGTTGGAGTGAATATTGAGGTACTCCAGCTGTTCGAGGGATGACAGGGAGGAGATCTCTCTGAGATCGTTGTCTCTCAGGTTGAGATGCTCCAGGCGCCGCAGGGAGCCGAGGACCTCGACGGCGTCCTCGGTCAGTCGGTTTCCGCGGAGATCGAGGGATCTCAGGGCTTCGAGCTCCCGGATCGGGGCGAGCTCCTCCACGTGATTGTTTCTGAGGTCGAGGGCTTCCAGGGTCGACAGCCGGCCAATGGGGGAGAGATCGGAGATCCGCTCGAAGTTGCTCGGCTCCTCCGGAGGGGCGGAGTCGCGGTTGTTCCGCAGACTCAGCTCCGTCAGCTCCTCGAGAACCGCGAGGCTTTCCAGATTGACGGCCTCGAGGTCGGAGATGTAGTTGTCTCTCAGGTCGAGACTCCGCAGTCGCGTGAGAGCCGTGAGCGGGCGCAGGTCCTCGACCCTGTTGCCGCCGAGATCGAGTCGGCGGAGGTTCGGCAGGTGGCCGATCCCCTCCAGCGACTCGATGCCCCGCTCCGAAGCGTCGAGCTCGGTGAGGGCTTCCAGCTCGCTCACGGGAATGTAGCTCCCGCGAAGATCCAGCTGGTCCCGCACCGCCGCCTCCAGGCGGCCGTCGAGAAACGGTGACTCCCGCACCAGAGAGGTGAGAACCAAGTAGCCACCGGTGAACAGAAGGAGCCCGAGAAGTGAGACGATCAGCAGTCGCCGCAAGCGTTTCATGGCGCCACCTGCCGCGGGGTTACCATGTTCGGCCTGACGACCTCGATACCCTGCCAGTATTTGCTGTTAGCCTGCATCTTGAGCGCGTGACGCCTGACGATATGCCGGAGCCAGGCCGGCTCGTCGCCCTGCGTCTTGACCTCGAAGATGGTCCGTCTCGGACGGTGCAGCTTGAGGATCGGCGAGTCCGGGAACAGCCAGGAGGCCCGGGTACTCTCGACCCGGTGATCGATGGTCATCCGTACCGCCGACCCGTCTCTCGCACGGTATCCCTCGCGTCTGTACTGCACGAGGCAGACGGGAACGAGCCGCCGCACACGTCTGAGACGCTCGAACTCGTTGACCGTCGGATCCTCGTGACTCGGCCAGCTGCCGGTCCTGACGAACTCCGCGTAGTCCTCGGCATCGACGTGGGTGGAGTACTTGATCATGGCGTTGGCCTGTTTCGTCTTGATTTCCACCGAGACGGTACTGCACTCGTCCCACCGGTCGGTGTAAGCGCGAATCCGGAGCTTGATGCGACCGAAGTCACCGTCCTCCTTTTCCCACCAGGCCCGGTAGTCCCGGGTATCGTAGTAGATGCTTCGCACGAGGTAGGAATCCCCGGCGAGGCGGGTGTAGTAGTCCCGCTCGGCGAACGGAACGATCCTGTTCCGCAGCCGGTAGTACTCGTCGAGGTCGATGAGGTATTTTCGTTCGAACCGGGAGACACCGTTCATGGGCGACCCGTCACATCGGCAGGGCGAGTTGTGGCGTCAGAAGGGAGACTTTCTCCGTTTCCCTCATCCGCTGCAGATCTCGCACCACCGTCCGGACGCCGGCCTCTTTTTCCCGGGCGAAGCGCAGCTCATATGTCACTTCCCAGTTTCCGCCCTGCACCTCGTGGTTCCTGAGCTGTACGCTCGCCTCCCGGTCGCGAACGATCCGGTCGACTTTCTCTTCGCCCCCCGGCGCGCTGCCCGACACCACCAGGATGTACTCGGCGTGCAGCGGCTGCCCGTACTTGAAGAGGTAGAAGGCGGCCGTAACGGTGGTCATGAGCAGCGTGGCAATGACCGCCACGGTCCAGTTGAGGGTGCCCACTCCGAGACCCACCGCGATGACCCAGAAGAGGTAGACCATGTCCCGCGTGTCCTTGATGGGGGTGCGAAAGCGGATGATCGCCAGCGATCCCACCAGACCCAGCGACAGGACGAGATCTCCCTGAATGAAATGCATGACCACCGCCACGATCGGTGCCAGAAGCACCAGCGTCGAGAGAAAGCCGCTCTCGTAGTTCATCCCGCGGTGGGTGTATCGGTACACTCCGGCGACGAGGAGCCCGAGCACCAGTGCCAGTCCCATCGATATCACCACGTTTACGATCTGATCCGGCGGCAGAAGAATTATGCCAAGTAGTCTATCCATTGATGTCCTTTCTCCGCGGCGAAAAATCGTTCGGCGGCCCGTGTCGGAACGGGGTTGCCGAGGAGGTCCTGCCGGCGGGCACCCTCAAAATGTACCGCCGTTCACACAGAAAGAACAAACCTCTCACAAGCCGGGCGCTCTCCGCTCCCGCCGGCATGTCCACCACCGGGAGCGCGCAGAGGATCGTGGCGAACGGGCAGGTAGCCCGCGGCTTTGCCGTTCGGGGCGGCGTCTTAGTATTGTGGAATAAGACCCCCACGGAAAGGAAGGTATTATGATTATTTCGAGATTTTCGTTGATTTTTGCGGCAAGCGTGCTTCTTCTCCCCGCCGTTTCCGGCGTTGCACAGGAAGAAGAAGATGATGGCGTACCGGCAGGCGCCGATGGATACGTGCAACTGGTGGCCGTCGATCGTCAGGACTGGCGGATCGTCGACTACGGTGGCGAAGGCGTCTACACATCGAGGGGAGAGGCCTCATTCCATCTGCTTGAGGGTAATGAGTACTACCTGGATCTCAGCGAGGTCGACAGCGATCATTACCCGATTGACGTCGTAAGCGCTGACGGCACTGTGCTGCTCTCGCAACGGGAGGATGTCGTCACTTCGGAAACCGAAGGCGTCAACGCCGAGGCCGATGAAGACGGGATCAGCTTCGTGCTGACCGAGGAGCTCTCCGACCGAGTTGCCATGTTCCGCGCCGCGCCGTATCCGGCAATGGTCGGCTTCATCTCCACGGTTTCCGAAGAACCCACCCAGGAGTCTGACGACGAGGGCGAAGAGCAGGAAGAGGAGCAGGGCGAGGCCCAGCAGGAACAGGAGCAGGACGAGTAGCGCCCGACCGGGTCCCGGTCGCCCCGGACGCCCCGGCCGTGGCCGTGGCCGTGGCCGGCCGGGCAGCGGTCGGCCGATTCCTATTCGTACCTCATGACCGAAAACGCGCCGTCGGTTACCTCTATGATGGTGTCCCCGTCGGCCAGCTCTCCGGAGAACGTGCCCTCGATGCGGCCTCCGATGGAACCGTAGGCGGTCACGTCGATGACAAACCAGCAGCCTTTGCCGTCCTCCCAGGCGTAGTACGCCGATTCGATCAGGATGCCCAGCCAGGGAAGACCGCTATCCGGATCGGGAGAATCAGGCGGATCGGTGAAGGTGCCGGTGTCATTCCCCGGGAAATAGATCTGGACCCCGTTCTGAGCGCCGGCTCCGAAAGCGTCGGAGCCGACGACGCAGCTCTCGTCCTCCGCCGCTGTATATCCGGCCCCCAGATTCTCCGTGAAGACGTACAGCTCCCCGTCCGAAACGAAGGATATGCTCTGTCCGTCCCCGGACCCGTTTCCCGACCCCTCCGAGTTCGAGCCCGTAGGCAGGTCGCACGAAAACAGAAGGGCCAATGCGAGGGAGGAGTACAGCAGCACTCGAAACGCTATCTTCGGCATATTGCACCTCGGCTACACCCAATTGTACCGATGTGCCTCGCGATGTATTGACGGCCCCGGCATTCTTTTCGACGGTTACGGAACTACAACGCGGCGCGGGACGTGGTATAATCCGTAGTGTCCGGGGGTCGACCGATGGCATCTGAGGAATCGTGCGAGACAGCGCTACGGACGTGCATTACCCTCCAGGTTCCTGATACACCGGTACATAGGGTATCGGTGCTGGATTCCGGCAAACCGGAGGAGACGCTGTCTCTTCCTTCTCCCCTTGCCGAGGGCAGGATCGATGCGATCCGAACGGGCAGGGGACTCGGGATCATCAACACGGCCTTTACGAGCGGCGAGGAACGCTTCGTCGCAAGGATCGACTCCCCCTCCAGACCCCTGCGGTTCAGTTTCGCCCTGTCTCCCGGGCTGACGACCGTCTCCCTCGCCGGAGAGCGGCGGGCCTTTCACGTTGCCGGAGGGCAATCCACGATTCTCTCCGTGCCGTCTGAGCTGTTGAACACGGTGCCTCCGCGGAAGCAGTTCCACAACCTCTGTATTCTGGTCGACGCAAATCTCCTGGAGTCCTGCCTCGGGGAGGCAGCGGGGCGCACGGCATCGGAGCTGATCAGGGCGATGAGGAAGGACGCAGGTCCCTATTCCCGGGTGAGTGTAATCACGCCCTGCATGCAGATGGTGCTCGAGCAGATATTCTCATGCGGCTACACGGGGAGCCTGAGAAGATTCTATCTCGAAGCGAAGGGTATGGAGCTCGTGGCCATGCGCCTTCAGGAGCTCTCCGGCGAGCTCTCCGACGAGCGCCCGGTGCGGTCCCATCCGCCGCTTCGCAGCGGTGACCTGAATCGCATCCGCGAGGCGGGCGACCTCCTCATCGAGCGCAGCGGCGATCCCCCTTCACTGCAGGAGCTCGCGGCGACGGTCGGGGTCAACTGCAACAAGCTGAAGTACGGCTTTCGGGAGGTCTTCGGAACCACCGTGTTCGGGTATGTACGCAACCTCCGTCTCGAGGAGGCCCGGCGGCTGCTCGAAGGCGGGGACCGATCGGTAACGGAGGTTGCCTTCGAGGTCGGCTACAGCAGCCTCAGCCACTTTGCCCGGATATTCAGGCAGACCTACGGCACGAGCCCGCACTGCTACGCCCGGTTGGACAGTGGCCGACCTGTTCTACAGCGGTGAGCGCCTCGTATGCGCCCATGTCCACGGTGGCTTCCGCCACCGGCTGCGTAGCGCCGGGTGGGTTGCTCCCGGACGGGATTGAGCATCCGAAGGCGAGAAGCAGGAGGATTGTTGCGCCGATCAGCGTCGTGGCCGGGAAAAATCGATCGTGGATGCCGAATCCGGGACGCGGTTCTGACGTTTACGGGTCTTTGTGAACGCATAGGGCTTGCTTCGTCGGGTCCGCGTATAGCGGAAAGAGCATCAAAAAAGAAGCTGCGTGAAAAGAGGGGCGGGGTAGAGTGCTGCTCTCTCGCCCTGCGCGCTCGCCAGGGCCATACTCGTTGATCCTCCCAGAATAGACGCGATCATCAAGGGCAGGAGAAGAATCACCGCCGACACGGCGATCGGGTTGTCCGGGTTCTTCGGAACAACCTCCCGGAACTAGTACCAGTCTTTCCGTTCTACCTGCACCGCAGGATTCAGGTCTGAGAGTATCCGCTCGAATTCATCCAGATCACTGA
>CAYOFA010000120.1:0-2167 GCA_964402885.1 uncultured Spirochaetaceae bacterium
GCATTACTGCCGACACTGCGCTCCGGCTATCAGCCTATTTCGGTAACTCCGCCGACTTCTGGCTTGGTATCCAGGATGAATACGACCTTCGTGAGGAACAGCAACGAATAGACGACGAGCTTAGCTCGATTCCACGGGCTTCCCAGCCTGCATAGCAGGACATCGCGGACGTTTCCCGATCCGAACGCGTGCTCTGTGTCTGGTGCCACGGCTCCGGCGGGCCCGCCGGCCGACCGCCGCACCCCGTCCGTCGGCCGTCAGCGGTCGACGGCTTCGATGAGCCCGTCGGCTCGGTAGCGCTCGAAGCCGCGGGCGGTGAGCGCGGCAAGCTCTTCGAAGAGCGCCCGGTCGGCGGTGTGGAAGTTGAAGCAGGATTTCCCCTGCATGCGCCTGCGCAGTTCCTGCGATATGCCGTCGAGCAACTCCGGATAGATGTAGACCGGCATCAGGTGAAAGCTCACGTAGTTCTTTTTGATCTGGGCGGCTCCGAAGAACGTCGGTTTCCCGGTTCGCGGATGGACCCCGGCATCGAGGTAGAAGTCATCCGGCTCGTCCCGCTCCACGTTCAGTCGGTCCGCGCAGGGCTCGAGAATGCCTTTGAGCACGTGGAAAACATTCTGTGCCTGTGTCGTATCCATTTCGCGTTACTCCCCGAGCAGCAGCTCAGGCGGCTCGCCTCCTTCGGGCACGAAAATGAGCGCGGCCGAGTTCATACAGTACCGCTGTCCTGTCGGTTCGGGGCCGTCGGAGAATACGTGACCGAGGTGAGAGCCCGAGAGGGAATCCACAACTTCGATGCGGCGCGAGAAGATCCCGCGGTCCCACTTGTACGCTACGGCGTCCGGCGTGATGGGCTTTGTGAAGCTCGGCCAGCCGGTACCGGACTCGTATTTGTCCTCGGAGCTGAAAAGTGGTTGTCCGGTTGCCGCGGAGTAGTAGATGCCCCGCTCCCTCGTGTCGTAGAGTTCGCCGCTGAACGCGCGTTCTGTTCCGGCCTCACGGAGAACGTGGTACTCGAGCCCGCCGAGCCGGCGTTCCCACTGGCGG
Organism: uncultured Spirochaetaceae bacterium; assembly: GCA_964402885.1. Lineage (GTDB taxonomy): Bacteria > Spirochaetota > Spirochaetia > DSM-27196 > PWMO01 > JAAAOH01. The sequence continues at coordinate 1,048 of CAYOFA010000120.1, forward strand.
CGGGACAGCTCGACCGGGTAGTCCACCTCCGCGCCCTGGTTATGGATAATGCGCCGCGACGGATCATACTGATCGGCCGAGGTCACCCACGCTTTTCCATCGACCGCAACGCCGGACACCAGCCGTGACACTTCCTGCTGATGATCGTGCCAGCTGTCTCCCATTCGGGTGGTGTAGTCTTGTCCGAAGACGACCGGCGTGGCAAGTACCACCGCCGCCGCAACGAATACTCTCAGAAGGGCGCTTCGAGACGCCCGCACTGTGTTTGGATTCATACGTATCCTCCTCTCCCGTGCCATTGCCGAAGGAGCCTTATTGGCTCTCCGTGATCTCGTATCCGCCGGCCTCATCGCCCCAGACCGCCTCCAGCCGTCGGTCGCGGCCACAGGAGGTGCGATAGAAGCGGTAGCGTACCGGGTTCCGCTTGTAGTAGTTCTGGTGATAGTCCTCGGCGGGGTAGAACGTCTCGAGCGTGTCGATTTCGGTGACGATCCCGCGGGAGAACCGCCGTGACATCTCCCGTTTGCTTCGGCGCGCGAGGCGGGCCTGCTCCGCGGAGTGGTAGAAGATGCCGGTTCGATAGGAGCTTCCGCGATCGCAGAACTGCCCGCCGGCGTCGAAGGGATCCACATTGCGCCAGAACACTTCGAGAAGCGTGGCGTAGCTCACCGTGTCGGGGTCATAGGTCACCTGCACGACCTCGGCATGACCGCTTCCGCCCGCCGTCACGTCCTGGTAGGAGGGGTCTTCCAGATGGCCGCCGGCGTAACCGGAGACGGTCGAGATGACGCCCTCGAGCTCGTCGAAGGGCTTTTCCATGCACCAGAAGCATCCGCCGGCAAAGGTGGCCCGGGCTTCCGCTCCCTCGGCAGCCGCCGCGGGTGCGAGCGCGACGGCGAGCAGCACCGCGAGAAGTGGAACAACCGTTTTGCGGTGTTGCGTCCCGGCGGCTCGTATTCGTATTCCCATGTCTTCCTCCAGAGTAATCGACGAGCGGCCCGCGTCCGGCGGACCGCCCGCACGCGCAGTTACATCGAGTCGGAGTCCATCGACTCGTCTATCGACGCCACAAAACCGAGAATCATCAATCGCTTCATACCATTCCTCCTGTAAGCGAGTG
>CAYOFA010000120.1:2267-4632 GCA_964402885.1 uncultured Spirochaetaceae bacterium
GCCACAAAACCGAGAATCATCAATCGCTTCATACCATTCCTCCTGTAAGCGAGTGTTAGGAGAGAGTGTACGCGCCGGATATCACGGAAGTATCACGGCCCGCTAAAGCTTCAGTCACATGTCCCTGCGCGCATTTCACAGAGAGCGGAACTAGGGCAGAATGGCGGCATGGGCCGATCTGAGACTGTCCTCGTGATCGAGGACGATACCGAGATCGTGGATCTCCTGTCTCTTCACCTGCGCGACCTCGGCCTGGAGGTCGATACCGCCGGCAACGGACAGGACGGCGTGGCGAAAGCTCAGACCGGCGGGTACGCGCTCGTGCTGCTCGACATCATGCTTCCGGGCCTCGACGGGCTGGAGGTGTGCCGCCGCATCCGCGAGCAGCCAGGCTACATTCCGGTGCTCATGCTTACCGCCAGATCGGAAGAGCTCGACAAGGTGGTGGGGCTCGAGGTGGGCGCGGATGACTACGTCACCAAACCCTTCAGCGTACGGGAGCTCATGGCGCGCGTGCGGGCCCTCCTGCGGCGTACCGAGCGCATCTCGCGGGCGGCGAGCGGCGCCGACGGCGTTGTCGAGGAGCAGCCGCAGCACTTCGGTCGGCTCACCGTGGACACCGGACGCAGGAGCGTCTATCTCGACGGAGACCGGGTCGAACTGACCGCCAAGGAGTTCGATCTCCTCGCGACTCTCTGCCGTCATCCGGGACAGGCGTTCAGCCGGGCGAAGCTCCTGGAGATCGTCTGGGGATACGGCTATGAAGGGTACAGCCACACGGTCAACAGTCACGTGAACCGCCTGAGGTCGAAGATCGAGATCGATCCCTCCCGGCCGCAGTTCATCGAGACGGTCTGGGGCTACGGCTATCGCTTCGTGGCTCCCGGGGAGGCGGGCTGAAATGAGCTTCTTCAGACGCTTCTACGTGCGACTGTCGCTGATATTCCTCGTTCTGCTCGTCGCTCTTGCCGCGCTCCAGGCCCTCGTGGCGCTTCGTACCTTCGAGATGCGGCGGGTCGAGATCGACCAGCGGGTGAACCGGGGGCTTGCGGCGGACATGGCGGGTGAGATCGAACCGCACCTCGAAGAGGGCAGCGGGCCGGAGGAGGTGGGATCGGTCATCCACTACATGATGGTCCTGAACCCCGCGGTGGAGATCTACGTGCTCGATGCCGACGGCCGCATACTCGCGTTCTTTGCCGAGGGGACGCGGGAGCTCGGGCTCGAGGAAGTCGACCTTGGGCCGGTGCGGGCCTTCCTCGAGGGACAGCCGCTTCCCATCTACGGTGACGATCCGCGGCGTCCCGGAACTCCGCGCCATTTCTCGGCCGCACCGCTTGATCTCGGCGGAGGGCGCTCGGGCTACCTCTACATCGTCCTTCAGAGCACCCGATACCACAATGCGCTCGCGGAGCTCGAGAGCGCCTACCTCTCCGATGCCGTCCGCGACGCCTTCCTCGTGACGGTGCCGCTCGTTGCCCTCGTCGGTCTTCTCGTGTTCTTCGTGCTGACCCGCCGGCTGCAGGCTCTTACCGAGACCGTCCGGGCCTTCGGGCGCGGAAGTTATGCGCCGCGGGCACGGGAGGCGGGCGGCGACGAGATTGCAGAGCTCGCGGAGAGCTTCAACGCCATGGCCGACACCATCGAGGCCAACCTTGCCGAGCTCGAGCAGGCGGACCGGGACCGTCGTACGCTGGTCGCGAGTATCTCTCATGACCTGAGAAATCCGCTCTCCTCCATCCGGGGGTACACGGAGACCCTTCTCGACAAGGACGATGTGCTCTCCTCCGCCGACCGCAGTCGCTATCTCCACATCACCCTCGACTGGGCTGCGCGACTCAGCCGCCTCATCGACGATCTCTTCGAGCTTTCCAAGCTCGAGGCGCCGGACTCCGCCCCGCGCCGAGAGGAGTTTTCACTTGCCGAGCTCGCCCATGATCTGGTGATGCAGATGCAGCCGGAGGCCGACGCACGCGGCATCGCATTGACCGCGGAGGAGCCGGAGGAGCTCTTCATCGTCAATGCGGATGTTCACCTGACCGAGCGATGCCTCGCGAACCTCATGGAGAACGCGTTGCATCATACGCCCGCAGGCGGGGCGGTTAGAGTCGGAGTGAGGCGATGCGAGCTCGGTGTTCGGGTGCTCGTGCGGGATACCGGCAGCGGCGTGCCGCCGGGCGAGGAGGAGCGGATCTTCGATCGTTTCAACGTGGGCGAGGGGAGTCGTTCTTCTTCGCGCGAAGGCAGCGGGCTCGGCCTTGCAATCGCGAAGCGTGTGGTCGAGCTCCACGGCGGTCGCATCGGCATCGAATCCACCGGGCCGGCGGGGAGCGTCTTCTACTTCGAGTATCCCGTCGGGGGGTGA
>CAYOFA010000120.1:4732-10076 GCA_964402885.1 uncultured Spirochaetaceae bacterium
CCGCCCGTTTTCGATCCGCACCGGCCGACCGTTGTGCGTGGTGCTGACTTCGCGATATTCGACGGCGTTCGCATCCCAGATAAAGGTCGTCACCGTGGTGTCGGCCGCGAGGGCTGTGCCGTTTCGAACGTCGAGGAGCCGGCGGCGATCCTCCACGGTGAGCACGCTTGCCTGTTCCTCTCGCGCGTATTCGACCACCAGCAGATGCGTAATACCGGCGAGCTGACCGATCTCATTGAGCTGGCTTTCGTCGACGAGTCCGCTCATCTGGAACTCGTACTCCTCGAGGATAGCCTCAGTCTCGTCGCGATCGACGAGCTGGAAGGAGTCGCGGGAGCCGAACCGCTCGAGCAGACGTCCCGTGAGCGTGTTTCGCGACGGTCCGGCGAGTCGTCCGCTCTCGTCGCCGTCGGCGTTTCGCACCACCAGTCCGAGACGGACCACCTCGCCTTCGGCGAGGGTGCGATCGATGGCGGCGGTGCTGCGGCGCTCTATCTCCCCGCCGTCGGCGGTCACGGGAGGCGTGGCGGGCTCCGGTTGTTCTCGCTCGGGTTCCGGCTCTGTGCGGGCGACCGCACCGCCCTCGAGGGGGGCGAGCTCGATGCGCTGACGCGGCTCGGGACCGTGTACCCACAGCAGGGCCGGCCACCACAGGAGGAGGCCGAGGGCGAGATTGACCACTTTGATTTCCTTGTCGACGCGGGTACTGCTGGGCTTGTATCCCTCCGCCTCGACACGGACTCTCGGGTCGGCCCACACGCCGTTGGTCATGCGCTTGCTCGTGGGGCTCTCCCCGAGGCGTTGGTCATCGACGTAGACCTCGGCTCCCTCTGGTTCGGTATAGAAGGTTACGTTGGTCGCGGAGACACAACTCGAAAAGAGAAAGCTCACGATGACGAGGATGACGATCAATTTGCGCATTCGATCCCCCTATGCCGGATAATAGGCGGATTCGATGTCAGGTGCAAGAATGATTTCGCGCGTATCCGATCGAACCCCGCAATACGCCGTGGCGCGGAATCAGCCCCCGTTGCTGCGGACCGAGATCGACTTGATCTGATCACCCTTTTCGATCCGATCGACGACATCGGCTCCCTTCGTCACCTTTCCGAAGACGGTGTGTTTTCCGTTGAGGTGGGGCTGCGGGGAGTGGGTGATGAAGAACTGGCTTCCATTGGTGTTGGGGCCGGCGTTGGCCATTGATGCCACCTTCGCCTCGTGCTTGAGCGGGTTTCCCTTCGTCTCATCCTCGAAGCGATAGCCGGGCCCGCCACGGCCGGTGCCCGTGGGGTCGCCGGTCTGCACCATGAAATCGTCTATGACCCGGTGAAAGGTGACGCCGTCGTAGAACGACTGCTCTGCGAGAAAGACGAAGTTATTCACGGTCTTCGGGGCGTGCTCGGGAAAGAGCTGGAGCTCGATCTCTCCCTTTGTCGTGTCGAGGACCGCGAAATACTGCGTATCGGTATCGATCTTCATCTCAGGGGGATTGTCCCATTGCTGTGCGCTCATCGTGTGTTCTCCTCAGGCGGTTGATTGGGGGACACCTTACCCGATTCTCCGCGGAGTTCCAATGAGGCGACACATTTGGGCCAAATGTGAGTCGAACACTTGACTCGAGCGATAGAATACTTTATTATTCTCCCAATCTCGGATCTCGTGAGAGCTTTTGGTACGTTTCCTTTCTGGTTATACGACAGACAAAGCTGATTCACGCCCCTGAGAAATCATCATTTGTCTGCCACGTGCAGAAGGAGAAACGTTTATGGCTAGTAAGCTGTACGTAGGAAATCTTAACTTCCAAACCCAGGAGCATGAGCTCCGCGACCTCTTCAGCCAGCATGGCGAAGTGCTGTCCGCTAACGTGATCAGCGATCGGGAAACCGGCCGCTCCCGTGGCTTCGGCTTCGTCGAGATGGCGACCGAAGAGGGAGCTCGTGCCGCTGAGAGCGCACTCGACGGTCAGGACTATGACGGTCGTCAGCTCAAGGTAAACGAAGCAAAGCCCCGTAACGACCGCCGCTAAGCGACGCCGTTACACGGTTTAAACCACACACAAGACGGACGGACCGCAGATTGCGGCTCCGCCCGTCTTTTTTTATGCGCGCGGATGCGTTATCCTTCCAGTAGCTGACTATGTGAATAAGGATATCGCCTATGTCGAAGTCGAAATCATCCAAAGCCCGGCAGGGATCTCCGGACACCCAGGCGAGAAAGCGTGAGGAGAAGGCCCGGCGGCAGCAACGCCGCAGGCGAAATCGCGTTTTGATCATCGTCGCGGTTCTCGTGGTTGTCGCAGCGGCCGGCGGCTGGGGATTATACGCATACAACCAGGGCGAGGAGCGCATTCGCGACCTCACCGCCGTCGGCACCGGCGTCCCGGCGGTTGTCCAGGTGCACGATTCGACCTGCCCCGTCTGCAGCGAGCTCCGCGCCAACGTCGAAAGCATCGAGGACGGCTACTCCGAGGAAGAGCTTCTCATCCGGATTGCCGATGTGCATACGGACGAAGGCGTCGCCTTTGCGGCCCGCCACACCACGGCACGACGCGCGACGCTTCTGTTTCTCGACGCGGAGGGTGAGCTCGTCGATGTGCGAAGCGGCGCGATACCTCCCGAAGACCTCAGGCTGCTTTTCAGCCGCCATATCGCCGGCGAGCTGTAGAGCGCGGGCCCCGGACGTGCGGCCGGCACGTGCGCCTATCCCCCGGCGCGCCGCTCGGCCAGCGCCTCGTAGAGCTCGAGAGTCTTTTTTGCGATGGCACGCCAGCTGAACTGCTCCTCTGCCCGTCTGCGGCCCGCCTCGCCCATGCGCCGGGCCAGGGCGGGGTCGCCGGCGATCCGGTTTATCCCGGCGGCGAGGCCGTGGGAGAAGGCTTCCGGATCCTTCGGGCTGAAGGTGCCCGGCTCGAGCTCGAGATCGACGAGGATGCCCGTTTCCTCGGGAACCACGACTTCCGGGATTCCTCCCACACGAGAGGCCACCACCGGCGTTTCGCAGGCCATGGCCTCGAGGTTTATGATTCCGAAGGGCTCGTAGACCGAGGGGCATGCGAAAACCGTCGCATGTGAGTAGAACTGTATGACATCGCGCCGGCTCACCATCTCGTCGACCCACGTGATGCCCGTTCGCTGTTCCCGCGCCCGGGCCACGTGTTCTGTCATCTCGCGGGCGATGTGCTCGGTGTCGGGTGCACCGGCGAGGAGCACGACCTGGATCCGGGGATCGATCTCCGGAATCGCGTCCACGAGATGGATGATGCCTTTTTGCCGTGTGATGCGGCCGACAAAGAGCACGAAGGGCTTCGCCGGGTCGACCCCGTAGCGCTCGAGGGCGTCGGTCTCCTCGGTTGGCCGGTACTCGTCGAGGTCGATGCCGTTGTGGATGACGTGGGTCTTGGTTTCGGCGGCTCCGAAGTGGTCGAAGACATCGTTTCGGGTCTCCCGCGAGACAGCGATGACGGCATCGGCGCCCTGAATCGCGGTGCGCTCCATCCAGCTGCTGAGATGATAGGCAGGGCCGAGCTGCTCCGCCTTCCAGGGGCGAAGGGGCTCGAGCGAGTGGGTGGTCAGCACAAACGGGATGTCCCAGAGCTTTCCGGCGAGGAGCCCTCCCATCTGCGTGTACCAGGTGTGACAGTGAACCACGTCGGCATCGAGGGTGTCCTTGGCCATGGCGAGACTGCGGGAGAACGCGCCGAGCGCGCCGGTGAAGCGCGAGTCGGTGTTGTGTGACATCTCCTCCCAGGGCCGGTATCCGCGCACGATGAGGTTCCCCTCGGTGTAGTTCTGCTCACCGAAGCAGCGGACCTCCACCGCGACGAGCTCCGCGAGCGCGCGGCTGAGATACTCCACGTGCACGCCGGCGCCGCCGTAGACATGCGGCGGGTATTCGTTTGTAAACAGCGCAACCTTGTTGATGCTCATGTCTCAAGAGCATAACCCCGAATCCCGTATTGCTACAGTCAAATCTGAGCTCGACATCTTGCCACCGCACAGGTGCGCGTGAACAATAGGAGTATGCCCGGCATCCCCAGCGAGCTCCCGAGCCCCGAAATACGGCGCGGCCGGCGCCTCGTTCGTCGCTTCGCCACCCTGAACGGGGTTTCGGTCGTGCTGTTGATGGACAGTATGCTCATCCTCTACGCCATCCGAAACGGCGTGGGAGACTCCGCGCTTGCCGCGCTTGCCTCGTTCATCCACCTCACCATGCCGCTGATGATCGTCGGCAAGCACCTTACCGCCCGCATCGGTGCGGCGCGCACCTGGGGGCTCGGCTGGGTGCTCAGGAATTTCTCGGTCCTGATTCTGGTGATCGCCCCTTTTCTTCCCGGCGGCGCACCGCAGTGGGCCCGGACCGCCATCATCCTTGCAGGGGGCTTCGGATTCGCCGCGTTTCGAGCGATCGGACTCGTCGGCAATTCTCCCCTCATCGGCGAAATCACGACCCTCGCCGACCGCGGACGCTTCATCTCGGGAAACTGGGTGCGCGCGACGACCGCACAGTTACTCACGCTGGTCGTCGTCATCATCGTCCTCAACCGCATCCCCCGAACCTGGGTGTTCCAGATGCTCATCGGGTTCGGCGGCGTGCTCGGGATGTATGTCGGGTGGGTGCTCTCCCACGTCCCGGAGTCCACCGTCCCGCGGCACTCGGCGCGGAAGCCGCTCGGGGAGGTGCTCTCGCGGGTGTGGCACCTGCCGCCCATGCGCAAAACCCTCTTTGCGTGGGCAAGCGGCATTGCCGCCTTCACCGTGGTGATTCCCTTCGCTGTCATCACCGTCAAGAACGGCTACGGGCTCTCCGACTACGAAGCGTTGAGCCTCTCGCTTCTGACCCTCTCCGGGGGGATGCTCGCGAGCATCGTGAACAGCATCATTGCCGATCGCGTGGGGCCGCGGCCGCTCATCATCATCTATGTTTCGGTCCTCGCGCTGGTGGCAGTCTACTGGGCACTGTCGCCCGCCGAGTTCTACCTCGTGCCCACGCTGCTTGCGTTCTTCCTCGCCGGCTACAGCAAGTTCGGGTTGATCGTAGTCGTCAATCACTACTTTCTGACCATCGTCGAGGGTGGGGACCGCGTGGGAAGCGCCATGGTGATGCGCATCGTCTCCGGCGCCGTGGCAGGCCTCATCGGAGCGGTCATCGGGGGCGGCATCCTCGGGCTGTTGCACAGCCTCGGGTTCGAGGGGATGGACATCTACCGTACCTACTTCCGCATTGCCGCGCTGGGGCTGCTGGCGCTGATACCGGTGGTGCGTCGCCTCGACCGCCTGGAGGAATGGCCGGTTCGTGATGCGGTGCTGCTGCTCATTCGCCCATGGCGCATTCTGCGCATGCGGCG
>CAYOFA010000121.1:0-1410 GCA_964402885.1 uncultured Spirochaetaceae bacterium
GCGCGGGCTGCTTCAGCCCAGGATTCGACGAGGGTTTCCACCTCCCGGCGAACGCCGTGCCGCACTATGAGCTCGCGAACCGTTTCCACCGTCTCCGGCGAGACCTCGCGGGAGCCGAATATGCCCTCGAGCCGCTCGCGCTCTGACGCATCCGCTCGGGCGAACAGATACTGCCGGAAAAGGGTCTTCTTGTTCTCCGCAATGTCCGAGCCCGATGGCTTGCCGATGCGTTCCTCGTCACCGAAAAGACCCATTTCGTCGTCTTTGATCTGAAAGATGACGCCGAGCTTCTCCCCGAGCTCTCCCAGTGCCGTAACCACCGATTCCCCCTGCCCTGCGAGCACGGCGCCCACCGAGAGCGGTAGGGAAAACGTATATCGACCGGTCTTGAAGCGATACAGGTCGATGATCTCGGTCTCGGTGACCTCCCGGGTGGTCTCCCCGTAGTAGAGATCGCTCATCTGAGCCAGTCCGACCCACGTGATCTCCCGGGAGAACAGCGAACGCACGCGCCCGGCGACCTCGTTCGGGCATGAGAGACCTTCGAGAAGATCGAAGGCGTAGAGCATTGCCACGTCGCCGACGCAGGTGCCGAGTGCCTCACCGAGGTGATACCAGTCGTCGATGCCCTCTTCGCGGGCAATCGTCGCATACTGGTAGAACACTGCGTCCTCACCGCGTCGAGCGGTGTCACGGTCCATGATATCGTCGTGAACCAGGAGGAAGCTCTGGATGAGCTCCGCCACCGCCCCGGCCCGCACGATGTTCTCGTCCGGCTCGTGGCCGAACAGACCCGCACCCATCGCCACGAGGCCGCCGCGTATCATCTTCCCGCGTGTCGCAAAATCGAGAAGGCGACGCGCAACATCACGTCCCCAGGGGCTTACCCGCTGGAACTCCGCCTCCGCGTCCCGGAGCTCTGCCTCGAGAAACCGTGCTATGGCATCCCTACGCTCTGTGAGATAGGCTTTCACTGCCGTGCTCCTTTGGAGGAACCCGAAGGGCGTTCCCGGCAATATTCAGTAGTATCCGCGGGCGGGACGGCTTGACTTTTCGGGAGAACACAACCAGCGGATCCTCGCGTATGATCTTCCCGGTCCAGTTGTACATATCCGAGGCGGTTTTCACCGGCACCAGAACACGCTTCGGCATGAAGCTGTAGCCGCCTTCGGCGAACCCCTGCCACTCGTCGTAGCGGTCGAGTTGCGCCCGGATGAAGCGGGAGAACTCCACCGGATCGGCACGGGCGGTGTCCTCGCTCAGGTCAGGCAACGTGGTATCGTCAAGCGGAAGATAGGTGCGGCCGAGGCGATTGTCCTCTGCAACGTCCCGGATGAAGTTTATGAACTGCATCGCCCTGCCCTGCATCATGGCCGCGTCGAGGGAGATGGCCGGCAGGTCCAGGATGCG
>CAYOFA010000121.1:1510-6921 GCA_964402885.1 uncultured Spirochaetaceae bacterium
AACTCCGCTAATACCAAAGAAGTACGCTTAGAATAATAACGGAGGTAGACAACTTCAAGAAATATCGCGCCCACGAACGCGGAAGCCGCGGTTACGACGCCTGCCACCGGTGCGAGGGCAGCACCGAGGAAGAGCACCGTTACCAGCGTTATCACGTTGACGAGCACACCCCTCGTGATCGAACCGGTGCGCTCCTGCTGTACCTGTACGCCGCGATAGAAGAACACGAAACTCCCGATCGCCGGTGAGAGCGCCATGATGAGCGCGGGCAGGAACACGAGCTCCCGCAGGTTGTCGGCCAGCCCCACCACCCCGCCGAACCACAAGTCGCGAAGCGGCGTTACGACGAACAGCAGGTAGAGCACGGCAAGGAAGATAGAGAGGTTGAGCGTGAACCGACGCAGTACGTAGAAATCCTCTTTCGTTCTCAGCAGGGCAATGATCGCTTCCTGCAGCGCAAGAGCCAGCGAGAACAGTATGAAATTGAACGACATCACGACCGGCCAGACCGCAAGAGAACGTATCGGCTCCGGCGCCCGCGCGATACCGAACGTGAGCAGCGGCCGCGAGGCAAGCACGATGACCGAGGTTGCCGCAAGCGGCACGTAGAACTTCAGCAGCTCATCGTAGCCGACAACCATATCCTCACGGCCCGGCTTAAGCGTGTCCCGGATGACAGGGCGCGCGTAGAAATAGGAGGAGATCGCGCCGGCAGTCACCCCACCGATCAGCGCTACCGCGGCGATCTGCGCCCCACCGGCGTACTCAGTCACGAAACCGAGGACGAGCAGCGCGAAGGTCACCGCGAGGCGAATGACCATCGTGTTCGGCACCACTTTCGCGCGCCCGTACCGGATCAGAACTCCCTGCCAGAGCCTCCGGTAGCCGACTACAGCGGCCCAGGGGATCATGAGGGCGAATGCGGCGTGTGACGGGGCGATGAGATTCTCCGGGACCTGCACCACGTGGCGCAGGAGCGGCACATACACCCAGGGGAGGCTCAGGACGATGTGGAACGCGGTGAGACCCAGCGCGAGCATGTGCATGAACCTCAGCAGGCGACGGTAATGCTCGCGGTCCTTGGCCATTGCCGTCCCGGCGGAGAGCATCTGCAGGATTGGACTCTCAACGATGAGAGCCAGTGAGAACGTTACCCCGAACGCACCGAGCTGCACCGTGGCATCCGACAACCTCGCGATAACCGCCGTGAGCGCCGGCTGCTCGATTCCCATGAGGATCCACATTGCCGCAAGCGGGAGATACGTGAGGAGTGCTTCTTTCTGTGTCAGCGTCGGGCGCGTCGTGGGTGTTTCCATACTACGAGCTCAAAGATAAACCCGGGACGGGCGGCCCATGACTTGAGAAACCCGTGAGCCCAAAAAAAAGACGCCGCACAACTGCGACGTCGCCATTGGCCTCGAGTGCCGGCTATTAACTGGGCGATACTGGATTTGAACCAGTGACCTCTTGCATGTCAAGCAAGCGCTCTAACCATCTGAGCTAACCGCCCGTAACGCCTGCAATATACTCTACTGATTCAAAGACATCAAGATCCGCTCGAGTACTTTCTTGCGGTCGAGCGGCTTCACGATGTAGTTCTTCGCGCCCACGAGCAGTGACTTCTTCACGAGATCCTGCTTGCCGAGTGCACTGATCATCACCACGACCGCGTTCTTGTCGAACTCGATGATCTGCTCGAGCGCCGAGACCCCGTCCATTTTCGGCATGGTGATGTCCATCGTCACCACGTCGACGTTCGGATAGAGCTCCTTGTACTTCTCCACGCCCTGTTGGCCGTCCGACGCAGTGCCCACGACGTCGAACCCCTCACTCGTGAGGATCTGGCTGATCTGCTTCGTGACGAACATGGAATCGTCAACGATGAGCACCTTGTAGGCATCCCCGTTTTCCTTGACACCCTCAGCCTTCCGCTCGTTTATGCTCGGGAAATCCTGTTTCGTCTTCATAGCTCGGCTCCCTAGGATCGCTCCCTGATCGCGACATTGATCTCGATTTTGCCCTGCGGTATTTCCATCGGCACTATCAACGCCTCGACTCCAGTATCGCTTACCTCCATGTTCTCGCCGGTGAAAATGGCGGGAGGGGTAAGATCGAACTGAAACCCTAAGTTGTGAAGTTTCGTCACCGACTGTCCGGTGATCATGTTGGCCAGCTCCGTGATCGTCGCCTTGCCCATATCATCGAGCTGGGTCGGCTTCTCGAGGTCCATTCCCTCGAGCATTGCTGCGGCGATATTGATCGCCGTCTCTTTCGTCATGTCGAACAGTACCCGGCCCTCGACATCCCCTGCAAGCCCGACGACCGCAGCCACACCGAGGACCGGCATCGAGGTCGACTTCAAATAGAGGTCGCCACGATTCACCTCGCTGTTCAGCACTTCTTTGAGGACGTTGTAAGCCGACTCGACGAAGGGGTTTATGTACTCGACTCTCATGTTGTACTCCTTGAAGACGGCCCCACGGTGGTATAGGCATTCACCGATCCGCCGACACTTCGCCACCCCGACAGCGCGTCGAGGGCTTCCTGCGCGCCGGGTATCGCAATACCACCCGGCCCCAACTTCTCCGAAAAATCCGCCATCACGCGATGCTGCGCCTCTTGCGGGAGCATTGACAGAAGATCCCGGCTGAGAATGATGCCGACTTCCGGCACCGTGTTCTCATGCAGCACGTCATGGTACTCGAACAGAATGAGCTCCTTGATCTCTTCGGCGAAGCTGAATCCGTTGGTACCCTCAACGAGGTATTCTCGATAATACTCCGGAACGGAAGCGGCGGGAAATACCAGGTTCGGGGCGGTCGAAATGCTCAGCAGGTCGATGTCGCTGGCCCAGATCTTGATTCGCTTCTCCGGATACGTCTTTCGCAGCAACACCGCGAGCGAGTAGGTCTCATATCCCTTCCCGCAGCCCGGATTCCAGACGTTGAGGTTGCCGGGGAGCGCATCGCCGTCCGGCAGCGTCCGTGCCACACGCTCGAGATAGTCTTCACCCCAGAAAGCTTCCGTGTAGGGGGAGAAAAAGGGCTGAACGAAAGCGGCGGCATCCTCTTCCGTGCGGAGCTGTATTTCCTTCCCTGATCGGGACCGCTCCGCCTTCCACTCCGCGAACCGGCGGGAGAGCCAGTCCGCGTTGATGGGACTGGGGTGAAACACGTTAAACGCCGCGAGTGCCTCGCCGATGAATGACACGTCGGTATCGGCTGCAGCCGACTCTCCGCCCCCCGGGGCCGGGCCGGCGGAGCCACTTCCAACAGCGCCTGCCTGCAGATCTGCGCCCGCGGCCGTCGCCCCGTCGCCGGCTGCGGGCGTCGCGGTCGCCCCTGCGGCTCCGGTGGCACCCCTGATGCCCGGCGCCGCGTGGCCTTCGAGCCCGGAGCCATCCGCTCGCGAATCGTCACGGGCGAATATTCGTTCGACGTCGAGGATTATGTAGAGGCGGCCCTCATGTTCCACGACTCCGCTTATGTAGCGGATATTCACATCGGCGAAAATGGGGTGAGGTGGCTGGATCTCGGAGGAGGATATGCCCACGACCCGGTCTATGGAATCAACCACCACACCTAACAGATGATCATCCACACGCACGATGAGCCCGCTCTCCTGCGTTTTCTCCTCGTCGGGAACGGGAACGCCGAACATCTGCCGCAGGTCGATCACGGAAATGATCTCTCCACGCAGATTGTATACGCCGCGGACGAAGTGCATCGTGTTCGGCACGTAGGTGAAGTTGCCGAACTTCGCGATTTCCTTCACCTTCATGATGTCTACAGCGTAGTCTTTCCCGCCGAGCGAAAAGGTGACCATCTTGAAGTCGATGTGCTCGTCCTGCCTGCGTTCGTCATCGCGCTCGGCGTCACGCTGCGCCTGGGCGATGGTACCCGCAATGCTCGTGAACCTGCTTTCGCCCGCCATCAGCTGATCCTCGTCTCCCGCCGACGTCGGCGCTCCATCTCGTGCCGCATCCCGAGATCGAGCAACTGACTGACATCGATAATCAGAGAGACGGTTCCGTCGCCGGTAATGTTCGCGCCCGCGATGCCCGGCGCATTGGTGTAGTGGTCCCGCAGCGGCTTGATCACCACGTCCTCCTCACCGATGAGGGAGTCCACGAGGAGACCGATCTTCTTCTCGCCGGTACCGACGATAACCACGAAGTAGTAATCACGTTCCCCGTCGGCCTCGATTCCGAAGAGCCGGTTGAGGCGTATCAGGGAAACCACGTCTTCGCGGACATTGAATACCTCATAGTTGTCGAGCAGGCGGATCTCCGAGGGGCGTATACGATGACTCTCGATAACGGAGGTGATGGGAATCGCGTAGCGCTCGCGCCCGACCCGCACGAGGAGCCCCTGGATGATGGCAAGGGTCAGCGGAATCTTGATGGTGAAGCGCGTCCCAGCGCCCTTCTCCGACCAGACGGTGACGGTGCCGTTCACCTTCTCGATCTGCCGTTTGACGACGTCGAGCCCGACACCACGTCCGGACACGTTGGTTATCTCTTTGGCGGTCGAGAATCCGGGATCGAAGATGAGGTTGTGTGCCTCAACGTCGGAGAGGGTTTTGCCCGAGGGAATGACGCCGCGCTCGACAGCTTTCCGCTGTATGCTCTCCACGTCAATGCCCCGACCGTCGTCCTCGACCGTGATGACGATCATGTTTCCTTCGTTGCTTGCCGCAAGACGCAGGGTACCGGCTTCCGGCTTCCCCGCCTCGACCCGCTCGGCGGCCGTCTCGATGCCGTGGTCGATGGAGTTCCGTGCCGAATGAATGAGCGGATCAAGCAGGTCCTCGATGACCGACTTGTCGAGCTCGGTATCTTCGCCCTGTATCTCGAGGTTCACCTGTTTGTTGAGTGAGCGTGAGAGATCGCGAACGAGCCGCGGAAACCGGGAGAAAATCTGGGAGATCGGTACCATGCGGATGTGCATGACCGCCTCCTGCAGCTCGCCCGTGATGCGGCCGAGATTCTGGGTCGTACTGCGCAATCGGCTGACCGACCCCTTGAATGAGCTCTGAAACTCGTCGAACACCGAGTACAGCTCTCCGAACTCTGAGGTGATCTCCCGCTTGACCGCAGTCGGCGACATCCCCTCACGGATCTTCTCGAGGTACTCGGGCAGGCTGTCGAACAGCCGGCGCATGAGCTCACGATACCGGTCATCGGCGAGTTGCAGGCTCGAAAGCTCCTCGTTGAAGCCGGTCGTCAGCTGGTTGAACGCAGCCTTGTTGATCACCGTCTCGCTGACGAGGTTGAGAAGATTGTCGATCCGCCGACTCTCCACGCGAAGCACCGAGCCACCGGACTGCTTGCCCTTGGCCTTCTCCACCGCCTTTTCCGCCTCGACCTCGGCGGGTGCGCCCGCGGACGCGGCAGCCGTCGTCGGTTCTGC
>CAYOFA010000121.1:7021-10068 GCA_964402885.1 uncultured Spirochaetaceae bacterium
GCGGCGGGTTCGGCGGCTGCCCCATCACCCTGTTCATCGAGCGGGAAAACCTCGACGCCGGTTGTCACGTCGGAAATGGCCGCGGCCGACTCAAGATCGGCCGGTTCTTCTTCCGAGGCCATATAGTAGTCGACGACAGGAAAGAAATTGTCCTCGTAGAGCTCTTCAAAATCGGGGTCGGTCTTCAGTACACTGCCACTGCGCTTCAGCGCAGCGAAGACCTGTATGCCACCGACGCTGTTCATGGGATTCGACTCGTCGAAGTGCACGCGCACGCAGAAAATGCGACCTGCACCCTCCGCTGCCTGCCTGAGCTCCGTCAACTCCTGCTCAGACAGCCGAACACCACCGGAGGCCGGTTTCCGCGCGGCCGGCTCCCCCCCGCCCGCAGACGAGGAGTCAGGAACAGGCGCGGATTCCAGCGCGGGCTGTTCCGATTTCGGCGTGTCAGGCGGCCCGGACCCAGCGCCGGCTGTCGCGCCGCTTTCCGCCTCGAGAAGCTGACGCAGCGTCGCTTTCAGCGGCTCCGTGTCGCCGCCATAGACTTCACCGTTGCCCCGCGCCTCGAGCATGGCTTTTATCACGTCGATTGATGACAGCAGCGTGTCGACGATCGCACCGTCGACCGTTAGCTCATCATTCCGAATCCGATCGAGGACATCCTCCATCAGATGCGTGAACTCCGAAAGCTCGTCCATTTGCACCGTCGCGGATGCACCCTTGAGGGTATGCGCAGCGCGAAATATCTCATCGATGGCGTCGTGATTGCTCGGATCGTTCTCCAGCACGAGGACGTTGCTTTCCAGGGCTTCGACCTGCATTTCCGCCTCGGCGAAGAAGTCCTGTAACAGTTCCTCGTTTTGCGGATCGAGGTAGTCGCTCATTCGAAGGCAATTCTTGTGCATATACCAGTTAAAGTCAAGACGTCAAAACACTTGATACTTCCTTCACCATGACTGTGATTCGGCCGAAAAACACAGTAGAATCGAGGTGACCGTGAATCGAAAAGCCCGTGCCAAACAATTGATGTTTCTGCTCGTTTTCGTCGTGATCTCGTCACAGTCGGTACGTGGCGCAGATATCCTCGTGCCCCGCTTCGAGTTGCTCACCCGTGGATATCCCTCGGGGGGTTCCCTGCTGCTGGCTACTCGCGCCGACATTGATCTGGCCGTGGAAGGCGGCTACAAGTTCGGCGGCGGAGTGGGATTCTCCATAAGCGATCCCGTACTCGAGGACAGCCGGGACACCGGCCTCGCGAGCCCTGCCGACGTGGAGGCGGAGCTCGAGCGCTACCTCGCGCTCACCTACGCGGAAGCCACGGTGCGGTCGCTCTTCGGCGCACCGCTTTCTATGACCTACTTCGTCGGGTCCACCGACACCTTCGCCTCCGGCGATGATTTCCCCGAGTTGTTTGGAACCGCGCGATTCGCGACCTTCTATCGCGGCGCACTGTATTCCTACGACAGCACGATCTACGAGGGCTTGTATGAGGTGGCCGGGACCGGCGTCGAGCTCGCCACCGGCCCGCTCGGCGACGCTGTAGCACTTTCCGCCTACACGTATCAGGACCTGCGTTTCGAACCCGGCGTGTACAGCTCCGATGTACGCGCGCGCTTCAACAGCCGACAGGTGAAAGCAGAGCTCTTTGCCGGCGCCACCTACCCAATCGCCGAAGGTGGGCTCTACCGTGGCGGCGTCATGGCCTTCTTCGATACGGGTACGGCCGGGCAATTCTTCGCGCAGCTGGGACTACCGCGGTGGGATCCCTGGTCGGGGGACGCGCTCACGCTCGACGATTTCTACTTCCTTTTCGAGCCACGCGTGAAGCTCGACCTCTTCTCGGTCACCCTGACTCTGTTCTGGCGACCCGAGTACTATAACCACGCCCTTACCGGTGACACAGGCGCCCTGGACTCGAACATCCGTTTTCAGATCGGCGACTATCGGCAAACGAGAGTACGCGGAGGCGTCGAGACCGGCCTCCACTACCGACCCGAAGCGGACGAGAACCTCGAGATCGACGCCTCACCGTTCATCTCCGTGACAACCGCCGGCGTTGTGTGGGACTTCATGATCCGCTCCACACTGTATCCATATGAGTATGAAAAATCATTCGAGGGTTACCTTGGCATCCGTACAGCCTTCTAAGCATTCCGGAAATCGCCGCCTCAGAGCAGCGGCACGCGCGACGGCACGCGCAGCGTTTCTTATCACCATCTTCCTTGCGGCGGCAAACGCCGCGGCTCTCGAGGTCGATGCCGAGGGCACATTCGGGAATCTCGGTTTCGCGACCGACCGTGAAGTCGGCGACACCGACCTCGGCTCGGACTCCTACCTCTGGGACGCGAGGCTCGCGCTCAGCGGTACCGTCCTCGACGGCTTTCTCCTCACCGGCGCCTACGAACGCGAAAGCGTGCTGGGGAACACATTTTCGGTAACCCTGGGCTACACAGGGCAGATCATGAGTGTTTCCGCAGGTCCGTTCGTCGGATTCCTGCTGAACTCTGATAACCCGTACCTCCTCAAGCCCGGGCTTTCGGCGCAGCTCCGCGCCGAGCTTTGGGAAACCGGCTTCGTCTCCCTGGAAACGGACGTTACCCTCGACCCTCAACTGAGTACGAGCTCGACAGACTTCAGGCAGTTCCGGATCACCCCGCGTGCAGGTATCTACCTACCGAACATCATCACATCACTCGAGTTCGACCGCTCGACCCTCTTTTACACCGACGGCACCGACACGACCATCGATCGCCGGAGCGAGTATGCGCTCGCCAACGTAATTTTCCAAAAAGCGATTCCCTACCGCATCCTGCTTCGATTCGCGTATCGTTCACAACTCAAGGACTTCGCGGACGGAACCACACATGCGCTCGGTGCCGCGGTCTTCACCCCCGGCATCACCTATGCCCCTGCGGAAACCGTCACCCTGCGTGCTCAGCTCGAGAACGGGATATACGTGTTCGGGCGTGAGGAACTGCTCGGGGAGATCGAGAGTAATCGGTATTTTTTTCGGGCTACAGTCGGAATAACACTCCAGCTCCCTTGAA
>CAYOFA010000122.1:0-10066 GCA_964402885.1 uncultured Spirochaetaceae bacterium
TCGTCGCCAGACGTTTTTTTATGCCCTCTCGGGCGGCTGCGCCCGCCACGCGGCCATGCTGCCGTGCGACCTCGGCAACTTTCTGTTGCGCTCTCATCCGAGTCAGTGTACAATCTCCACACAAACAGTAATGAAAGCACAACAACGGGCTCAAACGAACCGCCCTCGGGTTCGTCACGCTACGTGAAGCTACGAGAGGAGCGCAGGGAGAATGACCGTACCGCAGCAGAAAGATGTCGAAGGCCTGTCGGGCACTCGATTTACCGTGCATTATCGGATTGCAGGCAGCAAACGTGACGCGGAGGCGAAATCGGAGGCCCTGCGCTATGAGCAGACGGTGGAGTTTCCTGCCGAGCTGACGCCGGCAGGGGACATTGCGGATCACGTCGTCGGCCGCATCGAGACTTTCGCGGCCCGCGAAGACGGCGCCTATGACGTCACGGTCAGCTACGCGGACGAGGTGGCCGGAAGCGAGCTTCCGCAGTTCCTGAACGTCCTCTTCGGCAATAGCAGCATGACCCCCGGCGTCCGCGTGGAGCGAATCGAGCCCTCATCGGCGATTCTCGCGAAGTTTCGGGGGCCGCGGTTCGGAACCGACGGCCTGCGGCAGACCCTCGGAGTTATCGACCGTCCGCTTCTCATGACGGCACTGAAGCCCATGGGCCTCTCCAGCGAGAACCTGGCGAAGATCGCCTACGATTCCGCTCTTGGCGGGATCGACATCATCAAAGACGATCACGGCCTTGCGAATCAACCGATAGCCGATTTCGAGGAGCGAGTTCGGCTCTGTACGGACGCCGTGGAGCGAGCGAACCGCGAGACCGGATACCGGTCCGTCTACGCGCCGAACATAACCGGGCCGGCCAGGGACCTCGAGCAGCGGGCGCGCTTTGCGAAGGAGCAGGGCGCCGGCGCCGTGCTCTACATGCCGGGCCTCGCCGGTTTCGACGGAATGCGGGCGCTCGCCGACGACGAGGACTTTGCCCTCCCGATAATCAGTCACCCTGCCTTCTACGGGAGCTTCGTGACTTCTCCGGATAACGGTTTCTCGCATTACGCGCTCTACGGGCAGTTGCAGCGACTCGCCGGCGCGGACTCGTCGATCTATCCGAACTTCGGCGGCCGGTTCTCCTTTTCGCGAGAAGAGTGTGTGAGTATCGTGCGGGGCTGCAACGATGCGTTCGGCAATATGCGGCCGATTTTCCCGACGCCGGGCGGTGGCATGAACATGAAAAGCATTCCCGATATGCGTTCGGTGTACGGCCAGGACGTCATATACCTCATCGGCGGTGGGCTGCATCGCCACAGCGACGACCTCGTGGAGAACGCTCGACATTTTCGGAAACTGGTTGCCGATGATGACAATGCTTAGTCCATTCCTGTGGGTTTTCGTTGACGGCCGTGGTATTCGGGCATAGAATCGATCCTGTGGCGCGCGGAAAAGCGCCCGAGATTGAAGGAAGGCTCGAGGGGTATGATGCTTGCGGTAGACAGACGAAAAGGTATTCTCGAGAAACTGAAAGCTACCGGAAGTATAACGGTTGCCGAGCTCAGCACCTTCTATGGGGTGAGCGAAGAGACGATCCGTCGGGACCTGACGCGTATGGAGGGAGACGGGCTTCTCGAGAAGACATACGGCGGCGCGTACATCAAGGACGGTATGCACCGCGAGGTTCCCTTCGCGTTGCGCAATGTCGCATATGTTCGCGAGAAGGAGCTGATCGGCCGCCGGGGAGGCGAGCTCGTCGAACACGGCGACACGATCTTTCTGGACGCGAGCACGACGGCCCTCCATGTCGGGCAGAGCATCATCGGGAAGCACAATCTTATCGTGATATCGAACGCGCTTGCGGTCTCCTATCGGCTTGCGGAAGCTCCCGATATCAAGATGATCACCATCGGGGGAACGCTCAGGCGCACGTCTCTTACCAACGTCGGGCGGGCGGCGGAGGACTCCATCGTCCGATACTACGCAGACAAGACCTTCTTCTCCTGCGACGGGGTCGACCGGGATCACGGAATCACCGACGCCAACGAGAAAGAGGCGGAAGTCCGGAAGGCGATGCTGAGTCAGTCGAAGCAGCGCATCCTCGTTGCCGACCACACGAAGTTCGATCGCACATCGTTCGTACTCATCGACGATTTCGAGAACGTGGACACGGTGATCACCGATCGCCCTGTCTCCGAGGAGTGGAAGCGCTTCTTTCAGAACAAGAACATCGAATACATTAGTTGCCTCGAGGAAGCGGGAGAGTAGCTATGGCACGCACGGTTCGGGTGCTCGGCGTCGGCGATCCGGCGGTCTACGCCTACACGGATGAGGATCTCGACATCCTCGGACAGTGGCGGCGAAACGGCGGCGGTGAAGTCTCCTTCGAGATCGTTCCCTGGGATCGCTATCTCGGCACTCTCAGTGTGCAGTTCGAAGCGGGGGAACCGTCCTACGATATCATCATGTTGCCGGGGCATCTGTGGTTGCCGGAGTTCGTCGAGGCCGGACGGCTTGCACCGCTCGGGTCGCACGTCGCACGGATCCCGAGTGACGACTGGGATGATCTCAAGCCCTTCGTCCGCGACGAGCTGCAATACCGGGACGAGTACTACCTCATGCCGTCCTTCACCGACGGGCACGTGGTCTTCTACCGCAGCGATCTTGTGGCCGGCGGTCCCGCGAGCGGACTCACCACGCCGGTGGATCTCGGCGAGATGGCGAGGCGAAACGACGGCGCCGGGCACCGGGGCATCGCGCTCAAAGCTGATCCGAGCGAGATCTTCCTCGACTGGCTTCCCTACCTCTGGGCGTTCGGCGGCGATCTCCTGAGTGCCGAAGGCAGGCCGGTGTTCGCGAGTCGTGCAGGCGTCGACAGTCTCGAGTTCTACCGTGAGCTTCGTGAGGTGGCGCCGCCCGACACCGACCGGTACGGAAACGAGCAGATCGCAAAGGCGCTTCGTGACGGCAGGGTGGCCATGGCGACGAGCTGGGGTGGACAGGCCGGATTCATCTACGCATCGGACGGGGGTTTCCGCAGCGACCTTACGGTTTCCACCTTCGAGAAACCGTGGAACGTCGTTTGGAGCTTCGGCGTTCTCGCCTCTTCGCCAGACGTGGCTGCAGCCTTTGAGTTTCTGCGCTACCTTTCCGGTCCCGAGGTCGACGCGAAGGTGGGGCGCTACGCCGGAAGCCCGGTCCGTAGCTCCACCTATGCAGCCGATCGGCAGGCGGTTCCATGGTACCCGGTGCAGGAAGACATGCTCGACAGGGCATTGCGGCTCCCGCGCCATGCGCGCATGAATGCGATCCTGCCGGCTGTTACGGAGAAGCTCGTGGCGTGCTTCTCCGGCGAGCTGCCGGCGCATGACGCGCTGGAGCAGGCGGCGGCCGCCGTTGACGACGTCTTGACCTGATGTGAGGCAAACCCACATCAATCAACATAAATTGCGATAAATCCGCGTCTTTTTCTTTGACAGCTGTCGAATTCTGATGGTACAATGCGTCAAATCCAACACGGAGGAGGGTGCGGCGTTGTGCAGGATGTGCAGTATCTTCCGTGTGCGGGATTACATCAACGGCGGTCATGAGACCGCAAGCAATCAAGGAGGTGGGCATGAGTAGTTTTCGAAACATCACGCTGATGTTGCTTATGTTCGCGCTGATCGTGTCGGGAGCATTTGCCGGTGGCCAGGGAGAAGGCGGCGGTGAAGGCGACGACGTCACTATGCTCGAGGGGGCTCCGGCACCCTTCGACGGGACCGAGAGACTGACCATTGCACACGTTGGTTATCTGCTCGAGGGCGAGTTCATGCAGATGTACCGCGCCGGCGCCGAGGCGCAGACGCAGCTCATGGATATGGACTTCATCACCCTCGGCAAGCAGACCGATGCACAGGCTCAGGCGAACTTCGTCGAGCAGGCCATCAACCAGGGTGTCGACGGTATCGTCATTCAACACGGCGTACCCGAGTCTCTGCAGCGAGTTGCTCAGCGGGCGCTCGATGCCGGCATTCCGGTCGTTGCGTTCGACGTGGATCTCGACAACCCGAACATTCCGCAGATCGCGCAGAACGACCCGCAGCACGGTATGAACGCGATCACCCAGATCAAAGAGGATTATGACGGCGAGGCGGACATCGCGTATGTCTACACGCCGGGCGTTCTTCCTCTCGACAAGCGCGACAGCACCATTCAGGAGGTCGTCAATGAGACGCCGGGTATGCAGATCGTAGAGCAGACCGGTACCCTCGAGTCCCCGATTGCCGTCAAGAACGCGGACCAGGCCAAGGCCGTCCTTCGCGCGAATGACGACATAGACGTGTATCTCGCTCCCTATGACGAGTTCGCAAAGGGAATCCAGATGGCGCTCGAGGAGCTCGACATGACCGATGAGGTCAACATCTACTCCGTCGACATTTCGACGCAGGATATCGAGCTCATGACCAAAGAGGGCAGCCCCTGGGTGATGACCTCTGCTGTGAACCCTGCAGCGGTCGGTGCGGCAAGTGTGCGTACCGTTGCGCTGCTGATGGCAGGCGAAGAGGTTCCGCACGACGTGCTCGTTCCTACGCACATCTTCACGCAGGAGATGCTGCGCGAGAACAACATCACCAACATGGATGAGCTTCGCGAGGCATTCCCCGAGTTCAACCAGGCCGACGTTTCCACCGCACCGTGGATTCCGATGGGCGCCGGAGAGATGTTCTAAGTCAATCGACTTCGTAGCCTGACAGTTCGCCGGGACGGGCTCGAGCAACTCGCTCGGGCCCTCCGGCTTCAATTCTCCGGTACAAATCTATCAGACAGGAGACAGCACAATGCCACAGGTGGGTGATACGTCACGCGTAAAGAGTATTGAATGGATTGACGAGGAATTGCTCCTTCTCGACCAGACGCAGCTGCCCCTGGATGTCGTCGTGGAGAAGCAGGAGACGATCGAGCAGGTCTGGGACGCCATCAAACAGCTGAAAGTGCGGGGTGCACCGGCCATCGGCGTTGCCGGCGCGTACGGCCTCGTGATCGGCATGCGCGGAGATACCGGGCTCGACCGCGAGAAGTTTCTCGCAAAGCTTCAGGAGCGCGCGGACTACCTCGATAGCGCCCGCCCCACGGCGGTCAATCTGAGCTGGGCCCTCAAGCGGGTGGTCGCGAAGGCAAAGCAGAGCGCGGCCGGCACGGGGACGGAGCTGCTGAAGGTGCTCCGGGATGAGGCCGTAGAGATACATCACGAAGATGAGCAGCTGTGTAAGCGCATCGGCGAAAACGGGGTGGATCTGATCAAGCCCGGTTTCGGTGTTCTGACACACTGTAACGCCGGCCGTCTTGCAACTTCCGAGTACGGCACCGCAACGGCACCCATGTACCTCGCTCATGACCGGGGCGTGGATTTCCGGGTGTACTCCGACGAGAGTCGCCCCCTGCTGCAGGGCGCACGGCTGACGAGCTGGGAGCTGCAACAGGCAGGTGTCGACGTGACGGTCATCACCGACAACATGGCGGCCCACATCATGTCTCAGGGGCTCATCGATATGGTGATCGTGGGAACCGATCGCGTCGCGGCAAACGGTGACGTGGCGAACAAGATCGGCACCATGGGCGTGGCGATCCTGGCGAAGCACTTCGGCATCCCCTTCTACGTAGCCTCGCCGTTCTCCACGATCGATCTCGAAACTCCGACCGGAGCAGACATCACCATAGAAGAGCGCGGCGATGACGAAGTCACGCACTTCGGCCTGCGGCGCACAGCGCCCGAAGGTATCAAGGTCCGGAACCCGGCGTTCGACGTGACGCCGAATGAGCTGGTTACCGGCATCATCACCGACAGGGGTATGGTGCAGGCTCCGTACAGCGAGAATCTGAAGGATATATTCTACGCAAAAGTGTAGCAGACGAGCATATACGAAGCGTAAACTGAGAGAGTGGTGACAAGTCATGGAATACAAACAGCTAACTGAAGACAGCGTGGTCGACTACCTCAAGAGTGTGCCGGCGGCGAAAGAGGTGCTCGGCGATCTCGACAACCTCGATATCCGGGAGATCGGAGACGGCAACCTCAACTTCGTCTATTTCATTACCAACAAGTCGAATCCGGCTCAGACGGCGGTCCTCAAGCAGGCGGTGCCCTTCCTGCGGATCGTGGGCAAAGACTGGCCGCTGCCGAAAGAGCGGATGACCTTCGAGATCATGGCGCTCGAGAACGAGTCCGAGCTCACCCCGGATCACGTGCCGGAGATCTACCACTCGAGTCACGACATGTCGCTCGTGCTCATGCAGAATCTCAAGGACTATCCGGTGCTTCGGGGTCAGATGAACGAAGGGAAGTACTTCCCGAACCTCGCCGAGCACGTCTCGACGTTTCTGGCGAAGAACCTGTTCTACACCTCGGACTGGTACCTCGACCATCGCACCAAGAAAGAGATGGTGAAGAAGTTCATCAACATCGACCTCTGCAAGATCACCGAGGACTTCATTTTCACCCATCCGTTCTGCAAGAGCGACACCAACGTGTACAACGAGCGGCTGACCGAGGAGGACATCAACTTCATCCATGAGGATGACGAGCTGAAGATCCACCAGGCGGAGCTCAAGTACAAGTTCATGAACAACGCCGAGACCCTCCTCCACGGCGACCTCCACACCGGCAGTATCATGGCCGACGCGGAGAAGACCTTCGTCATAGACCCCGAGTTCGCGTTCTTCGGTCCGGCCGGATTCGACGTGGCCCTGTTCATCGGCAATATGTTCCTTGCCTACTTCGCGCATGCCCATCGTCAGGTCCTGCTTGG
Source organism: uncultured Spirochaetaceae bacterium (assembly GCA_964402885.1). Lineage (GTDB taxonomy): Bacteria > Spirochaetota > Spirochaetia > DSM-27196 > PWMO01 > JAAAOH01. The sequence continues at coordinate 6,778 of CAYOFA010000122.1, forward strand.
AAACGACCCCTCGGAGTACCGCACCTGGATCCTCGATCAGATTCGCGACACCTGGAACAAGTTCGAGGTCAAGTTCGAGAGCTACTGGAAGGAACACTTCGAGGCCGAGAAGGACCTCTTCTGGGATTACCCCGGCGGCGAGAAGGCTCACGCGGAGTATCGCCGGCGCAACATCGCACGTATCTTCGACGACGCCATGGGCATTGCCGGGTCCGTTATGATCCGACGCATCCTCGGGCTGGCGAAGGTTTCTGACATCGCCGACATCGAGGACCTGGACGCACGGGCCGAGGTCGAGCGGATGGGTCTTCGGATGGGCAGAGAGCTCATCATCAATCACTCGAATTACACGACCATCGAGAGCGTGGCCGATCTTGCGACGGGTATCTCGCCGGCCGACCAGGCGGTGCCCGCGTCGTCGGCGACGTGAGCGGGGGCTGAAAGTATGGCTGATCGCCAGACGGTTGTGCAGACAACGGACATAGGGAAGTCGTTTGCGGCCACGCGAGCGCTCGACGGCGTTTCCCTGAGCTTCTACAGCGGGGAGATCCTCGGACTCGTGGGTGCGAACGGTGCCGGCAAGTCAACGCTGATCAAGATCATCTGTGGATACCACACGGATTATGAAGGCAGCATCATAATCGGCGGCGAGACTGTCAGGTTCGCGAGCCCGGAAGACGCCTACAGGCGCGGCATCGCGACCGTCCATCAGATCATCAACCAGGGCGTCGTTCAGAGCATGTCGGTGGGCGAGAATCTCACCCTCGGCGAGCTCATAGCCCGCGGCAAGGGGCCCTTCTACAACAAAGCGCAGCTGAAGGCGAGGGCCCAGGAGATTCAGAGTCAGCTCGATCTCGACCTGGATCTCGACCAGCCCGTCGAAGACATCGGTCAAAGTGATCGTCAGATGATAGCCATTGCCCGCGCGCTCTCGACCGACCCCAAGCTTCTGATTCTCGACGAGCCCACATCTTCGCTCTCCGAGAAGGAGGCCGAGCGCCTGTTCACGACCCTCGAGAAGCTGCGCTCCACGGGTGTGTCCATCGTTTACGTGTCCCACCGCCTCCATGAAGTGAAGCGCATTGCCGACCGGGTCGCAGTCATTCGGGATGGAAAGCTTGCGGCAGTGCTCGAGAACCCCTTCGATGTGAAGCAGATCGTCACCTCGATGGTCGGCGAGATGCCTGAACACGAGGTGAGGGAACGTCAAAGCAACCTCTCCACGCGCAAAGTACGGTTGGAACTTCGAGATGTCGTGGTGGATCCGAGAAAGCCCCCGTTGAACCTGAAGCTCTACGAGGGAGAGATCGTCGGTCTCACCGGTCTCATCGGAGCGGGCAAGAGTGAGCTTGCCGAGGTTCTCTTCGGAGTGCGGCCGCCGGTGTCGGGGGAGATTCTGGTCGACGGCGAGCCGTACCGTCCCGGCGGAGTATACGACGCCATCCGCGACGGCGTCTTTCTGGTACCCGAGGATCGGGCCAACAACGCGGTCATCGCCGACTTCACAGTTCGTCAGAACATAACGGCGCCCTTCCTGCGTGACTTCCAGACCCTGGGCATCATGAAGGTGGGCGAAGAGCGTGAGGCGTCCCGGCGCATGATAGCATCCATGGGGATAAAGACCGAATCGGAAGAGGCCGACATGGACGCCCTGTCGGGCGGCAATCAGCAGAAGGTCGTCGTGGCGAGGTGGCTTCTGAAGAACTTCCGGCTCGTGCTTCTCGACGAACCCTTCCAGGGCGTGGACATAAAGTCGCGCCACGATATCGGGCAGTATCTGCGGGACAATATCGGCGACCGTACCGCGGTCGTCATTGCGACCGACCTCGATGAGGTCATTGAAGTTGCCGACCGGATTCTGGTCATGAACGGCGGCGCGATCGTTGGTGAGCAGTTCTACGAGACCATGGACCGCGAGAAGCTGCTGCATTTCATTTCCGAGGACAATCCGGAGCCGGTCGAGACCACCTGAACACTGAAACTAACTTGAGCCGTTGAATCGGAGGTAAGTGAGCAGATATGGAAACAACAGCCAGTACCCACACGGAGACCGGTGCGCGTGACCGCACCCGCGCAGAAGCGTGGAAGCGATTCGCGATCCGCTATGGCTTTCTCATCGTCATGGCGGCCCTTTTCGCGTACTTCAGCCTGACGGAGCCGGCGTTCTTCACGCCCGGCAACCTTTTCTCGATGCTTCTCGGCGTGACCGTGTACGGCATCCTGGCGCTCGGGGTGACCTTCCCGCTCGTTGCTGACGACGTGCCGGACCTCTCGATCGGCGGCGTGGCCGCGCTGACGGTCATGATCTCGGCCTACTTGATGATCGTCCTCGAGACGAGCACGATTTTCGCGATCGGCTTCTGTCTCGTCATGGCGGCTCTCATCGGCTTCATCAACGGGATTCTGGTGGTGAAGGTGAAGATACCCGGGCTGCTGGCCACCCTCGGTATGATGTTCATCGCGCAGGGGCTGCAGCTGATTCCCTCCGGCGGCCGCTCTGTCGGGCGCGGCGCTGTCCTTGCAGGCGGCGTCACCGCCGAGGGACGCTTCTCGGAGGCCTTCCTCCTCCTCGGGCAGGGGCGCGTGTTCGGTTTTATTCCGTCACCGGTGCTCATCATGCTTGCCATTGCCATCGTCGTGTACGTCGTTCTCAGTCGAAGCCGCTGGGGCCGTGTGTTCTACGCCATCGGAAGCAATGCAGAAGCTGCCCGGCTCGTCGGTGCAAAGGTCGACCGTTTCCGCATTATGGCCTACGTGCTCTCGGGCACTATCGCCGGTCTCGGCGGTATCGTGCTTGCAGCTCGTGTGGGACGGGGTGACGTGCAGTCCGGCGGCACCCTGCTGCTCGACGCCATCGGATCCGCGCTCATCGGCTTTGCGGTGCTGGGCGTCCGACGGCCGAATCCATTCGGGACGATTGTCGGCGCCGTTTTCATCGGGATGCTCCTCAACGGGCTGACGATGCAGGGTATGCAGTACTACGTGCAGGACTTCATCAAGGGAATCGTGCTCGTCGCAGCGCTGGCATTCACATTCGGCCTCTCGAAGACGAAAGCATGACGGTTCCGCAACAGTCGACGGTCGGCGGCCTGAGCGGTCGCCGGTTCTCGGTCGAGTACATCATCCGCGGCAATCGAGCCGAGGCGGAAAAGACGGCCGGGATCGTCGCGAACGAGCAGACCGTCGAGTTCCCCGCCGAGCTCGTTCCGCCCGGCCAGATCCGCGATGAGGTGATGGGCCGGGTGGAGTCCGTCGAGGAGGCGGGCGGGGCGGCCGCCGGGGCGGCCGC
>CAYOFA010000123.1:0-10055 GCA_964402885.1 uncultured Spirochaetaceae bacterium
GGACCCTCAATAAGAAGCCCCCGTCGACGGGATCACCGCCGGCGGGGGCGTTTTTTTGTGTCCGGACGGCCTTCGGCGCCGGAAGCCGCGAATCAACCCTTGATCGAGCCCGACATCATGCCGCGGATGAAGTACCTGCCGAGGATGATGTACATGACCAGCGTGGGAAGTGCCGCGAGCAGGGCGCCTGCCATCTGCACATTCCACTCCACCACCTGACTCCCGGCAAGGTTCTGCAAGGCGACCGTGATCGGCTGCACCGCCGGTCGTTGCGTAATCGTCACGGCGAAGAGAAAATCGTTCCAGACCGACGTGAACTGCCAGATGGCCACCACGGTCAAAGCGGGCTTCGACAGCGGGAGCATCACCCGCAGGTAAGTCGAGTAGATGCCGAGACCGTCGATGAACCCGGCATCGAGCAACTGATCGGGAACCTCAGCATAGAAGTTTCGGAACATCAGCGTGGTTATCGGGATGCCGTAGATGACGTGCGTCACGATCAATCCGCTGAGCTGACCGTAGATGCCGATTTGGCGCAGGAACTCCACGAGCGGGATGAGAATGCTCTGGTACGGGATGAACATACCGAACAGGATCAGCGCAAAGACGAGGTTTGCGTACTTGAATCGCCATTTCGAGAACACATAGCCGTTCACCGAGCCGAACAGTGCCGAGAGTACCGTCGCCGGAATGACCAGTATGAAACTGTTTATGAGGTTTGGCGCGAGCCGCTGCAGGGCGTTGCCGAAGGCTTCGAAACTCGGACGCTGCGGCATGGCCCACATTCTCGAAATGCTCACCTCGGCAAACGGTTTGAAGCCGGTGAGAACGACCATGTATATCGGGATGAGGAAGTAGATCGCAAAGAGTACAAGAATCACGTAGAGAAGGACTCGCTTCGCCTGAATGGCGTTTCTATGGGAAGTGCTTACCGCCACGAGTGCCTCCTACTGGTATTCTCGTCGGAACGTGTTGATGAGATAGGGGACAACGACGAGAGCTACCATCAACAGCATAATGATCGAAATCGCGGCGCCCTGCGCGTATCTATTTCCCCGGAACGTCGTTTCGAACATGAAGATAGCCGGAAAGTCTGTGACGAATGCCGGTCCGCTTCCGGACATAGCGTAGACGAGGTCGAAGATCTTCAACGAAATGTGGCCCAGCACGATCATCGCCGACAGCGTGATAGGCCGCAATAACGGCAGGATGATCTTCCGCACCACGTAGAGCTCGCTCGCGCCGTCCATGCGTGCCGATTCCACGAGCTCGTCGGGCACTCCCCGCAGACCGGCGAGATACATCGCCATGGTGTAACCGGTGAATTGCCATGATGCGGCGAGCACGAGCCCGATGAGGGCAAGATGAAACCCGAACACCTCGGTGGTCACCGTGTACCACCCGAAGGAGCCGAGTTGCTCCGAAAGGCGGGAAAGGATGACGTTTATGCCGAATCTCGGACTCAGCAGCCATCGCCAGATGACACCGGTAACGATAAACGACAATGCCATCGGGAAAAGGTACAGCGTGCGAAAGATCCCTTCGCCGCGAATCCTTCGGTTGACCAGGAACGCCAGCAAAAAGCCCGACACGACGGTGAGGGCGATGAAGAAGAGCGTGAAGTAGAAGGTGTTCTGCAGATCGATGATGAACCGCGTGGAGCGGAACAGGTCCGCGTAGTTCCGCAGGCCCACAAACGTGAAGTCGGGCCGAATGCCCGACCAGGCGCTGAGTGATACGCGTAGCGACCATCCGATGAAGCCGTATACGAATACCCCGACCAGGATAATCGAGGGTGAGACGAGAGCCAACGCTTTCCACAAGTCCGACTTCGTTCGTGTCATCTTCGCTCCATAAGCATCGAGGAGGCGGCCGCCCCCGCGGGGCGACCGCCGGTATCATACCTGAAAGACCGTACTACGGTGTATACCGCTCCGCGGCCTGCTGGAACTGGCTCATAGCCTCATCAACGTCACGATTGGTCACGAATACGTTCATGATGTCGTTGAAGTCCGTCAGCCACGATTCCGATGCAGCCGAACCATGCGCGAGGCTCGGTACGATCGCATCACTCTCAAAGTCTTCCATCGCCGACAGCAGGTACACATCATAGAGGCTGCGATCGGTGTCGGTGCGGGCGGGAATGGATCCCTTAATCGGATTGAAGGCATCCTGCCCCTCAACCGACGCGAGAACCTCCAGCCACCTATCGACGTTCACAGGATGCGGGGCTCCCTTGGGCATGCCAAAAGAGTCCGAGAGCATGATGAAAACATCGTCGGTTCCCGGCGTGGGAGCCCAGCCGTAGTCCACGTCCGGCTCCAGGTCCCGGGAGAGGTAGTAGCCGTGCACCCAGTCACCCATGACGGTCATCGCTGCGTCACCCTCGGCCACGTATGCGGCTGCATCGATATTGGTAATTGCCGAGTGATCGTCATTTACGTAGTCGAGCATCTGGGCGAAGGTTTCGAGCGCGGCTTCCACGCCGTCGCTCTCCCAGCTCGTGTCGCCGGTCCAGAGTCCGCGATACCCGTCGGGACCAAGCGCGCCGACGAGCACACTCTCCATGAGGTGAGTCGAGGGCCAGACGTTCGTATCGCCGAGCGCCAGGGGGGTCACACCGGCGTCCTGCAGTTCTTCGGCAACCTCGAAGAACTCGGCGGCGTTCGTCGGCACCTCGAGACCGTGCTCCTCGAAGATGGCCTTGTTGTACCACATGACGTTCGAGCGGTGGATGTTCACGGGGATGCTGTAGACCTCACCCTCGTAGGAAATGATGTCGATCACTTCCTCGGGGAAGGCATCCATCCAGCCGTTGTCCTCGAGAATGTAAGTGACCGGTTCCATGAAGTCGGATACCACCCACGTATCGATCAGCTCACGGCCGGCATGGACCTGGAAGCTGTCCGGCGGGTTGCCGCCCTGCATGCGCGTCGCAAGCACGGCCTTTGCATTCGTACCCGCGCCGCCTGCGACGGTTGCGTTGATGATCTCCACGTCCGGGTACTTCTCCCGGTACACCTCATAGAGAGCCTCGAGGCCTTCCGCCTCTCCGCCGGCCGTCCACCAGCTGAAAATCTCGAGCTGATCGGCAGCCCCTTCCTCTTCTCCCTGTCCACCGGCAAACGCGAGGGCAGGAACGAGAAGGGCCGCGATAAGCACCACTGCAATGCGAATATTCTGTTTCCGCATAGCACTCTCCTTTTCGAAAATCTAATGCAACAGCGACGCTGTTGTTTTCTGCTTTCCAATAACGTCCAGCCATTCGATACACCGGATGACTGCACGAATCGTGTGATAGTTCACCTTCCAGGAATGGCTCATGTGGGTCCAGATCGGCTCGCCGTCAGGCCGCAGAAGCGGCCACCACTCGCCTGCCTCCTTATGCACCATCTTCTTCAGGACGAAGTCATGCACGTTCCCGTACGCGTCGAGAAACCGCGTGTCACCCCAGTGAATGTAGGCCGCGAGCATGCCGTTCATGACTTCAGCCTGCTGCCAGAACTCCTTCTCGAGGTCCGTAGCGGGCCCGTCGTGTGATCCTTCCACGTACACACCGCCATGCTCATGATCGATTCCGTAGCGGAGAGCATGCTCATAAGAGCGCTCTATGAGGGTATCGAAGCCGTGAGCGTCCTCCCCGAGGGCGTCCAGCGCCTCGAGAAGCAGCCAGGCGAACTCCACGTTATGCCCGTAGGAGGTGTTGTCCATGGGATTGGACTTTGTCCCGGATTCAGAGAAGCGATCCCAGCCCCAGACGATGTCGAACTTGATCTGCGGCGCCTCCTCCCACTCGCGGGTGAACTGCGGGACACCGGTCCCGGTGTTCGAGCGAAACATGCGCTTCGACAGTATTTCGATGATCTCCCGCAGCTTCCGCCGGTGGGCGTCGCCGCCACGCGCGCGGAACAGCGCAGTGTAGGCCTCCATGAGATGCATGTGCGCATCGAGTGTCTTGCGGTCTCCACCAGCCGAACCGGAACCTGAGAGCGCCCAGTCGGGCTCGAACATCTCGAAGTACCCGCCGAGGTAGAGGTCGGTCGCGTGTGTCTGTATGAGCTCGAACACGCGCTCGGCGGGGCGAATTGCATCAACGTCCCCGGTCGCCCGATAGTACTCGCTGAGGGCATAGATCGCGAAGCTGTGCCCGTAGAGGATCTTCCGCGTCTCGATCGGCTCACCGTTACGCCTGACAGTCCAGTAGAAGCCCTCGTGCTTCGGATCCCACATACGCTCGGTGAGAAAGCGAACGCCCTGTCGTGCCGCCTCGAGACTACGATCGGGGAACCACCCGTGGCGAGCAGCGAGGGAGAAGGAGAAGACGCTTCGGGCCTGGGATATGAGGGACTTCTCGTCTTCGCCGGTATCGTTCCCGTCCCGGTCGAAGTGGGTGATGAAGCCGCCGTTGGTGGTGTCGACACAGCGGTCGAGCCAGAACGGCAGAAGCTCGTGCTCCGCGTGAAATGCAAGCTCGTCTCGCCACCTAGCTGCTCTGTTCATCGACTCCCTCCGCCTCGCCGGCGGGGTACGCCAGCTCCCCGGCGCCGACATCCAGATCCCGTGCGATCCGCAGCAGAAACTCGCGATTGTCGGCGGCAATGTAGTCCATATGCCCGCCCATGCGACTGAAGGTTTTCAGGAATCTCATATAGTAGGCAGGATCATCCTCCGGCGGTTCGCCCTGCGACCGCCAGTCCCACTGCACATCGGCAAGATCAACCACGTAGATCCGATGGTCCTCGATTCGCCGGCCCTCCTGAAGCGCCAGATTCTGCGCCATGGAAAACGACTTCTCGAAAATCATCGGCGACATGACCGCGGACCCCACCGATATGTACACCCCTCCGTCGATCCGGCTGATCGACTCGGCAAAACTCAAGAAATCGCGCTCCGCTGTCCGCCCGATGGCGGCACCGAAGTTTGCCGGGTGACAGTAAATGATATCATGACCGAACATGGGATGACTCGTAAAGGGTACCCCGAGGCGATACGCCGCGGCCTGCAGGCCGTAGCGGCGATAGGGGTGCGGCACCGGGAGCAGTCCGGGCTCGATGCCTGTGCGATCCATGAGGACAAGCAGATCAGCCGCGGCAGCAGCCCGTTCCCTCTCCGGCCCGCCATCACCGGCCGCTCGAAGCTCCGCCTCGAGCTCGCTCCGCTCCGGAACCCGGAGCCCCTCGTTCTCGACAAGCGCCCCGATGGATTCACCGTAACCCAGGCCCTCGTACGCGCCCACCGCGATGGCGAGGTTCAGGTAGAACCCGGTCTCCTGCCACAGGCCGAAACGGCCGGCGGAGACGTTCGGGCCGACGTGCTCGCTGCTCTCGCCCCCGAAGGCGAACTCCCAGTCGTGAATGATTCCCGCACCGTTGGTAGCAAGATGGGTCACCCAGCCGGTCTTGATGAGAGCGGCCAGCAACGGCCCCATGCCGTTCTTGATGGTGTGGGCCCCGAATGCCATGACGACCGGCGCGTCCGCGGCGCGTGCCCGGCGGAGGTCCTCTGCAACCTCTGCCGCCGTGGCGTCGAGGCGGGGATTGTCTTCACGTGGGGAGGCACCCGCGAAGACGGCCGCCTCGGAGATATGCACCCGGTTTTCGCGCTCCGAAAGGGGGTGAAGCTTCAGCCTGCGACGATCGAGATACGGGCCCATATCAGCGTTCTCCGAACAGTGCGGCGAGCATCGTGTCGAGCTCGGCGAAATCCGGGATGATGAAGTCGGCGCCTGCGAGGATGAGTCGGGTGCGTTTCGCGGTGTTCAGCCCGTGACGGCGGACTTCGTCCGATGCGACTCCCACAGCCGTCCCTCCCCGTCGCACGGTCTCGCGAATCTCGACGGGACCGTCGCCGAAGGTCAGTACCGCCTCGGCCGACTCATCTCCAATGGTATTCAGAATCTGGTCGAGAACAACCGTTTTCGGATCCCTGTCGGCATCGCCGACCGAGCCGAAGATGCCCCCATCGAAGAGCTCCGCGTACCCGAGAAGCTCCGCCTCCTCCACGACGGCATCATGGTCGCTGCCGCTTGCCAGGAAGAGGGTAACGCCCCGTCTGCGGAGTTCTTCGAGCGCGGCCACCGCACCCTTTATCGTGACGTCCCCGACCTCGAGCACACCGTCCCGCACGAGTTGCAGCCGCCGGTCGATCATGCGGTGGAGTGCCTCGAGGTAGATGCGCTTGTACTCTTCGGCACTCAGGATCGCATCCTCTGAAACGTAGCCGTAGCCTCGCACAAGCTCGCGAAGGGCGTGCATCTGTTCGATGGTCTGGACGCCGGTCGTGTCGCTGATGAGCTCCGATACGGCCTGCTCTATCTCGGCTCCCGCCCTCGAACGCGATGTCGAGTCGCCGAGAACGGCGCGGACCATGACGTCCTGCATGACCGGCTCCCAGCCTTCCCGAAGAACCGAAATCGTACCGTCGTGGTCGAAGATGGCGTACTTGAGCGAGCGAGCGGTCGGCGGCGCGGTTACGATCTCGATCCGGCTCGCACCGAGTTTCCGCGCACGCTCGGGGGCGCGGGCGAGTTCGGGCCGCATGCGGTAGGCGGGCCGCAGGGCCACGCGCCTGAGCTCATCGGGGCTCGCGGTTCCGGTCTGGTAGAGCTTTTTCACCGACACCGCCGCGCAGAGGTTTCCGAATGCGGCGGCATCCGCGCGCCCGATTCCGGCGGCGCGGGCGGCCGCCATGCCCGCGAGCAGCGCGTCTCCCGCGCCGACGGGGTCGACGGGCCTCGGCATCGCCACTCCGGGAATCGTATCTATCCGCTCGCCATCGGCAACTACGCAGCCGTCCTCACCGCGGGTCACCACGATCGGTGTCTCCCACTGCAGACTCAGGCTCCTGCACAGATCCTCGATCTCGGCGGCACTCGAGCCGCCGTTCTGACGGTCCGCGAAGGAGCGTGCCTCGGCGAGATTGATCTTGCGGACGCTTCCGTGGAAGGCGTCGGCGTAGTCACGGCTGTCGACAATCTTCTCCGCCTCGGGGGCCGAGGCAAGCAGCAGCGCCAGCTCCCGGCGAAAGGAGTCGTCGAACAGGGCTTCCCGTATCTGCTGATTCACGATGACCACATCGACACGAGGCAGTGCTTCACGAAGCGCAGCGTAGATCGCCTGTGCGGTATTCTCAGAGAGGTGGTTGCGCGCGCCGATGTCGAGTCGGGGGTCTTCGGCACCCTCCTCGTAGACTTTTGTATAGACGCTGGTCGACCAGCCCTCCTCCTGCACGATGAGCCCTGACGTACGCGCCCCGGCGATCTGAAGCAGGCGCGTGAGCTCCCTGCCGTACATGTCGTCGCCGATGACGCCGAAGGCTTCGATGGCGCCGACTCCAAGCGCGCCGAGGTTGTTCACGACATTGCCGGCGCCGCCCGGGGCGACGCGGACTTCCCCGATGCGCCTCGTGTGCAGCCCCGTTTCCACGGAAGTATCCGCGGCACCCTCGGCGACAAAGAGATAATGGTCCACGCAGAAGTCACCGACAACGGCTACGCGTGCACCGGAAAGCTTCGAGAGTACACCTTCGACGAGCTGAGTCTGGTCCGTCACGAGGCGAGATCCATCATCCTGAAATGTAACCGCATACATATCGATTCTATGCCCCGATTTCGCGATATGTCAACGCATTTCCGCATTCGACATCCTTATAGGCCCCATAGCACGCCCCGAACTCCGGAATTGACTGAACGCGATGCAACCGATTACACTACCATCCGGAGCAGATCGGTGGACAAAAAGCGCGGCGCAGTAACTATTGCCGACATCGCGAGTATCGCGGGCGTCTCCACGGCCACCGTGTCCCGAGTCCTTGCGGACTCACCGAAGGTCACCAGCGAGACACGGCAACGGGTCATGCGCGTCATTTCGGATCTCGATTACGAGCCCAACCATGTCGCGCGCAGCCTGTCGACCGCTCGGACCCTCAACATCGGCGTAGTCCTCGAAGACATCGCGAATCCCTTTTTCGTGGAAGTGGCCCTCGGCATCGAGACCGTTCTGCGAGCAGCCGACTACAGCATGTTCCTCACAAGCTCCTCCTGGGATCTGAACAAAGAGGAAGAGCTCGTGCGAAAGCTCCTGCGAAATCGCGTCGACGGACTGATCTTCGCGCCCATCGAGCCGGAGGGTGAGACCGTTCGATTGCTCAAACGCCGCGAAGTACCCGTCGTGCTCGTGAACGCGGAGTCCTCCGATCCGCAGATGAGCTGGGTGAGTGCAAACAACTATCACGGGGGCTATCTCGCGGCACAGGCGCTTGCAAACACCGCGTCGAAGACGCTTATCTCGCTCCTCGGATTTCCGCACCAGACCTCGATGAATCGCAGGGACGGCTTCGCCGCGGGCGTTCGGGAGCTCGGCAGCGGTCGCGATCTCAACTATCGCCCCCTGGAAAAGATCTACAACTTCGACGGTGGCTACGAGTGCGTCGCGGACCTCATCGCCGAAGAACGCATACATGATGTCCCTACCGGGATCTTCGCTCTCAACGACGATGTTGCACTCGGCGTGATAGCATCTCTGATAGAGCACGGTATTCCGGTACCACAGCAGGTCTCGGTTGTCGGCTACGACGACATCCCCTCGGCCAAGCGAAACCAGGTTCCGCTGACCACCATCGCACAGCCACAGCGCCGCATGGGCGAGCTCGCCGCACGCGCGCTTCTCGACACACTGGAGACACCCGACATCGGAGCCAGGCAGTACGAGCTGCTGCCACGGCTCGTGCAGCGCGGCTCCACCCTTCCTGCTTCCGCGTTCGTGCGCCCCGGCACCGGCACCGAGGAGCCCGCCAATGAGTAACGGATTGATTCTCGGGTTCGACATCGGCGGGACGAAGTGCGCGGTGAGCCTTGCAGACACCGATGCCAACGTCATTGCAAAAGAGAGCTTCCCCACAGGACGCTACAGCGGCCCGGATGCCGTACTGTCTGCGCTCGCCAGGGCTGCCCAGGAGTTGCTGGAAACGCATGAGGCGGGCGACGCGGTCCTGGCGGCAGGCATAAGCTGCGGAGGCCCCCTCGACAGCGGCGCCGGTCTGGTGCTGTCCCCGCCGAATCTCCCCGGATGGGACCGCGTCCCGGTGGTGTCCATCCTGGAAGAGTCACTCGGGATCCCGGCGTTTCTGCACAACGACGCCAACGCCGGCGCTCTGGCGGAGTGGCTCTTCGGCGCGGGTCGGGGGTACTCCAATATCATATTCCTGACCTTCGGGACCGGCATGGGGGCCGGGCTCATCCTCAACGGGAGGCTCTACGCCGGCACGAATGATCTGGCCGGCGAGATCGGGCACGTGCGCATGACCCTCGACGGCCCGCTCGGCTACGGCAAGCCCGGCTCTTTCGAGGGATACTGCAGCGGTGCAGGCATCGCCCGGATTGCCGGCCGCGAGGCACGCGAGGTACTGGAGGCCGCCCGAGCCGGTGATGCGGATGCCCGCGCCCTCCTGGAGACAAGCGGGGAGTACCTCGGACGCGGGCTTGCGATTCTCGTCGATGTGCTCAATCCTGAACTCATCATCATCGGGGGAATCTACAGCCGCGCGCCGGAGATGTTCGCCGATGCCATGCAGCGCCTGCTGAAGGCCGAAGCCCTGCCCGGTGCCGTCGAGCGTTGCGAGGTGCGCCCGGCTGCACTCGGGACCGAGGTCGGCGACTACGCGGCGCTCTCGGTAGCACTCTACGAGCTCGATCGCAGAAAAGGAGGGGATCAAGATGAGACTCAATAGCGGCGCCCGCGAGGCGATCGATCACATGCTGGCCCGTCACACCGCCCTCGAGCCATGCAGGGGCGACCTCGAAGCGGCAATAGGTCTGGTCGTTACCGCCTATGATGCCGGCCACAAGGTGCTCACCGTCGGCAACGGGGGCAGCTCCGCCGATGCCGATCACATCGTCGGCGAGTTGATGAAGAGCTTTGCACGGCCGCGCCCGCTCTCGGCCGATGTCACTGCGCGGATCGCCGCGGCCCCGATAGACGACGACATCAGAAAGCGCCTCACCGACGGCCTCGAGCAGCCTCTTCCGGCCATCAATCTTACCTCTCACACCGCCCTCA
>CAYOFA010000124.1:0-4258 GCA_964402885.1 uncultured Spirochaetaceae bacterium
GCCCCGCCGAGCAGGAACCCCGATCCGCTGAACACGATCCCGAGCACGATAAAGATGATCGAGAAGCCGAGCACGAAGAAGAGCGTGCGAACCACCACCGGCCCGCGCCGCGGCTCCTCGCCCTGCAGGTCCTGCAGCGATACGCCCCCGATAAAGGAGATGTATGAGGGAATCAGGGGCAGGACGCAGGGTGAGAGGAAGGAGAGCACGCCTGCTGCCAGTGCAAGGAATATGTTGAGATCACCGGCCATGATTATATCTCCCGGGCTACTGAGTTATGGTTTCGATGGCCGACAGGATGCCGTCACCGTCCCACTCGTAGGGACCGACGAGCATCGCGAGCAGCCTGCCGTCGCTGTGGACCACGTAGGAGGTGGGGATGCCCCGCACGCCGTACTCACGCGCGATGCTTCCGCTGCGGTCGAGGAGCACGGGAAACTCGTATCCGTTCTTGTCCATGAAGGACTGCACCGTGGCGGGATCCTCCTGGAGATTCACCGCGACGATCTCGAACCCCGAGCCGCCGAGCCGCTCGTAGAGTGCCTGCATCGACGGCATCTCTTCGATACAGGGCGGACACCAGCTTGCCCAGAAGTTCAGGAGGACGACATCGCCTTCGAAGGATGAAAGGCTCCGCCGGGTATCGGCGGAGAGGACCGGCAGCTCGAAGTCGACGGCGTCGACCGGGGCGTTCGGCGTCTGAAGGCCGAGCTCCGAAAAGAGGGCTGTGAGCTCGGCATCGGTGAGCTCGCTCCCCGTGCCGTCGTTTGCGGGCGCGGCGCGCTCGGACTCCGTCGCCCGTTCGGGCTCAGGGTTTCCGGCGGCCGCCTCGCTGTTACCGCGGGCCGCCAGCGAGGGGGCGACGAGGAGGGCCAGCACCGTCATGTATGTAATCGCTCGTAATCGCATCGATCCGCTCCTATATAGGCACTTCATTACATAATACGTACCACTGCTGCGGCGATAATTCAAGTGAAACCGCTGTCAGGAGAGTTCGAAACCGAACAGGCCCACCGCGAGCACGGTGAAGTTGTAGAGCCCGTGGGCCACCGCGACGACGTGTACGCTGCGCCGCTTCAGATAGATCCAGCCGAGATAGACGCCGAGGATGAAGGCGACGAGCGCGCCGCCGAAGCCCTGGTATATGTGGCCGAGTGAGAATGCGGCGGCTCCGAGGAGCACGCTCGCGACCGGACCGAGTGAAAGTTGCTCGAAGCGCGTCAGGAGATAGGCGCGGAAAAAGGCCTCCTCGCGGTATGCAATCGCAAGGGAGGAGAGCAGTGCGAGGGGCAGCAGCCCCGCATTGGTGAGTTGGAAGCGGAATCCGGTTCTCACGGCCTCCTGCATGGTCTCAGGCAGGAGCAGAACGGCGGCGCCGGCGGCTGCGAGCAGGGCGAACATCCCGAGGGTAGCCACCACGGCGGCGAGCAGGTCGGGGAAGTCCACGGTGCGGAACCCGAACCGCGAAAGGTCCTCGTCGGGCTGGATCCAGAGGATGTAGACGATGAGCAGGGTCTGCGGGAGTGCTGTCACGAGGAGAGCCAGGTGGTAGCCCGCAGCGTCGAATGCGTCGGTCCGTATTCCTCCGTGCTGAAAGAGGATACCGGGGAGGAAAAACACGGCGAACAGGAGAAGCATCTCTTTACAGAGGCGGCTGACGTTATATATACTCCCATGCATACGTGGGAGTATATTCTCCCGTCCGGGAAAGGGAAACCGTGTCGGCCCGTCGTTCAGGTTCCAGGGAGAAACCGCCGACAACTAGATCGGGGAGATCGTGCCTGAGGAGGCCCTGGAAACAGCATGTGGATAGCGCTTGCCATTTTTGCAGTCCTGTTCGGACTGCTCCTTGTCTACATACAGCGCAACGGCGGGTTCGGGTTCCCATGGGTCCAGTTCTACGTGCGGGGCAAGGAACACGGATTCAGGTTCCGCGAGCTCAACCTGCTGCGACGCGTCGCCGTCGAGAATCGTCTGAAAAACCCCACCTCCCTGTTCTGGTCGGAGCGAACCCTCGACCGCTGCATCCGTGGCACCATCATCAGTTTTCGGGCCAACGACAAAAGTGACGATGAGGCCTCGGTGCAGTTCCTCAACAAGCTTTTCGACTTTCGAAAGCGCGTAGAGTTCAACCTCCCCAAGTACAGGCTCGGTATACAGTCGAGCCGCAGTATGGATGCCCAGCAGCCGATCAAGATCACCTTTCCCGGTGGCGGTGTCTACACCTCGAAAGTGGTTGAAAACATGAGGAAGTACCTCGCCGTTGCCTATCCACGGGGCAAACCGCTGCCCTTCGGCGTGAGCTGGCAGGGGCAGAAGATCAGCGTGTACTTCTGGCGGCCCGACGACGCGGGCTACTACTTCGAGTCCCGGGTCATCGGCGACTACATGGACCGCAACTATCCCATCCTCCATATCACCCATTCTGATCAGCTCGTCCGTACGCAGAAGCGCAGCTCGGTCAGAGCCCAGATTGATACCGCGGGGCAGATTTTCCCGCTTCGGTCGATACAGCAGGCCGACGAGGCCTACGAGACGACCGGCGGCTTTCGCTGCAAGATGGTCGACATATCCGAGGACGGGGCTGCGGTGATCGTCGGCGGACGGGCAAAGCCCGGGCTGCCGGTGAAGATTCAGACCGAGATCGACGAGGACCAGGTAGTGATTTCCGGGGTGATAAAGGGAGTGAACTACCGGCAGAACAAGAACGTTTCGGTTCTGCACATCGAGGCAGTTCCTCCCGGACCGCAGATGAAGAATAAAATCCTCACATACGTGTACGGCATCTTCGCGGAAAGCAAGCGCCGCTCGCTGCTGAGCCGCACCGCCACAGGTTGACGGGCGCTCGTTGAATTCCCAGGCCGAAACGGGTAGTATGGGGTAGTGAACGAGGGGGTAGAGTGGCGATGAAACGCTTCGCAGTAGTTCTCCTGTTGGTGCTGATTTCGATCGGCGGTTTCGCACAGCAATCCCAGACATTGCAGACCTATCTCGACACGTTCGAGTCGGGCTCTGCGGATGTCAAGCTTCAGGTTCTGCGCCGGGCTCAGGACGAGCCGGCCGAGGAGATGAGTCCGCTGTATCTCGAAGCGGCCGAGTTCCTCGAGAACAACGCCGGCCAGGTGGAGAACAGTGCAGCCATGCGCGAAATGGCGCAGATCACCGCCGTCGGCGTGCGTGAGGCGGGAAACGTCCAGGCGCTGGAAGCTCTCAGGCGTGTCTTCGAGAGCTATCGTGAGCCTGACATGCGCGTGAGCATCCTCCGGACACTCGGTGAGGTGGGCGGCGACGACGATGACACCATCACCTGGCTCCGCGAGTGGGTTTCGGTGCGGAACAACCTGCAGGTCGGGGGCAATCGTCCCAACACGCAGGTCGTGCGTGCCGCAATAGACGCTATGGCCGACATTTCGGATGAATCCTTCTTCGAGTCGCTGCTCGGGGCTGCGCTCGCACAGTACTCGGCGAACATCACCACTGCGGCGCGGGAGGCCATGTATGCCCTCGACGGCGACATCGTGCAGCTTGCGGCGCAGTCGATAGGAAACCGGTCGCCGGAGGAGAAGCTTCAGGCGCTCGAGTTCCTGATGGACGAGGACGAGCTGACCGCGGAGCAGAAGTCGGCAATAGCCGCTGCCGCCATACGTGATGCGCTCGCCACCGAGACCCGAAGCCGCAGCACCGAAGACACCCTCCGGGAAGTGCGGTTTCTCGCCGTAGAGGTCATCAGCGAAAACGAGTATTCCGAAGCGACCGACGCCATGATCAGTCACTTCAATCAGACGTTTCTGGAGTTCGATCGCGGACAGGTGACCCGCGCGCGCGTGCTCGACGCTATTGCGGGGCTCGGTACCATGGGGACGGAGGAGTCCGCCGAGAGGCTGAGTCGCTTTCTGGAACTGCTGAACGGGTACACCGAGAATGACCGCCCCTACGATACCCGCATCGTGATGGCAACGATTCGCAATCTGGAACAACTCGGGTATCCGGTTGCCTACAATCCGCTCTTCTATGCCTCGATCCTCGAGGCCTATCCCTCGCAGGTGCAGACGGCTGCCGAGGAGGCGATGGCTGCCATTCAGCAGTAGCGCAGCCCTCTCCTCGTGTCCCGTGCACGGAACGGAGCGCCGCCGGTTTCCACGCCCATGACCGGCAGAACCCACATAATCGACACAAACCTGCCCGGCGCCGCTGCATGCGGCGCCGCGGTCGCTCTGTATCTCACCGCACGCGCTCCGGCGGCCATGGGCCTGGCTGC
>CAYOFA010000124.1:4358-10042 GCA_964402885.1 uncultured Spirochaetaceae bacterium
GCGGCCGGCCTGCTCGTCGGCGCCTGCGTCCGGCTCGGGATGTGGGTGGGCGAGGAGCGCCATCATCTGCCGGTGGCCCTGACAAGCGTGCGCGTTGCGGAGGGGACGATCGGCGGACGCACCCGGGCCGGCAGAGGCGGCTGGTCGGCATCCATGGTGGTCGATCACGTCGAGACCGCCTCAGGCAGGTACGGTGCAAACCTGGAGATACCCGTCTACGGTCTGCAGCGGCGTCCTGCGCCCGGCCGGAGGATTCGGGTCGAGGGGCGCCTCACCTCCGGTGATCACGGGCTCTATCTCGTCGCCGACTCCGCCGTGGAGCGGGGATGGGCTGGGCGCCTGCCTAGCATCGCAGACGCAAGCACCGGCCGCCTTGCACGGCGGGTCGATCGCGCGATGTCGGAGCTGGGGCCGGCGGCGTGGCTTTCGCGGGCGCTGCTTCTCGGCCGGAGCGACGGAGCGCCGGCCTACGCCGAGGACGTCTTTCGCCGCAGCGGCACCGCGCATATCCTCGCGCTGAGTGGTATGCACCTCGGTATTCTGATCGCGCTATCGGTGATGCTGCTCGCGCCGTTCATTGGCCGTCGGCGGGCCCTGTTTGCGGCGCTTGGTTTCGTCGCCGTCTACCTTGGCGTCGTGGGGTTCCGCGCTTCCCTCGCGCGTGCGTCGCTCATGTTTGCCCTCGCGACGACGGCGGTAGCGGTCGGCCGGCGCCCCGACCCGCTGCGGATTCTCGCGGTGAGCTTTATCGCCCTTGCCGTTGCCGCGCCGTCGTCGGTCGATGGCCTGTCGTTTCAGCTTTCGTTCGCCGCTCTGGCAGGAATTATCATCGTCGGGCGTAGACTCGATCGCCGGTTGCAGCCCGTGCTCCCGGCGGTCCTGCGTCGCCCGCTCGCGGCATCGGTGGGGGCTCAACTCGCCACAGTGCCGCTTCTGCTTGCCGCCTTCGGCGTCGCGAGACCCGTCGGGGTTGTTGCAACGCTGGTGATGGCGCCGCTTGCGGTGCTCTTCGTGTGGATAAGCGTGGGGGCAACGGCCGCCGTGCTCGCGGGAGCTGATCTCATCGCAGACGCCGCCTCCGCCGTTCTCGCAGCGCTCGAGCAGACGCTGCTCGCCACGGGCGAGTTTTTCTCTCGCGCTCCGGGTCTGTATGCGGGACCGGAATGGGTGCCTGTGGCAGCGGCGCTGGTGCTTGCCGTCGGTGCGGCGGCATTGCGGCTCGATGCGGCGCCGAGCGGCGTGGCGCCGACGAGCGGGGCGGCACCCGGTGGGGCGGCGCCGGGCGGGCAGCCGCCGGCTGCTGCGGAGGACCCTGACGCCGTGTGGGGCCCGCTGTGAACCTTGACTCAGTCCGTGAGGTAACCGAGGCGCTGTCCGCCCGTGGCCTCACTCCGAAGAAACGCTGGGGACAGAACTTCCTCGTAGACGGAAACGTGCGACGCGCGATCGTTTCGCGGGTGCAGGCGCAGGCCGGTGAGCGCGTGTGGGAGATCGGGCCCGGGGTGGGCTCGCTTACCGAGCTGCTCCTCGACCGTGAGGTCGAGCTCACGGTATTCGAAATCGATCACGGGCTGGTGTCCCTCTTGCGGGACGAGTTCGGCGAGCGGGAGAACCTGGAGATCGTGCCCGGAGATGTCCTCGCCACCTGGCCGCAGCGGGCCGGCGGAAAACCCCCGCCGCGGTCGATCGTCGGGAACCTGCCGTACTCATCGGCGGCGGTGATCATCGCCTCCTTCATCGAGGCCGGCTTCATCGCCGATCAGTTTCTGGTGATGGTGCAGGACGAGGTTGCCGATCGCATGGTCGCACGCCCCGGTACCCGCACCTACTCCGCGTTTACCGTTCTCGTACAGTCCCGGCTTTCGGTGACGAGGAGCATGCGCATACAGCCGTCGTCGTTCTTTCCGCGACCGGAGGTCGCCTCGGCCCTCGTGGACCTCCGCCCCCGCGCCGATGCACCGGACATCACCGACCCCGCCGTCCTCACGGCCGTAACCCGGGCCGTGTTCCACGCGCGGCGGAAGACGGTGGTGAACAGCCTCACCCAGGCCGGCCTCGTGGTCGCAGGGCGTCGGCGGGCGCTCACGCGCGAGGATGCGACGACGCTCCTCACCGCCGCCGGGATAGACCCGGCGGTGCGCGGCGAGACGCTATCGGTGGAACGGGTCGTGGGGCTCGCGAATCTCGTCGCCGAGCGGCTTACAGGGCTCCGAGAGCCTTGAGGGCGTCGTCGACCACCTTCTTTACGGCATCGGACGGCGCGACGAGCGGCAGGCGATAGACTTCCTTGCAGTAACCGCTGCGAGCCATGGCGTACTTGACCGGAATCGGGTTGGTGTCCGCAAAGAGCGCCTTGAAGAAGGGCAGCATCCGGTAGTGGTCTTCCCGCGCGCCGGCGAGATCCCCGGAAATCGCCTTCGCGGCAAACTCCTGCACCTCGGCCGGAAACCTGTTACTCGCGACCGAGACGATGCCCACACCGCCGAGGGCCATGATGGGGAGGGCGAGGTTGTCGTCGCCCGCGAGGATCACGAAGTCCGCCGGCTTTCGCGCGGCGAGATCCATCACCTGCGGCATGCTGCCGCTGGCTTCCTTGACGCCGATGATCTTGGGGTGTTCCGCCATCCGGAGCATCGTATCGTTCTCGATGTTCTTTCCCGTGCGGCCGGGGATGTTGTAGACGAGCACCGGCAGATCGGCCTTGTCCGCCACGGTGGTGAAGTGGCGGTAGAAGCCTTCCTGGTTGGGCTTGTTGTAGTACGGGGCCACCTGCAGGGTAGCGGTCGCGCCGAGGTCGCGGGCACGTATCGTCATGTCGACCGCTTCCCGGGTGGAGTTCGATCCGGTACCCGCAATCACGGGCACGCGGCCCGCGGCCTGCTCGACCACGATGCGGACGATTTCGAGGTTCTCCTGATGATCGACGGTCGGACTCTCACCGGTTGTGCCCACCGGTACGAGGCCGGAGATTCCCTTTTCGATCTGAAAATCGACAAGTGCGCGGAGCGCCCCCTCGTCGATGGATTCGTCGTCGCTGAACGGCGTAATCATCGCCGTATAAACGCCCTGTAGCATGCTATCCCCCTTGCTTATGTAAGTAGGTCGACGAGGAAGTCGTCCACGGTCAGAAAACCGCTGCGCTCCCTGACCCATTCCGCGGCCATAACGGCGCCGAGTGCAAAGCCGCCGCGGCTGCGAGCAACATGACTGATTTCGATGGTATCCGCCTCGGAGTCGAGCGTGAGGCGGTGGGTGCCCGGAATGCTGCCGCCGCGCACCGACGATACCTGCAACTCGTTCTCCTCGATTGCGCGATGGAGCACCTCGGTGACCAGGGTGTCCTTGCGGTCGACCTGGTCGAGGATCTTGGTTGCCAGTGTGAGCGCCGTCCCCGAGGGGCTGTCCTTCTTGTGTTTGTGATGCGCCTCGTGGAGGAGCAGATCGTAGTCGGGAATTCGATTCACCAGGCGGGCCGCATCGGTGACGATCTTCATGAAGAGATTCGCGCCGATGGAGAAATTCGCGCCGATGAGGTAGCCGATACCCGCCTCGGCGACTACGTCGCGCACCGCGTCGAAGTCACCCGTCCAGCCCGTCGTCCCGACCACAGCCGGCACGTCCGCCGCGGCGTAGGCCCGCGCGTTTTCCAGTACCGATGCGCCGTCTGCGAACTCGATGACCACGTCCGCATTCGAGAGGTCGGCCGCATCGGGCCGGGCATGATCCGCAGCGTCAGAGTGCGGATCGATGCGGGCGACGATCTCGTGGCCGCGGCGCTCAAGCACACGCTCTACCTCATGACCCATGCGTCCGTATCCGCAGATTACCGTTTTCATGATGCAGTCCCTCTGTTAGCCATGATCTATCCCTGGCAGAGCGTGGCTGCCGCGGTGTTCACGATGTCCTCGACGCTCGCGCCCCGGGAAAGATCGCTCACCGGCTTTGCAAATCCCTGCAGGAAGGGCCCGTAGGCCTCGGCCCCGCCGAGTCGCTGTACCAGTTTGTATCCGATGTTTCCCGCATTGAGGTCGGGGAAAACGAGGACGTTGGCCCGACCGGCCACCGGCGAGTCCGGCGCCTTCTTCTTACCGACGCCTTCGACGACCGCCGCGTCGAGCTGCAGCTCGCCGTCAACCGCAAGGTTGGGAGCCTTTTCCTTCACCAGCGCGAGCGCCTCGCGTACCTTCTCGACGAGCTCGTGGTCGGCGGATCCCTTCGTGGAGAAGGAGAGCATGGCCACTACGGGGTCGGCTTCGAGGAAGATGCGGCAGGACTGCGCAGCCGAAATGGCTATCTCCGCGAGCTGCTCCGCGGTGGGGTCGGGTATCGTAGCGCAGTCGGAGAAGATCAGATGTCCGTCGGCGCCCCACTTCGGATCCGGAGTCTTCATGACGAAGCATGAGGAGGCTGATTTCACCCCGGGCGATGTTTTGATGATGGTAAACGAGGCGCGAAGCACGTCGGCCGTCGAGCTCTCCGCACCGGCAACCATGGCATCCGCATCTCCGAGACGGACCATCATCGCCCCCCACTTCAGCGGGTCGACGATCTCAGCCTTCGCCGTTTCCATGTCCATGCCCTTGTGCTTTCGCAGCTCGTAGTACTCGGTTGCATAGCTCTCGAGTTTCTCTGATGACGCGGGATCTACCAGTGTCGCCGCAGAGATATCGGCACCTTCGTTCTTCGCCGCTGCCTGTACCTTGTCAGGTGCGCCGATGAGCGTCAGCGACGCGACCATCCCCTCACCCAACAGGGTTGCCGCCGCTTTGAGGGTGCGCGGCTCGAGGCCCTCCGGCAGGACGAGGTTACGGGTTAGCTCCTTTGCTTTGGCTTGCATGCGTTCTACGAAATCCATGTACCGCTCCTTGGCTGTTTGACTGCAATCATAGCAAGTTTCGGCGGGTCAATAAAGTGGCGTGTGCGGCGGGCCGCGTCGGGGCCCTGGCGTGTGCGGCCGCGTTGCGCGCCGGCGCGAAAACCGCTACTATCTCCTCCATGCAAATCGGCGTATACGGTCTCGGACGCTTCGGCTCTTTCTGGGCGGAGGTCCTCGCACAGCACTTCCCGGTGAAGGCCTACAATCGCAATCCGGAGCGCAGCACGCCCGAAGGGGTGGAGCGCGTGTCCCTCGCCGAGCTCAGTCAGTGCGATACGATCTTTCTGTGCGTGGCGATATCTGCCATGGAGCCGGTGGTGCGCGAGCTCGCTCCGTACCTCGGAGCCGCCAACACGCTCGTTGATACCTGCTCGGTCAAGGTCTACCCGGTCGAGGTCATGCGCCGCCACGTCCCCGAGAGCGTCGGCATTCTCGCCACCCATCCGATGTTCGGTCCGGACTCCGCCGGAGACGGCCTCGCAGGCCTGCCCATGATCTACTGGCCGGAGCGCCTCGACGAGGAGACCGCAGCGCACTGGGTGGACTGGTTCGGTCGGATCGGGCTGCGGACCATCCGGATGAGTCCCGACGAGCACGACCACGAGGCCGCCTACACCCAGGGCATAACCCACTTCATCGGTCGGGTCCTCGACGACCTCTCGGTTCAACCGAGCCCGATCGGTACCATGGGATACCGGAAAATACTCGAAGTCGTGGAGCAGACATGCAATGACCCGGTGCAGCTCTTCCTCGACCTCCAGCGCTACAATCCCTACACGACGGAGATGCGCGCCAAGCTCAAGGCATC
>CAYOFA010000125.1:0-9873 GCA_964402885.1 uncultured Spirochaetaceae bacterium
CCTTCGGGCCGGAGGATACGGTCACGGCGGAGGCGGTACCGGAACTCTCGATCTCTCTGGCGGAGGTGTTTGCGGAACCAGTGTGAGGTGGCGCTGGTGCAGCGGCCGGCGGTTGCCGGCGTGGAGACCTACCACGAGCATGGCACCAACAACGCAGAGCTATCCCTGATTGGTACTGACCTCTGCGCCGTATCGGATCGGCTTCCTGGTAGCGCGCACATAGAGCTCCTCAGGGGCGATATCAAGTTGCCCGCTGCCCCAAACCAAAGCCCCGGACTCCACCGTGAACTCCCGAAAATACGCCTTGTCCAAAAAACGGGCAAACACGTTTCCCTCATTCGGGAAGTCGGAAAGGTCAGCAATTCCTTCTGATCCATCCTCAAACCACAGGCGTACTCTGTATTCGTCCAGATACTCTGCGTCCGTAACGTCGAAATGCATGGCCTCTCTCCCTATGATATGTCCCAGCGCGCCCGTAAGCAACGAGAACCGAGCCACGTACCGGCGGCGGAACTCGCAGCACCCAATACGCCGGTCTTTACGCCTCCCGCGTTCAAGCGGCATAATAAGGCTATGCGGCTACCGAAGGAAGGGGAACGGTACCGTTGGTCCGACTATCTCGCCTGGCCCGAGGGTGAGCGGTACGAGCTCATCGACGGGATCGCCTACGCGATGAGTCCGGCTCCGCGGCGGCGGCATCAGGAAATCGCTGGGGAGATGTTTCGCCAGGCAGCGAACGCCCTCCAGAAGAAACCCTGCTACGTATACGATGCACCCTTCGACGTCAAACTGAGCGCCGATACCGACGACGACGCCCCCACGGTAGTGCAGCCGGACATCACCATCACGTGCGATCGCAGCAAGCTCACGGAGCAGGGGATGACCGGTCCTCCGGATCTCGTAATAGAGATCGTTTCGCCTGAGAGTGGATTGATCGACCGTCGGCGCAAGTTCGACCTCTACGAGCGTTTCGGCGTGACCGAATACTGGATCGTCGACCACGACGAACGGGTTGTCGAGGTGTATCGTCTCGATCGCGGCGGATCGTATCGGCGGATCGGCGCCTTCGGGCCGGAGGATACGGTCACCGCGGTGGCGGTACCGGAACTCTCGATCTCCCTTGCGGAGGTGTTTGCGGAGACAACGTGAGGTGGCGCCGGGCAATCCGAAGGTGCGGGTTGCCTTCGGTGGAAGCACGCGTCTTTGATCGTCTCGGTGATGGCCATTATATGCATCCTTGGTGCTACTGCCCTGTCGGTGGGTGGGGTAACTGCGGAGGTAGGCGGCCCAGCCCGGGGCCTGCAATGGCCGCAGCACCTCTGGGGAGTTCCTGAATGCACAAGTGGGGAATCCTTCACTGCAACTCTGGAGGCTTCAAGCCTGCACCAAATACCAAAGGCCGAGCGTCGCGCACTCCGCCTGGACTCTCGGTTAGAAGCCCATCTCGTCCAAGTACTCGTGGACGTCTTCGACGGAGACGCCAAGTCGCTCGGCCTCCCTTTCCTCGAACGTCTTCATCTCGTGTTGTCTGGTAGCGGAGTCCGGGAGAGCGGATATGACGCGTGCTATGAACTGAGAACTGAGGCTGTACTGATGGTCTAAAGGCCGTTTCGAGATCCCACGCAGTGCTTTCACCGTCTCCTCCTTTTGCTCCGGCTTGAACCAGCCGTCCGCTACGAGTCGTTTCAGTGTAGCTCCGTGATATACGTGTGCGTTGTCGTGCATAGATCGCCTCCTCTACCTTGCGTTGCCCTGACGCGCCTGGCTTCGCTTGGACCCCACTGGAGTTGGACCTGCGAGGCCTAACACAAGCGGCAAAGAATTGGCATGGGTACAGCCCATTACCTTGCCCGGATGGCTCGAGCAATCTACGAGCTGTCTTCGCTGTTGTAGTGTTCTCGCGCACCGCTGAACACCTCGTGCCAGAACCTCACCGCTTCCTCCGGACTCATCTCCTCATTGAGATGGTCGATTACCTCCTCCACTTCCGGCGGAATTGCGGTTACATCTGATCGCTGTTTCTGTTGTTGCTCGCCTGACTCATCTGGCAGGTGTGTTACTCCTCCTGCGCTCGCCCTGGCCCCGCCAGGATCCGCGTCTCATTCCATTTCGATTCGGGTCGTTCTTTCTCATTGCCGCGATACCACGCCAGACCGCCGAGCAGCCACGCACGGGGGCACTTCCACCTGGGAATAGACGGCGGCGATTAGCCGCCGCTACGCATGACATCCGGCTGCTGGGCAAGATCGTAGAAACACGGCTCAAGCATCTCGATCTCATCTCGGCCGTATGCTGTCGACAAAGTCCTCAGGTGCGCCCGCATTTCGGGGGGTATCCAGCGCGTTCAGCCATGCCGTGATGAGCGTGTCGTCTACTACGGCGGACACGTACTCTCCTGTTACCCTCTGGCCGTCAACGGTCCGGTCGATCTTCACGCGCCGCGATGGATAGCTACCCAGATTGCCGGCCGGAAGCTCGGTCGGCTCTGCGTCCACTCCGAAACCCTCGGAGATCACGTTGATTTGAGTACTCAAGGAGGTCTCCACCATCATTTGGTCGTCCTCGCGACTCATACTCGCGAAACGCTCGCTGAAGGGCATCATCATCACCGTATAGCTGATTCCCCGTCGCTGATTCACACCCATGAAGTAGTAGATGGTCATCTCGTCCTCGAACATCGGATGCGGCACCTGGCTCGACTCATAGCTACCGGGCATGTCGACGACGACCGGGGCACGCACCCCGTTGTGTTCAAGTACGACCGGCTCGGCCACCGCCGCAAACCCTACTACCGAAATAAGCACGATTGAAAACAACTGGTATCTCATACTCCGAGTGCTACAACATTCGTGCCAAGCTTATCTTGGCGCCGAAATCGGCCGAGAACTGACCGTCGCAATTCGTTTCACCTGCAGGAGTGCAACTGCAGTTACGCCTGCCGGAACGACAGTTACGATGGTGTCAATGGCGGACGAAAAGTCGAAAGGAAGCTGCGATTCACAAGAGCTTCGCGAGCGGGCAGGACGGGTTGTTGCAGGCCAGGAAAGTCTGCATGGGGCGCAATGTGAGACGGTTCCCTCTGGGATCGATAGGTCCCGCGGTTAGCCAGGGACGCTGCGAAACGAGTGCGCCGGGTAGGGCATTGACAGGGACTGTCGCAGCAACTCTTGGAGCCATCCGACGAATAGCGGCGAGAGCCATTGGTAGAGGCGTAGCACGAGCGGGCGAATGGTTCTGGTCGGGGTAGTCGGAACTCTCAGGGAAGCTTCTGCAAATGCAGATCGAGAATCCCTCACTCGAAGTGGCAGGATCGGTGTCGCTCGAGAATCTTTCGAACGACGGATCGCCAGATAGCCAGTTTCTTGGACCGATCCTCATTCTTGTGGGCGCTGTCCTATTCTGGTTACTCTTCTTGTGAGAAGCCGATACGATTCTTGAACAACCGTTGCTCCGCCGATAGGATATCACCATGATACTCGGACTCATCGCAGGCGCAGTGGTATACTTCCTGGCTGACTCGGTCTGGATTGCGCTTGTTGCCTTCTATTTTGCGACCGCAATTGGGAAATGGATGCGATGGCAAATGATGCTCACGGAGGGGCAGGCGTACGAACTACCCAGCGCCGTGCGCACGGCGCCATTCGTGTCAGCGTTATTCTGGATCGTGTTCGTAATCTCCAACCGCGGTCGAATGTGAATCTTGGCCTACACGCGCAATCGGAGAATCGGCTGTCTACCTGACCGGAACCACTTCCGGCAAGCAAGTGTTCTTGCGGGGTTGTACAGTCCCCCAGAACTTTCGAGTCTTACATGCGATCCATGAGATTAGACTCGGCCGGCAGATCCGAGGCAAGGCCACGAAAGTCTACGGATACCCGGCCATTGGGAAGCACCCTTGTGTTTCTGAGTATGGCTCGCGCCTCATCGTCTGAAAGTGTGCTTCCGTGCGCCTTGGGCGGACGACGCCAATTGAGCCCGTTGTAGATGAAACTCGCAAGCGGGACTATAGAAGGAATTGCTTCAACGATCTCTCTGTGCACTTGATCGCTGAGTTCGGGGTGTGCACCCTTCGAAATCGATATGAGGGCGTGCTGTTCTGTCATTCCCTGATCTCTGAGAGCCCGGTACTTGGCCTGACTATCGGCTATGAAGCCGCTGCCTGCCTTTGCACGTCGCAGCAGCACCAGCAGAAAGAAGACGAGAACTCCCGCGATGATCCATCCCATAGTTTCGCTTACCTCCTACGCATTCGGATCGCGACCGCCAACCACTTCTTCGAATCGCGTCCAGACAGGATCTATCCCAGTCTGCGGTCCGCTGCCACCAAGTAGATCACGAAGGCTGACGCCAGAAGCAGGTCCAGAATAACCCACATGCCTTTCTCCATGTGAATTGGAGCCAGTGGGTTGAAGACGATCGCTCCCAGCACGAACACGATGACCCATACTGTGCGACCGCGTGAGTACGCGTCCACTACTGTGTAGATCGCCGCAGCGGCTGTAATCCACCTGAGGAACACGAAATACGCATATGGCCACACGCCATCAGGGATAGCAGCGAGCAACACCGCAATAGCGATGATATCCGCAACTCTCAGCAAGGTGCGATCCGTATCCATATTCCTCCTCCTATGTTGTTCGCACGGACCCTGAAGCGAACCCTACCGCTCGGCATGAACGTTTCAAAGCAACCACATAGCAATGCCGTACGCGGCTCCCTGCCCCACGACGGCATTGGCCTTCTGTCTGGTGATCTCACGACCTGGAAACGTATTCCGCCCGGCGTACAGGACCCCGTTCACGATAAGAGGGACAACCATCCAGGCCAGCATGTCCTCATTGTGGCCTGCCTCAAAGACCACGTATCCCACGCCTGCCGCTGCGAAGGCACATAGGCCGTGCGCCACTGAACTGGTTGAGACCGGTACCAACGACCCATTTGCCAACCAGAGATGCTTCAGGAGCGCAAACAAGCCCACTGAAACCACGAGTGCGAAAGAGCTCGAATGAAGCGACAGGGCACTGGTGCAAAGCCGGAAGTGATAGCGTCGATCTATTGTCCATACCGGAGTCATCGAGGCCAGGCCAGATAGAGACCTGCCGAAACCAGAGTAAGCATCCGCCACGCTGTCCCGTAGCACAAACGTTATCGCAACTACTTTAACGGCGTCTGACATTTGAGTTGCATACCTAAGCACAAAGTTCGTTGTCGTCTGCGGCGACGTCAATAGATCACCGAAGACGCATAACCTGACCACCACAACACCTACTCATTCTTCAAATACGTAACCTCGAACGCCCGACACCGCCGTGCCGCTTGCACGGTGCCCTGGAGGCTGAATGCGTCCTTGCGGTCGAAGGGCTGGAAGATATCGAGGCCGCGGTCGAGAGTAATCTTCCAGCCGGTGTCGGTGGTGATGTAGCGGGCGTGGAGCGACTTGTCGTCTGCTATCTCATACGTGAAGTTGATCGCGGTACCGGCAAAGGAGTCCACGACCTGCTCCAACAGCCCTTCCTGCTCGCTGTCGTACGGTGACGAGCGGGTGGTGCGCAGGTGCACGGACACCTCATCACCGACTTCCTGGAGCTTCATGACCATCTGCAGAAACTCGAAAAGGTTTTTCACCTGGTGAAAGTTCCGGATGTAGGGATCGACGAGTTCGATCTCGCCGGCGCCCGTCAGGCAGGAGGCAAAGAGTCGTTCGTAGGAGATGCCCGACTCGTTCTCTTCCACCACCCACTGCGTGCCGGGTTTGATGGCGGCCGGAGTGGACGCGGTGGCCGCCGCCACGCCTTCCGGAGCTCCGCCCGCACCGCCACCGGCCTCGCTTCCCGCGGGCGAGGCAACGCCGGAGTCGTCTCCGCCCTCCCCCTGGCCGTCGCCGGAGTTCGGCTGGTCTTCTTCTGCTTCGCCGGCCGTCAGGCGCGGATAGGAGCGCTCCTCCAACGTGGCGACGGTCCTGGGCTGCCCGCTCTCGAGATCTGTGTAGGCAAAGCGCCGCTGCTCGAAGGTTTCATCAAGCCGGATCAGTTGATTGTACACGCGCTTCCGGCCCTCCATGGCGAAGCGCAGTATGTACTCGATCTGTTCCCTGGTGGCGTCGTGGGCCGGAAAGAGGATCTTCAGCATGCCGCTGGTGGTCTTCTCGACCGCCGTACGATCACGGGCCGAGAGGCCTGAGTCGAGCTCGAAGTGCTTCCGGTAGTCGTCGGCGTAGTCGGTGGTGCGAAGGTGTTTCAGCATCTCGGCGAAGTAATCAACGATGAACCCATAGCCGTCGGTGAAAAGCTCATTTCGGAGGATCGAGACTTCCCATCCCGGCAGGTAGAAATGGAGCCTGTCGATGAAGGCCGAGTCGTGGTAGGCCTCCGGCAAGTCCTCGAAGAGGTCACTGTGCTTGAGCATATAGGGAACCGAGCGTCGCGTGTTTCCCACAAAGGCGAGTGATGCCCCGGCACTCTGCGTCTCGAGCCCACGAGAGAAGGTCTTGTTGGCCAGGTAGTTCTTCATGACGTCGACAAGGCTCTTGTCCGGGCGTTTCTTCAGGCCGGCAAACTCATCGAAAGCCACCGTGTCCCAGTACCCGACCAGACCGAGCTTGCCGTTACTGTTGTTCACAAAGAGCTTTGCAAGCGTTACCTCGCCGCCGGATATGAGGATGCCGTGCGGGGAGAACTCGGAGTAGATGTGGGACTTGCCGGTACCCTTGGGCCCGAGCTCTATGAAGTTGTAGTTGTTCTCGCAGTACGGCACGAGCCGGGAGATAAGAAGCAGCTTCTCCCGCTCTCCGAAGAACTCGGGGTTATATCCCATGCTCTGCACGAGCACATCAATCCATTCGTCAAGGGCGAATTGCGCGCGTCCACCGAGATAGGCATTGAAGTAGAAGTTTGAGACCTGGATAGGCTTGAGGGATTCGATTGCCCACGGGCTCACCCGCGAGTCGTCGTGGTGCTCGTAGGCAACGTCGATGATGGACCACACGCCACCGACGAGAAGCTTCGGGTGCTTCCGGACGTAGCTCCCGTCAATGGGCACCGCCTTGAGGCCGAGGTTCATGAAGGTCGCTTCGTACTGATCGGTCTTGTCGTTGAGATCCACCGTGATGCGGTCGATGACGCGATAACTTCCCCGTTCCTTGATGTTTGACCGAACGAGCGCCGCCTTGTTCCGCTCGACGTAGTGATCCTGAAGGATCTTCTGCACGCGCACTACGCCCTCCTGGATGACGCTCTCATCGTCGGTGGCGCAGTACTGCCCGAGGAGGTACTCGAGTACATAGGTGGGAACAAGCGCGTTTCCCTTCACGAGTTTCGAAAGGTCCTTTCGGACGACGAATCCGGGAAAGGCGTCGAGAATCTTCTTATCCAGTCCGTCCGCGCTCATACGCTAGAAATCCCGCTCACCGAATGTCTGATAATGAAAGACCTCCTCCGCATAGTCTACCGCAGCGCCGCCTATGAGTCTCTCAAGCTTCAGGTGAACCTTCTTGCCGTTGTAGGCGACGGCGCTCGGGCCGAAGTGGAAGTCCGCCTTCCGCGTTCGATTCTGCGCATTCGGGTCGCCGGAGTCAAAGTCCATTTCCACTGTGTCGCTTATCGCCGTGCCGTCCTCGGCGGCAAAGTAAGCGCGCAGGTGCACACCCTGGCGCTTCTCTGTGACGGGCTCTGTCTGGTAGAAGTCGATGGAAAACGACGGGGTGGTGATGACGGGGTTGGCCGGCTTGAGCACCGCCACTTCCACCACCTTGATATCGTCGGTACGCTGCACATGCACGCGAAGGAGCGGGATGAGGAGCTCCTGCAGGGACAGTCCGCCGTGCACGTAGCGGGATCCCGGCCCCTGCTTTCGGATGCGATACAACCCCTCGGCGAAACGGAGGTGATCGGCACCCGAAAGCCCCAGCTCGGAGGCCGCGACAGACACGAAGTGCCCGCCCGGCGCACCCCCGCCGGCGAGAAAGCGGCGCTCGCGGACACCGGCGGCCGGTTTCTCGGCGGCTATCATGTGAGCATCCACCGGCGGCGAGCTCTGGTAGAGGAACCCGTGGTCTGCAGTGATGATGATGTGACTGCGGTTGAGCTGATTGGCGAACTTCTTCACCGTCTGCTCGATTGTTCGCAGCTCCTCATCCACGGCGTCCGGCAGGCTCTCCTCGGTCTTCGCGTTGTCGGCGGCGGCATCAATGCCGTTGCTGTAGAGATACACCAGGTCCAGTCCGCTGATGCGCTCTCGTGCCGCGGCGCTTGGAAGCTGCGTGATGTCATTCGCGCGGAATGCCCCCGCGTGCTTCCCGGGAAAGCGCTTGTGCACCTCCTCATCCAGGTGCTTGGAGCGTCCTTCGAGGCCATTTACGGCTGTACCGTCGATCGTCACGCCGCCGTCCGCGGTGTAGGCCAGATGGCGGTGCGGAAGTAGCGCATTCATCCCGACCGCGGTGACGGTGGGAGCCGAGGCGAGCATGGGTTCTGTCTCCGCTGTGAGACGATTCACGCCACTGATGCGGGTTGCAAGCTCCCGGCCGACCTCGTAGCGGAGGGCGTCGGAGATGATGACGACCAGCTTCTCCCCGCGCGTCAAATACGGTGCGACCACCGTATCGAAAAAGCGTCGCTGCAGCGACACGCCGGTTTCCTCCGGCACCGCGGAGCCCGCCCGCGCCGCATCCCACGCCTCCGCGAGCGGCTGCAGGAACTCGTGCAGGTAGCGCCCCTCAAGGCGCTCTGTGATCTCTGAAAGGGAGCCGCGGGAACCCGCCCGGCGGTACGCAGAGAGGCAGCGGCGATAGAGCTGATCCACTCCGTAGAGCTGCTCCACGTAGCGCCGCGTGAGCTCCTCGGGCTTACCCGCGCTCAAGTCTGCCGAGCGCACTGCCTCCTCGAACTCAACAAAGGTGGAGACAAGCTCGTATATGGCGTCAATGTGGGGCTGGAGGTGTCGATTCCAGTAGGTCCCGATTCGGGATCGAGCCGTCTTGCCGACCCCTTCCCGGTCGGCGTTGGGCTTGGTTACCTCTACCACCAGCCGGTTTGCAAGCTCGGAGTCAACGGCGGGAAAGAGATAGAGTCCGGCAAGCGTGTCCGTGGGAATGGATTTTACCGCCTCCCGAATCTGAAGCGCGTCCTCTACGGCTGTGGCAATAGCCGTGTAGTCCTCCGCGCTCGCGTAGCGATCACGCCACTCATGCAGAAGGACGCGGCAATTGCGCCGGGCGGCGGTCGCTTCCTCCCCCCGCTCGAGCGCC
Source organism: uncultured Spirochaetaceae bacterium (assembly GCA_964402885.1). Classification (GTDB taxonomy): domain Bacteria; phylum Spirochaetota; class Spirochaetia; order DSM-27196; family PWMO01; genus JAAAOH01. The sequence goes on from CAYOFA010000125.1 coordinate 9,245, forward strand.
CAGGCCTCCCGGAAGACCGATATGACGGCTCCGGCAGGCTCGATATCGGGAGGGACATCCGGGATGTAGGTGCGAAGCTCCTCGCGGAAGGCGTCGGTGAGCGAGAATTTGGCAAGCTCCCGCCAGCCTCCCTCACCGCCCGCGAAAGCCTCTGCGGCAAGATCGAAGAGGACCATGGCGAAGGACCGGGGTCGGCGGCGGGCGTCCGCATCCGCGGCGGTAAGCACGCCCATCATCTTGACCGCCAGGGACGCCGGCGTCTCACTCTGGGGTTCAATCAGCTCTTCGAGGGGCTCGTAGCGCTCGCGAACGTTCTGAAAGAAGGAAACGTGCTCTGCAAAGAACGGGCGGAACTCAGGGCCCAGGCCAAGCTCGTTGCGGTAGGTCTCCGAGAGGTCGTGGCTGAAGGCGAAGCCGGCCAGTACAAGATCGAGAAGCCAGTTCTGCCCGTCCGGCGGTTGCGCGTGGGGAGCATAGACCAGAAAGTGCGTCGACGGCTCCTCCTTGAGCACGTGATACTTGATCCACCACTCGTTGTTGGCAACCTCAATCACCGTGCCGGGAGCCTGAAGCTCATCCAGAACCGGGCGATGCTTTCCGCCTTCGTCATACCAGAAGACCAGGCGGTG
>CAYOFA010000126.1:0-9782 GCA_964402885.1 uncultured Spirochaetaceae bacterium
CATGCTTTTCTTTCTTCCAGTCTGCTTCCTGGAACAGTTCGCCAAATTGAGCCATATTGGACTACTCCTAGAGTGAAATTTCGCACGCATCTGAGATGTAATGCTTACCTCTATTATAGCGGTTCACGGCCAGCTGTCAATGACAGGTAGGCGAGTCGGCCTCTCGGCGCTACGATGGTTCCATGGACACAAACAACTTTCGTGCACTTCGTGTAAGAGAAGAGAGCGGGGCGTTCGTCCGCAGGGTCGAGGACTGCCGCCTCGATGAGCTTCCGACCGGTGACGTCGTTGTGCGGGTGCATTACTCCTCCCTGAACTACAAGGACGCGCTGTCGGCCACCGGAAACCGCGGCGTAACGCGGAACTATCCGCATACACCCGGCATCGACGCGGCGGGCGTCGTGGAACAGGACGATAGCGGCACACTCGCGCCGGGGACGGAGGTAGTGGTCCATGCTCACGACCTCGGTGCCAACGTCTGGGGCGGCTTCAGCGAGCGTATTCGGGTGCCGGCGGACTGGGTTATGCCGCTGCCGAACGGCCTGAGCATGCGCACTGCCGCCGCCTACGGGACCGCCGGGTTCACCGCGGCCCAATCCATCCTCGAACTCGAGGAGAGCGACATCTTCCCCGGCGCGGGACAGGTGCTCGTCACCGGGGCGAGCGGCGGTGTAGGAAGCATTGCCACCGCCATTCTTGCGAAGCTCGGATACTCGGTGACTGCGGTGACCGGCAAGCAGGAAGCCGCCGATCGGCTGCGCGGATACGGAGCCGTCGCCGTGATCTCGCGCGACGAAGCGGCCGATACGTCAACACGACCGCTTCTCAAGAGCCGGTGGGCCGGCGTCGTCGATACCGTAGGTGGCCCGATCCTGGCAACGGCTGTCCGCGCCACCGCCCACGGCGGGGTCGTGACCGCCTGCGGAAACGCGGCATCCGGCGACCTGCCGCTGACCGTCTATCCCTTCATCCTGCGCGGGGTGCGCCTCGTGGGCATCGAATCCGCCTGGATAGCAGAGGAACGCCGGCGCGCGATCTGGAAACGACTTGCAGGGCCCTGGTCGGTCCACGAGGCCCTCGAGTCGATGCTCGACGAGACCGACCTCGCGGGGACGGAGGAATGGATTGCCCGGATGCTCAAAGGCGGCGTGCAGGGAAGGGTGCTCGTTCGCGTGGCGGCGAGCTGAGAGCCCCGGGGGCGTGCGCGGAACCCCGGGGCCGCCGGCCGATGCACGCCCGACCCCCGGGCCCGGGCCGCGGCCGCGTTCCGAGCCCCGCGTTCCCGGCCCCGGGGCCCGTCGGCCGCAAACCCTCAGGACGCCCGGTCGAGCGGAATGACCACCGTGATGGTCGTTCCCGCTCCCGGCTTCGATTTCACCGCGAGCTCGCCGCCGAGCATTCGTGCCCGCTCGGTGATGCTGCGAAGGCCGAGGTGCGGGCGGTCGGTATCCGTCCGGGAAGGGTGAAACCCGATGCCGTCGTCGCTGTAGCGCAGCATCATGTTCGGATAGGAGTAGACGACTCGAAGGCGAATACGTGCCGCCCGTGCATGTCTGACGGTGTTGATGATGCACTCCTGCACGATGCGATAGATGTGCAGTTTCTGCTGCTCGGAGACGAGCGCATTCGCCAGTCCATCGTACGAGGCCTCGGATTCCATCCCGTCCGCCTGTTCGGCAAGCAATTGATCGAGCGCTCTGTCGAGGGACAGACCCTGTAACCCCGTGCCGCCGAGATCTCTCGAGAGGTTCCGTATCGTCGACAGACTGCTGTCGAGAGCGTGCCTGAGGCGGGCGAGATGCGGGTGGTTGCCGATGTCTTCGGCGAGACGGGATGCGACGAGGGCGGCGCCGGCCACCGACTGTGCCGCATCGTCGTGTAACTCGGCGGCGATGCGGCTTCGTTCATCCTCGCGAATGCGGATGTAGCGCTGTGCGAGCAGCCTGCTTTCCGCACTCTGACGCTGGGAGGACCACAGATCCCGTGCGAACGCAACCGAAACGCCGACGGCACCGAGGAGGACGGCGCCGTAGAGGAAGAGCAGGATCTGAAAGGCGCGCGTCTGGCCGGCGGTGAACGACTGTAACCATGCCTGCAGCGACTCGATGAGACGGTCCATGGAACTCCGCTCGTACGGCTCGGACGCCGCTGCGGCTACTCGCTCGGGGGTGAGCGCACGGATTTCGCCCTCCAGGCCCGATACGAAATCCGCGACCTCGGGAGTCGTCGTGGCGAGGGATGCGAGGCGGGACTCCTCGAGCACGGCCAAGGCCCAGACTCTGAATGTGAAGACCGATGTCGCACGGTGGCTGCCCGGCTCGGTGGCGAGCACTTCGACCTGCAGGCGGTTCCACCTCGCATCGATCCGCGCGATTTCTCGGGCGGTCTTTACGGTGAGCTGATCGGCCCGCACGAGTTCGACGAACAGAAACAGGAACATGCCCAGTGCGACGAAAACCCCGATCAGAGCAACCGCGTGGCCCCGCTCCCGGCCGAGTGTTCGTATACCCTCGCTCAACTGCCCGGATGTTCGACCTCGTTTCATGTTGCGCTCTCCGCCGGTACGGTATACGCTGAATGCGAACGATGCAACGTACGGAATCGTCGGTAATTGTGCTGCGCGCCCGGGTGCTCGAACGTTCTCCGGCTGTGGTCGGGGCATCCATTCTTGCGGCGATCCTTCTCAACGGACTCACGAGCTGGGTGAGCACCGCTCTATCGGCTCCGCTGTTTCTGGATACCATCTTCACGCTCGTGGCTGCGGTCATCTTCGGACCGGTCGTGGGGGCCATCACGGGCATCGGCTCCAACCTCTTCCAGGAGCTCATCTTCGGTCTACAGGGAACAAACTGGCAGTTCGGCATAGTGAACGCCGCAAGCGGCATCATCATGGGCGTCCTCGCCTCCCGGGGACTGTTCCGAAACGGCGCCCACATCGTGATTGCCACGCTCGCCCTCACGCTCTCGAACGCGTTCCTCGGCACGCTGGTTGCCCTGTTCGTGTTCGGAGGTGCAACCGGGATCGAAGTGGATTACATATCCATGGGGCTTCTGCTCACGGGCAAACCGATGTTCTGGGCGGCCTTTCTCGCCCGCGTACCGGTGAACCTCGTGGACAAGGCGATCTCCGTACTTGTAGCGTTCTACGCCTATCGTGCGGTTTTCGTGCACGCCGACGATTGACTACCCCGACCGCCGGCGGTACGCTTTGGACCGAAATGTCTGTCCAACATGCAGTTGTGATCGGTGCGGGCTTCGGCGGCTTGTCCGCGGCTGCCCATCTTGCAAAGGCGGGGTATCGGGTAACGGTCCTCGAGCGAAACGAGTGGGTCGGCGGTCGAGCCCAGGTGCTGGAAACCGACGGCTTCCGTTTCGACATGGGGCCGAGCTGGTACTGGATGCCCGGCGAGCACGACAGGTGGTTCGCCGACCTCGGCTTCGACCGACGCGATTTCTACGGTCTCACCCGCGTCGACCCGAGCTATCGCGTCTACTACGGCGATACCGAGCCGCGCGAGCGCGAGAACGTGGTGGATGTCCCGGCGGATCTCGACGCGGCAGCGAGCGTATTCGAGCGCTATGAGGCGGGGGCGGGCGAGAAGCTCAAACGCTACCTCGCAGACGCCGAGCACAAATACACGCTCGCGATGACGCACTTCATCTACAAGAACTATCGCTCGCTCTTCGACTTTGTGAACAAGACGAGCGTATCGAATGCGGGGGCCCTCGACATTCATCGCAGCTACGCCGGCCTGGTACACCGCACCTTCTCCCATCCCTATCTGCGGAAGATTCTCGAGTTCCCCGTCGTTTTCCTCGGAAGCTCTGCGAAGAGCACACCGGCGGTTTACACGCTGATGAACTACGTCGACTTCGTGCTGGGTACCTGGTACCCCGACGGCGGGTTCAGCGGTGTGGCGCAGGCGATGCGGTCGGTCTGCGAGCGTCTCGGCGTCGAGTTCCGCCTGGGGACGGAGGTCACCGCGCTGCGCAGCTCCGGCGGGCGCGTGACGCGCATAGAGTGCCGAAACGACTGTGACACCGATGAGATCGCCGCGGACGTTGTGGTCGCCAACGCCGACTACCCGCACGTCGAGCTCGAGCTTCTCGACGAGCGCGACCGGTCCTTCACTGCGAAACGCTGGAACCGAAAGGCCCTCTCACCCGCGGTGCTCAACTTCTACGTCGGCTTCGACAAACGTATCCCCGAGCTCACGCACCACACGTTCTTCTTTGATGCTGATTGGGACACGCATTTCGACGCGGTGTACAAGAACCCGCGCTGGATCGAGGATCCTCTGTTCTACCTTCACGTTCCCTCGATGAGTGATCCTGACGTCGCGCCGAACGGGCAGGAGGCGGTCTACATCCTCGTACCCGTCGCGCCCGGCCTCGAGGATACGCCCGAGCGCCGCGAGCGCTACTTCGACATGGTGATGGATCGTATGGAGGCGCGCACCGGCGCCGCCCTCCGCGATCACGTCATTTTCCGCCGCAGCTATTCGATCAACGATTTCCGCAGCGATTACAACGCCTATCGCGGCACGGCCTTCGGGCTCGGGCAGACTCTTCTCCAGACCGCCTGGTTCCGCCCTGCGAACCGGTCGAAGAAGCTGAATAACCTCTACTACTGCGGTCACTACACGGTGCCGGGCACCGGCACGACCATGAGCACGATTTCGGGCATCATGGCGGCGCAGCGCATCATCGAGGACCACGGGGGCAGCGCAACGATCACCGAGGGGCGGGCGCCGGTTTCGGCGTGAGCGCGCGGCTCGCGGCCAAGGCCGGGGCTCGCGGCCGGGGCCGGGGTTGGCGGCCGGGGCTCACGGCCGCGGCCGGTGTTGGCGGTCCCGCTTGCGGCGTGCGGCTCCGTGCGCGCGGCCTGCACCCCGGTTCCGGCCCGCGGTTCCCGGCACCCTCGCGCCGGGCCTAATCCAGCTCGTGTCGCGGCGCGGGCCGTCCGAGCAGACGCGCAATCTCGCGAAGCTGCAACCACCACTGCTCGAGCGGTCGCTGGAGATCCCCGTCGATCATCCTCGGGAACTGATCTATGGGGTTGAACCGGATCGCCCCCTCGACGAGTCCCATGAACGCACTTTCGCCGCTCTCGCTCTCGATCTGCTCGAGTGTATACCCAAGCGCGCGGCTTGCGAGCCGCGTCGCCTGAATGCGGTCGAAGGGAGAGGGATCGCCTCCGTTCTGCAGGTGGCCGAGAATGGCCTGCCGGGCGTCGAAGAGACCCTCACTCTCCTCCTCGAAGAGTGAGCGCATGAAATCGGTGGTGTAGAAGCGATTCGCTGCCTCGTTTCGGATCATGAGGCCGAGGCGCTTGCCGCTCTCGAAGCCGTCGACAAGAAACTGAACGTCCGCCTGCAAATCGCGCAGCGAGATCCCCTCTTCGTGGAGATAGACGCGCTCGGCCCCGCCGGCGATACCACTCATCAGTGCGAGGTAGCCGCAGTGGCGGCCCATGACCTCCACCACGAACACCCGGCGAGAGGCCACCGCGGACTGCTTGATCTTGTCGACCGCATCCATGATGTTGTTGAGTGCCGTGTCCGCTCCCACCGCGAGCTCGGACCCCGGCAGATTATTGTTGATGGTGGCCGGCACGCAGATGACCGGTATGTCGAGGGCCGGTAACGTGTGGCGTTCCTCATGAATAAGGTAGGCCGCCTCATAGCCGGCCCATCCACCGATCATGAGCAGCCCCTCGATACCGAGTTCCGAAATGCGCTCGGCGAGGGCGGGCAGTTGCTCTCGTGAGGGCACGTTGCGGTTGGTGCCGAGCTCTGCCCCGCCGCGAGAGGCGAAACCCGAGACGCTCATCCAGCCGAGCTCGGTCACGTTCCCCTCGAGCAGTCCGGGGAAACCGTTGTGCACGCCGAGGACCTCGTGGCCCTGATCGATGGCGAGCCTCGTTGCCGCCCTGACGGCAGTGTTCATGCCCGGCGCCGGTGGGCCCGCGTGCAGTACTGCGATGCGGTGTCGCGTGCGCCCCGGGTCCGGCTCATGCGGTTTCGCCCGAATGAGCGTGCGCAGGGTGCGGAAGGCGTCCTTGAAGCTTCCTCCCCGCAACTCCATTGCCTTCTCGTAGTTTCTCTCGGCGATGAAGTCGGCAACAGAGTGCGTCGCCTCGACGTTTTCCAGCAGTGAGGAGCGCTGCACGCGATTCTGGCGGATCCCCAGTAACTGCGGCTCCTCATCGGCTTCGCCCTTGGTGATTGCCTGCACCGCCGCATGACCGAGCAGCGACCCGAGCAGTCGGTCGTATGCGCTTGGCGCGCCTCCGCGCTGTACATGCCCGAGAATGGTCACCCGCGTGTCGGCGCCAAGTCGTTCTTTGAGGACGGACTTCACGTAGTCGGTTTCGATGGGATTCCCGTTGCGATCGCAGGCGCCTTCGGCAACCACGACGATGCTGTGACGCCGCCCGACCTCACGCCCCTTCTTGAGAACCTCGCACATGCGCTGTTCCCAGTTCTCTATGTCGGGTGGGCTCTCGGGAATGAGTACCCAGTCGGCGCCGGAGGATATCGACGCCATGAGCGCGAGGTAGCCGCAATTCCTCCCCATCACTTCGATGATGAAGGCGCGTTGATGGCTGGCGGCCGTACTCGTTATGGCGTCGATGGCCTCGGTTATGCGATGCAGCGCGGTGTCGGCGCCGATCGTCATGTCGGTCCCGAACATGTCGTTGTCGATCGATCCCACGAGGCCGACCACGCGAAGGTTCGATCGCCGTTCGGCGCGGTCGGGCTCGATATCACCCCGCTCGACGAGCTCGTCGAGGAGGCCCGGCCACTCCTTCCGGAAGATATCGGCCCCGGTGAGACTCCCGTCGCCTCCGATGACGATGAGGCTGTCTATCTCGCGCAGCACGAGGTTTAGCGCAGCCTTCCTCCGTCCCTCACGGGTACGGAACTCGTCCGAGCGCGCGGTCCCGATGACGGTACCGCCCTGGTGCAGAATGCCGCCGACGTCCTCCCAGCTCATGGAGCGGATGTAGTCGCCGCCCTGCACCATTCCGTGGTAGCCTTCGTAGATTGCGTACGTCTCGATTCCGAGGTCGAGAGAGGAGCGAACGACCGACCGCACCGCGGGGTTCATCCCCGATGCGTCGCCGCCACTGGTCATTACTGCAATGCTTCCGACTGTGTTTTCCATGGTACCGTCCCGACGATCGATGGTACCGCCTCACCGCCGTGTGTCAAGCGCCGCCGGCGCGTCATCCGGGACCGCGCGGCCTACGCCCCGCCCGCACGCCGGGCCCTCGCCGAGCGAAAAATGGTGCTCGACTGGGAGGCGAGCATGCCGGCGAGCATGAACGCACAGCCGAGGAGATCGCGCGGGGAGAGAAGCTCACCGAGGACGATGAAGCCTCCGAGGGCGGCAAAGGCTCCCTCGAGGCTGAGGAGGATGGCTGCATGCGCCGGATGCGCCTCGCGCTGGGCGATGATCTGCAGGGAGTAGGCCACCCCGACTGAGAACACACCCCCGTAGACGATGGGAAGCCAGGCCGCCGCGATGGAGGCGAGTGCCATGTCCTCTGTCGCAGCGGCGACGATGAGGCTCAGCAGGGCAGTGGTCAGGTACTGAACTGCGGCGAGCCGCAGGGGGTGCCATATTCGGGAGAACCGCGCCAGCACGAGGACATGTGCCGCGAAGAAGAAGGCGCAGAGAAAGACGAGGAAGTCACCGCGGCTGATCGTGAAGGAGGCGGTGATGCTCAGGAAATACAGGCCCGCGACCGCGAGGGTGGCTCCGATCCAGCGGCCGCGGTCGGTACGCTGCCCGAGGAAGGCCGCCGCGATGGGAACGATCACCACGTACAGCCCCGTGATGAACCCCGCCTTGCCGGCGGTGGTGGAGACCAGCCCGACCTGCTGAAACGAAGATCCTCCGAAGAGCAGCGCCCCCGCGATGACGCCGTCGCGGAGGAAGCGGAGGCGGTTGCGGCGCCGCGCCCTCGCCGCCACGTCGGCGAGGCTTTCGGTTCGGGCCCTGTTCTGATCCTCCGTCCCCGTTCGGGCGTCCCACTCCTCCTCCGTCCGCGGCTCCTGCGACCGGTGTTCGTCCTCCGTCCCCGTCCGGTCGGGCCGAAAGATGAGAAGCAGCGGCACGAGGGAGAGTGCGCCGAGCGCAAACCGGACGGCGTTGTAGGTGAAGGGGCCGACGAAGTCCATTCCCGCGCGCTGGGCAGTGAACGCGAGGCCCCAGATAACGGCGGTCGTCAGTAGCAGTGAGTCGGTGCGGAGAGTGCGGGTGTCGAGCATAGCGGCAATGGTGCCCGCCACCGGTAGGTGTGTCAACGCCGCGCCGCGGTTCCCGGGCACCGGCCCCCGGCCCCCGGCGCCGGTGCGGCGGCGGCTCCCGCCGCGCCGCGTTGACCGCACTCCATCCGGTCTGTAGAATCAGGGGCCATGATCGAACGAGTGCGTCTGCTCCTGAAGTCGAAGTACGGCCTCGTTCATGTGCCGAGCGTTCACAAGACACGCAGGTGGATCGAGGAGGCCCGGGCAAAGCTTGCCGCGGGCCAGCCTCCGGAGCAGGCGGGTATTGCAGCAGCCCGAAGCGTCTTTCCCTACGAGTTCAAGCCGTACAACGTCCATACCGGGGCCACGGTGGAGGAGATCATCACCGAGAGCTCTGCGGATAGGTAACGGCCCACGGCCCGACCGGCGAACGAGAAGAAGTGAGGTGGCTATGGCTCGCATATCAATGAAGGCGGCGCTCGGAATCCTCGGTGTGGTAGCCGGGGCAATTCCGACCGCGGCGGTTCTGTGGATGATGCACGATGGTGCGGGGCTCGTTCTCGCGGTTGCGGCGGGCGCCGGCGGTGTCCTCCTCGGGGGTGCGATTCTCTTTGTTGTCGGAGGACGGATCGCCGCTCGTCTGCTTCGAACCGGCGACGCGATGAGCCGGCTCGCGGGAGGGGACCTCACCACGCGAACCGGCGCCCGAGCCGTGCTTGCCGAGGCCGACGCACTCCTGCGTAGCTTCGATGAGGAGCTCGCCGCGAATCTCCAGGTCATCATGCTCGGGATGCGAGAGCTTGCCGAGGAGAACCGCGAGCTCACCCATCGCCTCAGCGCCGGTGCGGCGCGGTCGCGGGAGACCAGTGAGGAGGTCGTCGGGCGAATCGCGGCGGTGAAGGATCAGATTGTGCGCCTCGATGCGCGCATCGCCGAGACCTCTCAGTCATTCGACGAAATCAACAACGGCATCACCGATCTGCGAAACGAGCTCGAGAGTCAGGCGAGCGCGGTGGACGAGACGTCCGCCTCGGTTGAACAGATGTCCGCCTCCATCGACAGCGTTGCCCAGATCGCCCGGGAGCGAAACGAGGCAACCACCGGTCTGCTCGAAATCGTGAAGTCCGGTCGCAGCCAGGCCAAAACGTCCGACGAGATCATCGAGGAGATCGCGGGCGGTGTGGAGCAGATCTCCGGCATGGTGCAGGTCATAAACACGGTTGCCGCACAAACTCGTATTCTGTCGATGAATGCCGCGATCGAGGCGGCCCACGCGGGCGAGTACGGACGTGGCTTTGCGGTAGTGGCCGATGAAATCCGCAAGCTTGCCGAGAACACATCCTCGAACACCTCTCAGATATCCTCGACGCTTCAGGAGTTCGTACAGCGCATTTATGCCGCGCGGGAGGCGAGCACGAAAACCGGAGAGTCCTTCGCTCTTATCTCCGGGGAGATCGATCGCTTCGTGCAGGCATTCACCGAGATCTCTCAGAGCACGAGCGAGCTCGCCACCGGGAGCAAGGA
>CAYOFA010000127.1:0-2559 GCA_964402885.1 uncultured Spirochaetaceae bacterium
TTGTGCGGAGTGCGGCGCCGATGTACCTGTTGCGGGGCTGTAGCCGGTGGGCCGCCGCGCGGTGGGTCGCCGCACGGTGGGCCCCGCAGACTGCGGGTAGTCGCCGGTAGTCCTCCGGTTGTCCGCCGGTAGTCGCAGATGGCCGCCGGGCGGCTCTTGACAAGTTTTTCGAGCTTCGGTATGTTTCCACTCGCATTCAGCGCATTCCCCTGTAGCTCAGCCGGTAGAGCGAGTGGCTGTTAACCACTATGTCGTTGGTTCGAGTCCAACCGGGGGAGCTCGTAATGGCAGGCAACTTAACGGGTAAGAGGGCCAACCGGGTAGGTTGGCCTTTTCTTTGCTTTGGCCGCATCCCGGTTGTCACAATCTGATTGTCACAATGGTGCCGGACGCGCGGAGTTCGGCTCGTGAGCGGTAACGCCGCCCAGCAGCTACCGGCCCTCCGTCCTGACCGAGACGATGACAACGGTGCCGATGATGCCGAGCGCCAGTACGGCGATCCGGCCGGTGAGCCCCGTAAGCACAAAAACCACCGACAGCCCGATCATGGTCCACATCATCCCGAGTGAGACGATCTTCCCGTGCCTCGAGATGGTGCGCTCCTCGAGAAAGCGCCTGACGGCCGGGCCGAAGAGCGGATGCTCGGTGACCCAGCGGTAGAGCCGCCGCGAGCTTTTCACGTAGCAGCCCGCAGCCAGAATCATGAACGGAGTCGTCGGAAGCCCGGGGAGCACCACGCCGACGAGTCCTATCCCGACGAAGAGCGTCCCGAGCGTTATGAGAGCTACCTTGACCACCGCGACAGCGTAGCCGCATCCGATGGACGCCGCAAGTCCGTTCGCGAGCTTCGCCATGTCAGCGAAAAAAGGGCCGGCGCCGAAATCTCATCAATCTCCTGCAGCAATATAAGGCTCCTCGATAGCCCCCATCTGCACCCAGCCGTCGCCGCCGTTTCGGATCGAGCCGGTGAAGTCCAGAAGGGGCGCCTCCCCCGCCGGCACGGCGTCGCAGCAGAGACCGAACGCCGGGATGCGAGCGCTTTCCCACGTCCACGGGGCCAAAGGATCCGTGGTGTAGTAGAACTCCGGATTCTGATTGAGGTTTCCCGGACCTGAATACGATGGCTGCCCGGCGATAAGTTCAACATCCGAATAAGCCACGTTGTCGAAATCCTCGGGGTCGATCCGACGGATCGTGTCATGCGATCCGGACCAGAGTATGGAGTTCTGGAGCTCTATCTCGCCGTCATCGGTGGGATCGTCGTAGAGCATCAGGCCGTAATCGGCATATCCGCCGGCGCAGGTGCAGTTCACGATCTCGGCATCGCCGTCCGCGCGGGTTGCGAGGACCCCGCCGTAGCCTTCTACGACCTCGGACGACTCGATACTGGCCCAGTTGCTCAGGAACAGCGAGTTCACGAGCTCCACCGATCCGTCCCAGACCGCGATTGCGCCCCCGTAGTGTCCCGGCTCGGCATCCGGCTCCCCGACGGCGAGCCGCCACGAAGTATTCTCCCAGAACTGACATCGTCTGACGTACACCGTGGAGTCGACGTTGCAGATCGCGGCGCCGCCGGCCTGCGCTTCGTTGGAGCGGAAATCACAACTCTGCACGACCAGATTCCGCACGGATTCGTTGAGCATTCCCCCGCCCCAGGGGTCGGGGTGTTCGGTGGGATCGGCGTAGTCGGAAAGGTTAGATGTTTCGAGGGTAGCCACCCCGTCCCTGATCTCGAAGCCGTCCAGCAGAGCGTTGGACGCCCCCAGGACCACGTGCTTCGACTCACGCCCTATCGCCATCTCCCCGCTTCCGACGAGCATTGACGGGTAGGACAGCGGGTCACGAAGCATCATTTCCCCGCTCTCGACGTAGTAGCCGCCGTAAACCTCGACGCCGGCTTTCATCGCGATGACGGCGTTGCCCTCGTTTTCGCTCCAGGGAAAGTACACGCCCTGGGCCACCTTGACGGCCTCGTCCGCCTGTGCGGCATCCACCGCGAGCTGAGGATGGACGAAGGCCGTGGCCCAGGACGTTCCGTCGCCGCCCGGCGGCGCACGCTCATCAACGTACCAGATACCGGCTTCGTTCTCGCTCGGCGCGCCTCCCTCATCCGGGCCGACCATGGGTGAACAGGCGGACAGGAGAAGTGATCCGACCACAGCCGCTACGATTACTGCACGCATCTCGGGCCTCCTTCGGATCACACCTGTGACAGGGTGAGATGCAGATGACGAGCGGGTCCGGCCGTTGTTGCGGGAAAACGAAGGATGTGTGATCCGTACACTTATAGCATATGACTTTCGCGTGAAACTTCCACCGCTATTCGCGTAGATACGGATGGACCCGCTTTACGCCCTATCACCTAAACGACTCTGCATCCTTCGGTCAGGCCTGTACGGGGTGTTTGTGGGATTCTGCAATCGCCGCAGCAACCGCAAGCGCGCGAAGCGGGTGCCCCGAAAGCTGCGCTCCGGCTGTACGACGCCTTGCTGTTGCGGAACACCGCCGACCCGCGTCAGCTCCCACGCCGCGCCGGGCAGCGGCGTCTCAGCTGAGCGC
>CAYOFA010000127.1:2659-4312 GCA_964402885.1 uncultured Spirochaetaceae bacterium
TGGTCTGGCTCTCTGCCGCTATGCTCGATCAAAGGGAAACGCTGTCTGCGACCGGCAACACAAGCCGGCGGCGATAAGAGAGCTTCCGGGCCTGAAAGGCAGGTGTCGTCGTCGATTTCCACGCCGCTCCGCGAGAACCATTCCTACGCGATACATATCCGTGCTCTCTCCGCGGTTATGACTGAGAGCATCAGAATGTCAGTACATACACGATATGGTTCGTCACTCCGGGAAAGTCGTCGGTTCGGTCGATGGTGTATCCGTTTTCGACGGGAAGTATGTAGTCCGAGCTGTCACCCCCTGCAAATGGATTGTCGAACGGCGGTTCGTCCGGGCAGGAGGTAGTCTTCGTATAATCGAAATACACCTCCTGTGTGAGATCGAGCGTCTGGGCACCTTCGCTGTCGGTTATCAGTGTTCCGGTTATCGTAAAATCAACGCTGCCGGAAGTCACGGTTGAGCAGTCGCCTGCGGTGCCGCTGCCGGTAACGGGGAAGGTCTCGCTACCCGACACATCGGCTGTGCCGTCACCGTTGTCCTGGGTCACCAGAATGACAACGGCACCACTATATGAGAAGGTATCGGAGTAGTCCGGCTGAGTCATCGTCTGATCGTACGAGATCTGCAGATTGAACTGGTCAGGGGCAACGGCGATCATGATTTCACGATCGAGCATTTCGCCCTCATCCGTCGGACATGAGTAGTAATAGGCGCGTGCCACCGAGTGCTCGTTTCCGGCAGTGAACGTCGTGGAGGCGGTGCCTGACGCATTCGTAGTAGTATTTCCGGGCGACACTGTACCCGGACCTGATTTGATGTCGAACGTGATGCCTTTTCCGGTTAACGCAGTGCCGGCGCAACTGACATCCGCATAGACACTCGTCGTCTCGCCCTCCATGAGAATCGACCTGTCTGATCGTATGAGGAACATCGGTTTGGTGCAATCGTAGTAGTTCGTCACGGTGATGCGCACATAACCATCCACGGTGTTTCCGTTGGTCACATCATAGATATAGTCGACCATTGGCAAGGGCGCATCGGCATTATCAGTCTTCCTGCCGACCCTCCATACATCCCCGCCGGTCACGGAGTTCTGTTTGTACTGCAGATCAAAGTCCATTCCGACCAGTTCAAAGCATTCATTCTCACGTTCTCGTATGTTGCCGAGGTCGAGCACGTTTTCTCGAAACCAATCGGAGAATTGGTCTCTGAACTCTTCCAAACTGCCGCCCCCGGCCAATCCTTCGACAGAACCGCCGCCGTAGCCGCTGAAGTGGGAGATCTCGCCTGAAAAACTGCGCCCGTCACTGTTGATGGTGACGTTATCCATCGTTTGGTCCCAGATTCTCGATGCGGCATTCAAGGCGAAGAGCGGAATCTGGCCACCAGGGCTCCAGTCGGCACCCAATGGTACGGTGATCTCCACCGGTATCTGGAACTGAAGTCCCTCCGGCTCCAGTCGGAGGGCCCCCGCCATTCCGGGCATGGGACACCAGGTAGCGGGCAATTCGCTGTTACCGGGGTAGGAATAGATGGTGATGGTTGTTTCATCGGTCAAGGCACCCGGCGGAACGATGATTCTGGCTCCGTTTTCCGTTTCCACCATTCCACCCTCGGCACCTACGGTGCCTGAGGCGGTGGTAGCGGGAGGCT
>CAYOFA010000127.1:4412-9614 GCA_964402885.1 uncultured Spirochaetaceae bacterium
CATCACTGAACGCAGCGATTTCATAGGCTACCTCCTCAAAGGCAGTATGAATTTGCCCACTTGCTGCGAAAGGGAAGAGAGCATTACTACGGGCACATCGTTTCATACGTCTTCTCGTTACCGCCAATAGAATAACTGTCCCGGCAGCCGAGGTCGTTCGCAACCTTACCGGCGACCGGATGTGAGCTCGTCACTACGACAGCGCGCAGCGTCTCCCTCATTCTCGTTCCAGGGAACGTAGTGTCCCTGTGCCACCTTCACCACCTCGTCCGCCTTCGCGCTGTTAACCGCCAACTGTGGGTGCCGTAAAGGGCGTTGCCCGGGAGGTGACATCGCCGCCCGGCGGCGCACGTTCATCCACGTCCGAATCGTAGCTTGGTTCTCTCTCGGCCCGCCTCCTTGTCCGGTCCGAACCAGGGAGAGCAGGCACACAGGAGAAGCGGCCCGATGACAGCCGCTACGAATACTGCACGCATCTCGGACCTCCTGTAGGATCACATCTGTGACAAGATGAGGTGCATTCGATGGCGGGTCCGGCCTTTGCTGTGGGAAAACGAAGGATGCGTGATCCGTACACTTATAGCATATGACTTTCCCTTGAGACTTCCACCGCTATTCGCGTAGCGCCGGCGGAAAGTCGGTTTAGCGGTTCCTTGTGGAGGTGACATTTTCCGTCGTTGATCCGACGGACCTTCTCGCCTAAGATGCGGGGGGAGGAGACACACATGATCGTCCGCTACTACTCGCGAACCGGAAACAATCGACTCGCCGCCGAATACCTCGCAGAACGCCTTGGCTGTGAAGCACGGGAAATCGCAGAGGCCGGGCGCACGGGCGACCGTGACGGCCTCATGCGGGCCATCTTCGGCACCATGTTCGGCAGGAAGCCCCCGATCGAATCAATGCGCGATGAGGACCGAAACGCAGATCTGCTCGTCCTCTGCGCGCCGGTCTGGGCAACGCAGCTTCCGGGAGCGGTGAAGACCTACCTCGAGAATTACTCACCCGCGCACGTAAAGCTCATCACCATAAACCAGGGCAACCGGAACAAGAGAGCGCGAGCGCGCGCCGACGAGGTGCTGCAGCTCAAGCTGCCGAAGGGCACGGCTCGGCTGGACGATCTCTCTTCCTACCGGGCCGAGCTCGACGCGCTCGCAGAGCGACTCAGCGGCTCGTAGCAAAGGGTGCCACGAGCGCGCCGGCTGCCATGACGATGCCGATCGCGATGAATCCCGTCCCGGATGCTCCCGCCTCGGCAAGCCTGCCGAGGATGGCCGGAATCACTCCCGCGCCGAAGAGGTACGCGAGCGGTATCACCACGGAAATTGCGAGGTTGCGTCGCTCGGGCGTGCTTACCCCGGCAAGAGCGCTGTGGCCGGCCGGGAAGAACGCCGAGATGAGCATGGGCTGCAGGTAGACCGCAGCGACGAGAATCGGGCCCTCGGCGAAACCGATGAGCGTGGTCACCATCCCGGCGGCAACGGCAACCACACCAAAGACGCGCTGTACGCCGAGGTGATCCGAGAGCCAGCCCGCGAGGAATATCATCAACAGTGATGTCAGGCGTGATGTACTCACCACCGAGTTCACCAGCGACCGTTCCATGCCCCGTTCGACCACCAGGTAGGTGGGAAGCATGGAGTATACGCCGAGCTCCAGCCC
The DNA here is from genome assembly GCA_964402885.1 of uncultured Spirochaetaceae bacterium. Taxonomy (GTDB): domain Bacteria; phylum Spirochaetota; class Spirochaetia; order DSM-27196; family PWMO01; genus JAAAOH01. The sequence goes on from CAYOFA010000127.1 coordinate 6,075, forward strand.
GATCGCCATGACGAAGAAGAAGGCGATCACCCAGAACCGACGGGTGGCGGCGACCTCGCGCAGGGCGGCCCAGTGCGGCGGTTCCCCGTGGAAGCGCCCACCGGCACCGCGGCGCGCGAACACCAGCCCCATGCACATCGAGGCAACGCCCAGCACGGCCAACAGCACGCGCCATGAGGCCACCCGCAGCACCAGCTCCGCCAGGAGCGGACCCGCGGCGAGGCCCAGAATGGGACCGAGCTCGTGAAGCGCCATCGCCCTGCCCCACTGCCCGGGCGGGGTCACATCGGTCAGCGTGGCGATTCCCGACGGCAGATACAGCCCCGCCCCCGCCCCGAGCACCACCAGACCGACACGGAACCAGCCGACCTCCTGGCTCGAAGAGAGGATGAGCAACCCGACGCCGACGACCCCGACCGCCACCGAGATGGTCTGGTGATGATTGAGCCGCTGCGACACGAAGCCGGAGGAGAGCATGGTTGCCATCAGGCCGACCGACATCACGAGAAAGAAGGATCCTCCCACGGCGTGCGACACGCCGAGGTCGGCCTCGATGGACAACAGCAGAGGGGCGAGGATGGTGCGCGACATGAAGGTCAGAAAGAATACACTGACCAGGAGCAGCGCCGATCCCAGAGGGAAGCGGGTTCCGTCGCCGGTCGCACCGGTCGTGCCGGTCGCCCCCGTGCCTTCATCCGCCCGGCTCATCACCGTCCCGCCTTTGTGAGAAGGTACACGTGCCGGCGCCTCGCGCTGCGGGCGAAATCCGGGGGAAGCGTTTCCTCCGAGAGGTCGGCCACCTCGGCCATCTCGCGCACCTCATCCGACAGGCTGAAGGATCGCAGGTTTGCCGAGAAGAAGATGCTGCCCCCCGGAGCGAGGCGGCTCAGGGCCGCGCGCAGGAGCTCCGGGTGATCGCGTTGCACGTCGAGGTCGGCGTCGCGACTCTTGCTGTTTGAGAAGGACGGTGGGTCGATCAGCATGAGGTCGTACGTATCCCTCCCGCGGCGCAGGAAGGTCAGACTGTCGGAACGGACGATCTCATGGGCGGGCCCGACGATGCCGTTGAGTCCGAGGTTTCGCTTTCCCCACTCGAGATAGGAGTTGGATGTATCCACCGAGACCGTTCGCGAGGCGCCGCCTGCGGCGGCATGGACGGTTGCCGCGCAGGTGTAGGCAAAGAGATTCAGAAACCGGGCACCCTCGGCACGCTCGCGGATTCTGCGACGGACGAACCGATGGTCGAGAAAGAGACCAACGTCGAGGTAATCGGTGAAGTTGACCTCGAACAGAAGCCCGTCCTCCTCGACGATCGCCGTGACGGAGCCGCCGGTCGACCGCGGGCGGTACTGCTCGGTGCCACGCTGCCTGCGTCGCTCGCGGGTAAACACCGCCTGCGGCCCGATCTCGAGAAACGCCTGTACCGCCTGAATGATTTCGGCGAAGCGCGCGGCGGCCGCGGCTTCATCCACAGTGGCAGGTGGCGCGTACTCCTGCACCACCGCACGGGTCTGTTGGTCGCGATCGACGTACACGTCCACCGCGGCAGCGTACTGGGGAATGTCGGCGTCGTAGATCCGGTAGCAGCTCACCGCCTCACGCTCGAGAAAGCGCTTGAGACTGCGGCGATTCTTGCGGAGCCGGTTGATGATCGACTCGACGCCGCGAGTCGCGTCCTCCGACGTCGCGGAGGCGCGCCCCGCCGACGTCGGGCGGCCGCCGGTAGCACCTCGGGTGCCGCCGGCCGCGCCCCGGTTGCCGGGTTCGCGAAAACGGTTCGACTGATCAAGCGAGAGCACCGCGAGGACCACACTGAGATTTCCGTTGTACAGCGAGTACAGGCGGTCGGCCCGCAGCCCGATCTCCCGTGCCTGCTCCTTCGAGTCCGCGAGCACGGCCGCACGAAAGCCGGTGAAGCGCTCGGCAAGCCACCTGCCGAGCCGCTCGTGCACCCGCGTCTCCTCGCCGCCGCCGAGCCTGTGTCCGTAGGGCGGGTTGGTGACGATGAAACAGCCTGCGGCGATCTCGGGGTCGAAGCCCCTGTTGAGCTCACCGAGGATGGCGCCGCGGCGCAGGCGTGCGAAGTCCGCCTGCTCGATAGTGAGGATGTCCGCGACGCCGGCGGCCTCCGCGTTCGCCTTCGTCGCCGTTACCGCCTCCGGATCGGCATCGGAGGCCCAGATCCGCCCGCCTCCCGCCGTCCACCGCGCACGCCCGCGCTCGAGACGCTCCGCTGCCTCCTCCCGCAGTCGCCGCCATGCCGCATCATCGTACCCCCGCAGGCGCTCGAATCCGAACTCCGCACGGTCCGCGCCGGGCGCCATATCGACGGCCTGCCGCGCCGCCTCGATGGCTATGGTTCCCGAGCCGCACATCGGGTCTGCAAGAAACGGCTGCGCCCCCTCGCCCCGGCGCCATGCGGACAGGGCCGCGTCCCACCCGGTGCGGGCGAGCACCGCAGCGGCGGTGTTCTCACGAAGGGGCGCCGCGGTGGCGACACGGCGATAGCCGCGCCTGTGGAGGCTCTCGCCTGAAAAATCGACGTAGAGCCGCATTCGGGAGTCGGTGAGATGCAGGTTGATGCGGACCTCGGGCCGTTCGGTGTCGACCGATGGCCTGCGGCCGAGACGCTCGCGGAATCTGTCGGCTATGGCATCCTTTATCACCAGGAAGGCAAGCCGGGAGTCGCGAAACTCGCGGTGGGCGCTGTGACCGAATACCGCGAAGGTGCGATCAACGTCGAAATACTCCTCGAACGGCACTGCAGCGGCCGCCCGATACAACGCGTCCCGGTCGGCCGCGATGTCGGTTGCAAGCTCACCGAGGACGCGGCCCGCGAGGGACGACCACAGGCAGACCCTGTAGGCATCCTCGAGGCTTCCCTCGAGGTACACGCCGCCGGAGGACTCGCGGACACCAACGCCGGAGGACTCCCGGGCCGTGGGAGCCGGGGCCGGGACGGCGGCCTGTTCGCCGCCTGCACCGGGTACCGGCCCGGCGAGGATACTGCGGATCTCCTCCGCGAGCAATTGCTCCACGTGGCCGGGGCAGGAGACGAAAAACCTGGAGATCGAGGGGGCGCCGTACTGATTCATGGGTCCCGACAGATTTGCACGATACGCGCCCGGAGGTAAAGCAGGCGCTGCCCGGCGGCGGCGCCCGGACCCGGCCGCCCGCGGCGGCGGCGGCACCAGCGGTGGTGTCGGCGCCCGGCCGCGGTTGGGACCGCGGTTGCGGCCTCGCCGCCCCTGCTCTTCCCCCCGGAGGGCTCCATCCGCATACTGAAGGCTCCATGGCATATCAACTGGCTTCATTCGACATGCTGACCCCCGACGCGGCCATCGAGGCGGTGGAGGCCACCTGGAACCTACGGCTCGACGGCACCCTCAGCGCCTACCCCAGCTACGTGAACCGCGTCTACGGCGTCCGCACCGACGAGGGCGAGGCGTACGTGGCAAAGTTCTACCGGCCCGGCCGCTGGAGCCGGGAGGCGATCCTGGAAGAACACGCGTTTCTCGCAGATTGCGCGGCTGCGGAGAT
>CAYOFA010000128.1:0-2189 GCA_964402885.1 uncultured Spirochaetaceae bacterium
AGCTGTTTCTCTACTGGCGCGGACACGAGGACGCCTCCCGCTTCGAGCACGCCACCAACGCGCTGCCGCTCTCGGTACCCGTTGCGAGCCAGATAACGCACGGTACCGGTATCGGATTCGCAGTGAAGAAGCGAGGTGCCGATCAGGTCGTGTGCGCATGTGTCGGGGACGGAGGAACGTCGGAGGGTGATTTCCACGAGGGCCTGAACTTCGCCGGCGTGTGGCAGGTTCCGGTCGTGTTCCTCGTGCAGAACAATCAGTTTGCGATTTCAGTCCCGTCGCACAGCCAGACGGCGTCCCGCAATATCGCGGTGAAAGGGCGCGCCTACGGCATGCCGGGCATACAGGTGGACGGCAACGATTTCTTTGCCTCCTACGAGGTCATGAAGGAGGCCGTCGATCACGCGCGTGCCGGCAAGGGGCCGGTGCTCGTGGAGGCGGTAACCTATCGCAAGGGCGCCCACACCACCTCCGACGATCCCTCGCGCTATCGCACGAAGGAGGAGGAGACCGAGTGGGAGACGAGGGATCCGATCAACCGCCTGCGGGCCTATCTGGAAGCGAAGAACGCGTGGTCGGAGAACGAGAAGCAGCTGCTCCGCGAGTACCGGAAAGAAATCGACCGGCAATTCCTCGAGGCGGAGAACTACGCCCCCTACGAACTCGAGGACGTATTCCGGTGGCACTATGAGGAGATGCCCGAGGAGCTCCGGCGGCAGAAGGTCGCCTACGAGCGCTTTCTCAACTGGAAGGAGGCGCAGGCATGAAGGCGATCAACATGGTACAGGCGCTCACGAGCGCCCTCGATCACGCATTGGAGGCCGATGAAAGTGTCGTCGTCTACGGAGAGGATGTCGGGGTGGAAGGCGGGGTCTTCCGCGTAACCCAGGGGCTTCAGCAGAAGCACGGCGCCGACCGGGTCTTCGACAGTCCGCTCGCGGAATCCGCCATCGCGGGCACGGCGGTCGGGATGGCTGCGGCGGGGCTTAGGCCGGTCATCGAAATGCAGTTCTCCGGGTTCGCCTATCCGGCGTTCAATCAGGTCATCTCGCACATCTCCCGCATGCGAAACCGCACGCGGGGCAGGTACCCGATGCCGGTTGTGGTGCGCATGCCCTACGGGGGCGGAATCAACGCCATCGAACATCACTCCGAAAGCATGGAGGCGGTTTACGCGCACATTCCGGGCCTGATGGTGGTCATCCCGTCCTCTCCGCACGATGCGAAGGGCCTGCTCATGAGCGCCATCGAGAGCAACGACCCCGTCATCTTCATGGAACCAAAGCGCATCTACCGGGCGGTGAAGCAGGAGGTCTCCGAGGAGCCCTTCCGCGTTCCGCTCGGCAGCGCACGCGTGGTGCAGCCGGGCGAGCACATCACCGTGGTCGCCTACGGCGCTATGATCCGGGAGGTGCAGAAGGCCATGGTGCAGGCGAAGCAGGCGGGCATCTCGGTCGAGCTCATCGATCTGAGGACCATCTATCCCGTCGACCGCGAAACCATCGGACGATCAATCAGAAAGACCGGCCGCATGCTTTTCGTCGGAGAGGCGCCGTCGAGCTACGGCCCCGGCGCTGAGCTCATGAGCATCGCCGTCGAGGAGGCATTCCTGCATCTCGAGGCACCGCCGCGGCGGTTGACCGGGTTCGACACCATCGTTCCACTGCCACAGGGCGAACATTTCTACATGCAGGATCCACAACGGATTTTCTACGAGATCCAGAACCTGGTACACTTCTAGGGAGGGCCGGTCCAATGCGATACATGTTCAAGTTTCCCGACATCGGAGAAGGCATCACCGAAGGCCAGATCGTAGAGTGGCGCGTGAAGAAGGGGCAGCAGGTCCAGACCGGGGATCCGCTCGTCGAGATGGAGACCGACAAAGTCGTCACCGACATCCCCTCCCCCCGCGACGGGACCGTCGTGGCCATCTACGGTTCGGAGGGCGACACCATCAACGTCGGTGATCCCCTCGTCGAGCTCGAGATCGAGGGCGTATCGAGTGAGGAAGCTCAGCAGATCGCCGAGGAAAAGCCGGCGCCGCCCAGCCAGGAACCGGTCGACGAGGGCGACGGCGGGGTCGTCGGAACCATCGAGGTGGCCGGCGAGGGAGCCTACCTCCCCGCAAGCGATGAGGGCGTGGCCCGTTCAGAGCAGACCGAGTCCGGCCGCCCGCGCGGAAAGGCACT
>CAYOFA010000128.1:2289-5702 GCA_964402885.1 uncultured Spirochaetaceae bacterium
GCCGCGGCGCTCAAACGCCACCCGAGCATCAACGCCGAGATGGACCTCGAGCACAACCGCATGATCTACTATCACCGCTACAACCTCGGGATCGCCGTGGATACCGACGAGGGGCTCATGGTGCCGGTCATACGGGACGTGGACCGACGACCGCTTTCGGAAATCGCCGCTGCCATCGACGACCTCTCGACCCGCGCACGAGAGCGCAAGCTCGCAATGGATGAGCTCAAAGGCGGCACGTTCTCGGTGACCAGTTTCGGCTCTATCGGCGGGCTCTTTGCCGTGCCGGTCATCAACTATCCGGAAGCAGGCATCCTCGGGATCGGTCGCATCCACAAGCGTCCGGTCGTCACCGAAGGTCCCGACGGTGACGAGATCGGGATCGGCACGATCATGCCGCTCTCGCTCAGTGTTGATCACCGCATTGTCGACGGCGGTGAGGCGACACGTTTTCTGAACGACATCGTCGAGTTCCTCGAGAGTCCGGCATCCATGTTCATCGATTGAGGAGGCATCACATGTACGACGTAATCATCATCGGAGCAGGACCAGCCGGATACGTAGCGGCACTGCGCGCGGGACAGCTCGGCATGAAGACGCTTCTCATCGAGCGCGGGCGCGTCGGCGGACGGGCGCTGCATGCGGGTGTCGTCCCGTCGAAGGGAATGCTCGAGTCCGCACGCTTCTTCCGGCAGGTGATGCAGGCATCCCACTTCGGGGTGGAAGGTCTCGACACCCAGCACGCACGCTTCAGTATGCGCACGGCCATGCAGCGCTCGACGCAGGTAGCCGAGCGCATGAGCACGAGCATCGAGGCCAAACTGGAGGAGCGCGGCGTGGAGCGAATACGCGGCGAGGCGGAGATTGCATCCGGCACCTCGGTCAGCGTGGAGAACCGTGTTATCGAGGGGCGCCATATCATCCTCGCCACCGGCTCGGACACCGTCGCTCTTCCTTTCGACATGCCGGGAGAACGAACGGCGACCGCCTGGACCGCCCTCTCGGCACCGGAGGTGCCCCAGCACGTGGTCGTCCTCGGAACCACGCCCGTTGCCGTGGAGTACGCGCAGCTTTTCTCGATGCTCGGCTCGGCGGTGACCATCGCCACAGCCATACCGGGGTTGCTGCCGATGCTCGGCCCGCGGCTGGTGGAGGCGGTGACCCGGCGGCTGCAGACCGCCGGGGTGGAGATCATCACCGATGCCGGCACCTACAGCTACGGGAACGGACGCCTCAAAATCGGAACTGAGACCGCGCCCTGTGATCTTCTCATCAACTGTATCGCCGAGCGCGGCGTCCTCCCCGGCGGTGATATATCGTTCGACATGGCCGGTCCCTTCCCGAACGTGGACGCCTACCTCCGCACGAGCGTTGAGACGATCTACGCCGTCGGCAATGTAAACGGAATGGTGCCGACCGCGCGCAGTGCCTCGGCGCAGGGGCTCTACGCGGTGAACAACATCGCCGGGGTCACCGACCCCTGGGTCAAGGGTGATGAGCCTGTGGTCGTCTACGGCGAGCCCGAGATTGCTCAGATCGGTCGAACCGAAGCGGAGCTCGAGGCCGACGGCGTCGAGTTTCGAAGCGTTGAGGCTCCGCTCACCGAGAACAGCATCGCCCTCATCCGGGGTGGTGGAGACGGCTTCGTGCGGATTCTCTTCGAGCAAGCCTACGGCGAGGTGCTCGGTGTGCAGATATTCGCCGAGAACGCCTCCGACCTCATCGGGGAGGCCGCGGCCATGATGCGCTTCGAGGGAACGGTCTACGATGCTGCGCGAACGGCCCACGCCCATCCGACAATTTCGGAGGTCTTCATGGATCTCGGTAGGACTGCGGGGGAGGACATCGAGTCGATCACCTGAACCGAAGAGATGAATTAACATGAGCACGGACGTGCTGAAGTTTGGAACATTCAATATTCGAACCACGGCTGTGGGCAACACCGGACGACTGCGCTGGAACCGACGACGCGAAGTCATCGAGTCGCTGATACAGCGACAGGACCCGGACATCCTCGCGCTGCAGGAAGTCACGAACCGGACCCACGGCATCCCCAACGACGTCGACCAGCTGCAGTGGCTCGCCGACACTTTTCCGAATCTCGAAACTGCAGTCGGCACCGTGGCGGACGAGCCGCCGGCCGACAATCCGATCCTCATTCGTGGTGAACGGCTGGAGACGCTGAGTCGGGGATTCCTCGCCTTCGATGAGGAGGGACTCGTCATCGCCGGCGGGATCGATCCCGCACTGCTCCGGGGGCGACCACACAGCAGGATCCGCCGGCATCAGGCGGCGCGACATCTCAGTAAGTCCTTCGCCGCGTGGGGCGTGCTGCGGGACAAAGACGAGGAGGAGCAGTTCGTGGTGTATAACGTGCACCTCGATGCGCGCAATCCGAAGTTCCGGCGGCGGCAGGCGCAGCTCATCATCGACACCATTCGGCAGCTCGGACATCTTGATATGCCCCTCGTCGTGCTGGGTGATTTCAACTCGTTTCGCGGGTCACCGCCCGTGCGGGCGCTCACGGAAATGGGACTGGAACCGGTCATCGAGGCAAACCGCCGGGGGACCTTTCACTTCGGTTACGGGGTTACCCTGTGGCCGCGGATCGACCACATTCTGGTGTCGGACCAACTCGAAATCCGAGACGGGTACATCGAGCGACACAAGCACGAGGGGGTGTACCCCTCGGATCATTATCCGGTGTTTGCCGAGGTGGAGCCGCTCGCCTCTTAGGTTTCCGCGCCGGGCTCGTCTCCGGTCGGCTCGTCTCCGGCAGCCTCTTCTTCGACGCGGTCTTCCCCGGATCCGGCGCGGTAGTCGGTGTAGAACTGCGGGCGCTCAGGGATGGAGAGTCTGAGCAGAAGCTGCGTGTCGGCGGCCGCTTCCGCGTCCTCACCGGCGTCCGTTCCGTCGCCGGCGCGCGCGTCCGCGGCGTCGCCCTCTTCCGCGTCAGCGTCAGCGTCTTCTTCCGCATCCGCCGCCACGCGGCGCTCCTCCACACTGTACGCGAAAGATGCGCTTGCCTCTTCTTCCGGCAGCTCGACCTCCCGCCACTCCTCGCCGTCCTCGGTCGTTTCACGCGCGAGAAACGTGATGACATCGTCTTCGACGCTTATCTCGCCCCGCGATCCGATGCGCACGGTTCCGGCCTGATAGGCGTAGAACTCGTAGCTGTCCGCCTCGATCTCCCAGAGGAGGCGGCTCGGTCCGATGACGAGCGACCACGTGCCGGTATAGCTCTGTTCGCCGTTCTCGGGCTCTGCCTGAGCGTCCCCGGCCTGCTGACCGCTCACGACGGTCGCAAGGCTCATTATCAGAAGCAGAACTGTAAAGAGTCTCGAAGGTCGAAAATGCTGCACGGTCGGTCTCCTCCTGCACCGGTCCTACGCCGGGCCATGCGCGGGCGGCAT
>CAYOFA010000128.1:5802-9487 GCA_964402885.1 uncultured Spirochaetaceae bacterium
GCGCGGGCGGCATGGTCCCCTATTCCGTGTATCGGCCCGGCCTCCTATCAGCATGAAAGACTTTCCCCTGTTTTGTCCATGGGAAGTTTTTACCCGGCCCGCGGCGGGCGCCGGCTCGCGGCGCGGCCGAAATGGCGCCGGTCGGGCTGAAATTCGCCCCGAAAGTGCCCGCAGGCGCCCGAAACCGGACAAAAACACCCACAAAAGCGGCGTGCGCCGGGCCCCACCAGCAGCAACTTGGCACGGTTCTCGCATCTCTATGGGCACAGCATTCGTAACGAGGAGGAATATGATGAAACGAGTTGCTTTGGTACTTGTACTTGCGATGGTCGGGGGCGCGCTCTTCGCGTCCGGCACCCAGGAGGACGTCGCTCCCGGCACGTTCGGTCCCGGCGGAACGCGACCGGGTTTCGCGGGCCCCGGCATGGCCGGCCCCGGTGCAGCCGGCCCCGGAGTAGCGGCCCCCGCCGCGGAAACCGAGATGGTCGGCACCTACGACGAGGTGGACGGGTATCCGGTAATACGGGTAAACGGCAAGACCTATACCGCGGGGGTCCCCGGATACCGGTGGCTGGATCTGGATCTCGAGCCCGGGGATGAGGTTGCCGTGAAGGGATACCTCTTCGAGGAGATCGAGAGCCTGGACGGACACGTTCGGGTAACCTCGGCTACCATCGACGGGACCGAATATGACATCGCGCCGCCGCGCACCGCTCAGACGCGCGGCTGGGGCCCGCACCACGGCTACGGCATGATGGGGCCGCGAGGCGGATGGCAGGGGATGCGTGGCCCGCAGGGTTACGGCCCGCAGCAGGGGTATGCGCCCCCGGGTTACGGTCGACAGGCGCCGGCGCCGGCGCCGGGTTACTCCGGTCGCGGTTGGTAATCCCCATCGATAATCATATAGAATGAGGCGGGTCCTGCGGGGCCCGTCTTTTCTATGTCTACGACAATGAACCGCGAGAAGCGACAACGCTATCTGCTCATGGCAGCCGGGGTGGCCCTCACCGCATTACTGGTTGCCGGCTTCGTCTTCCTGCTGTCGCAGCGGAGCGAACACGATAGAACCATGATGGAGTTCGAGGCCCTGCAGGCCGCTGCGGCCCTGACGGAGTACTACGCCCGCTCGGGCCCTCCCGACAAATCGGTGCTACCCGAGCGCGTGCGCGGCTTCGGTATCTACGACGACTCGGGCCGCGCCCGTGTCCAGGTAGGCACAGCGCCCGCAGCACGGCAGCCGATACCGCCGTCCGCAGCCCCCCGATCCGAGCTCTACCGGGGAGAGGCGACGCTTCGGCTCGTGAGGCCACTCGGCGTTCCCCGGGCCACCCGGCCCGGCCCCATGGACCGCATGCCCGAAAACATGCGCGAGCGCATGCAGGATCGGGGCATGGGGCCGCGCGGGGGGATGATGCAACCGCCGGCACAGCAGCCGGAGACGAGGAGCGTTCTCGGCGGGGCAACCTTTCTCCTCGTCGATTATGACGTATCCCATATTCTCGCCGCGACGCGCACCCGCCTCGCCTCCTGGTCCGCCCTCGGCCTTGCCCTGATCGGACTGCTGGCCGCGGTGGCGGTGCTCTCACACCGCCTGCATCTCTACGAGGAGGACCGCCGAAAACGTGAGCACCTCGTACAACTCGGCGAGGCGGCACGGACGCTCGCCCACGAGATCCGGAACCCGCTCGGTGCAATCCGGCTCCAGACAGCCATGCTTCGAAAGCGGCTCGGCGGGGCCGGCGCAGCGGTCGCGCCTCCCGGCGCCGATGCCGACAACCGCGCCGGCGCCGCCGCCGGTGCCGCCGGCGCAGCGGCCGCGCCGCAGCTCGACATCCTCGATGAGGAGGTGGAGCGCATCGACGCGCTCGTAAACGAGGTGCGGGAGTTCCTCCAGGATCCGACCGGGGCCCCCGAGGACATCGAACTCACCGAGCTCCTCGAGAGCCTGCCGGCACGCTACTCCTTCCCCATCGACGTGGGGCTGCACTGCCCGGCGCCCTGCACGGTGCGATTCGACCGCCACCGCCTGCACTCGGTACTGGGCAACGTGCTGCGAAACGCCGCGGAAGCGGCAGGGGCCGTCGAACTGAGCCTCCGGCGCACCCGGCACGGCGCCGAGATCCGCGTCGCCGATCGCGGTCCCGGCCTGCCCGCCGACGCAGCCGGTGAGCACGTGTTCGATCCCTTCTATACGCGGAAGGAAGGCGGCTTCGGGGTCGGCCTCGCGGTAAGCAAACGCTTCGTCGAGGCGGCGGGCGGCAGCATTGCCCTCGAAAACCGCGGCGACGGTCCCGGCGCCGAGTGCATCATCCATTTGCCGGAGGTACAACGCGATGCGCGTGCTGATCGCTGACGACGAGAAGAACATCCGGCGCACAGTGGCCGACTACTTTGCCCTTGAGGGCATCGAGTGCGAAGAGGCCGAGAACGGGCTTTCCGCGCAGAAGTCTCTCGCCGAGGAGCATTTCGACGGCCTGGTCGTTGACCTGCGGATGCCCGGCATGAGCGGACTCGAGCTCCTCGACTGGCTGCAGCAGGAGGGACGGAGCATCCCGACCGTCATGATCTCCGCCTACGGCGAAATCAGTGATGCGGTGGCGGCGATGAAGGCGGGCGCCGCCGACTACGTCACCAAGCCCTTTGATCCCGACGATCTGCTGATCCGGCTCACGCGCTCGGTGGAGGACGACCGGCTCAGGCGCCTGGCATCACTCGACCGGGAAGCGGGGCCGGAGCTCGAGTCCGAGAGCTCCGCGATGAGAAAGGTGCTCGAGCTCGCTGCAAAGGTCGCGCCCACCGATTCGACCGTGCTCATCACGGGCGAGAGCGGGACCGGGAAGGAGGTCCTCGCGCGCCGGATCCACGAATCATCGGGCCGCTCGGACAGCCCCTTCGTCCCCATCAATATCGGGGGCATTCCCGAACAGCTCATCGAGTCCGAGCTCTTCGGCCACGAGAAGGGAGCCTTCACCGGCGCCGATGCACGAAAGCGTGGCATGATCGAGGTGGCAAGCGGAGGCACGGCATTTCTCGACGAAATCGGCGACATGCCGCTGCATCTGCAGGTGAAGCTGCTCCGCGTGCTTCAGGAGCGTCGAGTCCAGCGCCTCGGCGCCACGACGTCGATTCCAGTCGATGTACGTTTCATCGCTGCCACCAACGCGAACCTCGAAGCCCGGGTGGCGGACGGCAGCTTCCGGGAGGACCTCTTCTACCGGCTGAACGTCATTCGGATCAAGCTGCCGCCGCTGCGTGAGCGGCCCGAAGACATCCCGCTCCTCGCGCGACATTTCCTCTCCACCATGCGCGAGCGCACCGGCTCACGCGTCACGGCAATCAGTCCCGAGGCGGTGCGCGCGCTGCAACGTTATCGGTTCCCCGGAAACGTGCGCGAGCTCGAGAACATGATCGAGCGCGCGGTCATCCTTGCCGAGGAGAGCGAGCTCACCCCGGCCGACTTCGACCTTCCGGAGGCGCCCGAGGCGGATGGTCGAGGCCGAGGACGGGAGCGGGTCGGCGGGCGGCGAGGTGCGCAGGCTCTACGCGGCGAGCCGGCGGGCCGGACGCTCCGCGAGACCGAGCGCGCGGCCATCGAGGAGGCGTTGTACCGCAACGAGTGGCGGCGCCAGCAGACCGCCGATGAGCTCGGTATCACACGGCGGACGCTCCTCAACAAGATCAAGGA
>CAYOFA010000129.1:0-5107 GCA_964402885.1 uncultured Spirochaetaceae bacterium
GCGTCGGTCGGTGTCGCCGCGACCGCGCTTGCAGCCTGTATGCCGGCTCCCTGCGCCGTCGCGGTGTTTGGCGCGTTGTCGATCACCTCGAGCTCGAGCGATTCCGTGTCCACAAGAAGCAGATAGGCCGCGCGGCCGAACCGCTCGTCCACCCGACTGTCGAGGTCTCTGCCTTCAGCTGATACGACTACCTTCATGATTCCTCCTTCTCGCCGCGGGAGCCAGGCCCGGAGCCGCCCCGCGGACCGCGGCCGCCACCGTGGGGGCCCGGACCGCGGCCGTGACCGCCGCCGTGGGGCCCGCCCGCGCCACGATGCGGGCCAGGCCCGCGCCCGCCGCCGTGCGAGCCGCGGCCACGACCACCAGGGCCGGGGCCCGGACCCCGGCCCTGGCCCCCTGGTCTCCCCGCAGGGCGGTCATGTGTCACCGCGCCCCCCTCAATGGAGAGCGCCTTCCCGCCGGCGAGGGCCTCGGCAACGGTACGGCGCGCCCGTGCGAGGATGCGCGTGAGCGTCGGCCGGGAAACCCCGAGCTCCTGTGCGGCGGCGCTGTGATCCATCCCCTCGAGGTCCACGAGCCGGATGGCCTCATAGCCGTCGAGGGTCAGAGAGACTTCCTCGAGCTCGCGCGCCGGCACTCCGGCGGGTTTGAAGAGGCCTGCGCGGGGTGGGCTGACGACGAACCGCCGCTTCTCAGGTCTGGCCATGGGGGGTATCCAGAAGCGTGTTGGTGAAGTCACGCTGAATCATTGCGCAGGCGGGAGCTACGCGCCATTGGCGTTCCCCGGCGGTATCGCGCACGGTTTTGTCGTCATAAGCACCTGCCCTGGATCGAGTTCTCTGGATAACTACCAACACGGTTCTATATACCTCATTTTGCACTATAGTTCATAATACCACCCAGTCCACAATTCGGCAAGGCCATCGCCCGGCGTACTTGATCCCCGCACCCCTTCAGCAGCATCTTTTACCTGTTATGCAAAGCAGCGAACGCGAGCGGCTCGTAAAGGTCATCCGGGCCATGGGCATCTCGAACGAGCGCCTCAATGAAGCGGTCGAGCGGGTCGACCGTGGGGACTTCGTGCCGTCGGGGCTCTCAGAGCGCGCAACATATCAGGACGCACCGGTGAGCATCGGCGAGGGACAGACCACGAGCCAGCCGTCTCTCGTGGCACAGATGATAGATGCGCTCGAGCTCGCGCCTGAGGACTCAGTCCTGGAGATCGGCACGGGCTTCGGGTACCAGACGGCGCTGCTTGCGTCGATCTGCGCGAAGGTCGTATCGGTGGAGCGCTATTCGGAGCTCGCCCGCCAGGCGCACACAAACCTTGCCGCGGCGGGCTACGAGAACGTGCGGGTGATCACGGGAGACGGCACGAAGGGCGTGCCCGAGGAGGCGCCGTTTAACGGGATCGTGGTCTCGGCGGCCGCGCCGGAGGTGCCGCCGGCGCTCTCAGAGCAGCTTGCCGAGGGCGGGCGGATGGTCATCCCGCTCGGGCCCGGCGGCCGTGAGCAGATCATCATCTATGAAAAGAAAGGTGGGGAGCTCGTGGCGGTGGAGCGCATGACGCTTGCCGCGTTCGTGCCGCTCATCTCCGACTGAACCTCACCGCCCGGCGGACGGCGGCGGCCCGCAATCAGTCGAGCGCTTCGAGGGTGTCGCGGATGCGGATGGAGAGCTCGGCGAGGGTGCGCACCCGCTCATCGGGACATTCGAGGAGCATCTTGGAGTCCACGGCGAACTCCGCGCCCTGGGGCTGTTCGGTATCCCAGCTGCGCCAGGCCTTCTTTACTGCCAGGTTGAAGGCATAGCCGTCGATCTCGATCGCGATCTGCTCGAGCTCATCGCAGACCGACTCCAGGTACTCGCGGTAGTCCGGCGACATATGATTTGAAAAGTCAATAATTCTTCGTCCCACACGCTGCAGTATGACGAGCGCGGTCGGCGTGCACAAGCGGATTTTTTGGCATATAGTCGCCCTATGCAACAGGAGCGGGTCCCACCGCCCACGCTGAGGCGGCTCGTCGCCATCGCGGTGCCGATGGTGCTGAGTCAGGCCTCCGAAACCATCATGCGATTCGTCGATCGCCTCTTCCTCTCCTGGCTCGGCAAGGTGCATATTGCCGCATCGATGAGCGGAGGCCTGTCCGCCTTCGTCTTCAGCGCGCTCTTCGCGGGCATGGTCGGCTACACCAACGCGCTCGTCGCGCAGTACTGGGGCGCGGGCCACCGCGAGCGCTGTGTGCAGAGCGTGGCCCAGGGCATCTACCTCTCGATACTGCTCGTCCCGGCACTCCTCGCGCTCATCCCGGTGGTGGAGCATCTGTTCATCCTCGCCGGTCACACCGAGCAGCAGATCGAGCTCGAGTACACCTACTTCCGCATCATGATGCTCGGGGCGGTCTTTCTTCTGTTGCGGCAGACCCTCGCCGGCTTCTTCCTCGGCATCGGAAAGACCCGCGTGGTGATGGCGGCCAACGTCATCGGCATGCTGGTGAACGTGCCGCTGAACTACGTGCTCATCTTCGGAAAGCTCGGCGTTCCGGCCCTCGGGATCGCCGGGGCGGCAATTGCAACGGTGGTCGGAAGCGGGGTCATCTTCCTCATTCTTCTTGTGAGCTACCTCGCCCACCCGATGTTCCGCGAGTTCGGAACCCGTGCCGGCATTCGGCCCCGCAAAGACCTCATGTTTCGCCTCCTGCGCTACGGCTCGCCGGTGGGCGTGGAGCTCTTCCTCAACGTGTTCGCCTTCAACGTGTTCGTGCAGCTCATGCACTCGATGGGAGAGGACGTAGCTGCGGCGGTAACCATCACCTTCAACTACGATATGGTCGCCTTCATTCCGATGATCGGTCTCGGCGTGGCGGTCACGGCGATGGTCGGACAGCAGATGGGCGCCGGGCGTCCCGACGGGGCGCACCGGGCGACGATGCTCGCCCTGCGGGTGGGGTATGCCTATGCGGCGGTGATGATGGCGCTTTTCGTCTTCGGCGCGCCGGTGCTCGTGCGGGTCTTCGCGGGCGGCATGGGCCCCGAGGATGAGCCGCTTCTCCTGCTCGCGGAGACCATGGTGCGCCTCGCGGCCGTCTACACCCTTGCAGACATCACCCAGCTCGTGTTCTCCGGCGCCCTGCGCGGGGCGGGCGACACCCGCGCGGTGATGCTCATATCGGTCCTCACCCACTGGCTTGCCGCAATCGGGGCGGTCGTCCTGATACGTGTGGTGGGCATCCCGCCGGTGGGGATGTGGCTCTACTTCATCGGCTTCGTGATGGCGCTCGGGGTGACGATATTCCTGCGCTACCGCTACGGGGCCTGGCGAAAGCTCTCGGTGATCGACAAGACGGTCGTGGAGGCCGAGACCCACCGGCCGAAAGTCGCCGTTGAGTCGGAGTGGATGTAGCCACCGATGGGCGCAGCCCGCGAATATTCCGATTGTATGATCGCCGAAGCGGGTTTATGCTGAGACCGACGGGAATCGGTCGCCGGCCGAGAAAAGCGCCCGTCTGCGAGGCACTGCGATGAGACAGACCATCCCCCAACTTCTGCAACAGATCACGTCGGACTATCCGGTCACACCGGCACAGTACATAAAGGATGATGAAGGCACGTTCCACCCGCGCTCCTACTCCGAGCTCTACGCCGAGGTGCTTGCCCTCGCCCGCGGGTTGCAGGCGCTCGGCGTCGCCCGCGGCGATCATGTCGGCCTGATATCGGAGAACCGGGCCGAATGGTTCGCCTGTGACCTCGCGATTCTCTCACTCGGCGCGGCCGACGTCCCCCGCGGCAACGACAGCATGCCGGGGGAGCTGCGCTACATCCTCGATTTCTCCGGCTGCAGGCTCGTCATTGTCGAGAACGCGGTACAGCTCGCAAAGCTCGCCGGCGTGCTCGCCGAACTTCCGGCAGTGGAGAAGATCATCGTGCTCGACCCCCACTACGACCCCGACGGCCTCGAAGCCGGGGCGCGGACCGCTCTCGAGCGGGTACAGGTGATGGGATACGCGCAGGTGAGCGAATCCGGTCGAGGCGAAGTTGCAGCCTCGGGGGCGGAGGCCGTGGAGGCTGAAATCGCCAGGGGTCACCCCGACGACACGGCGACCATCATCTTCACCTCGGGCACCACCGGCACGCCCAAGGGCGTCGTGCTCTCCCACCACAACTTCCTCCACCAGGTAAGCTGCATTCCCGACGTCATCGACATCAGTCCCGGGGACATCTGGCTCGCCGTCCTGCCGGTGTGGCACAGCTTCGAGCGCATCATGCAGTACATCGCGCTCGGAAGCGCATCGGCTCTCGCCTACTCCAAACCCGTCGGCAAGATCATGCTCGCCGACTTCGCCGCCGTGCGCCCGCAGTGGATGGGCTCGGTGCCGCGAATATGGGAGTCGGTTCGCTCAGGCATCGTCAAGAAGGTACGCGCCGAGGGCGGCATCAAGTGGGCGATGTTCCGTTTCTTCACGGCAGTGGGCGGAGCCCACAAGCATGCGGACGATCTGGTACGCGGCCGCGTTCCCGACTTCAAGCCCCGCTCGCGGGCACTCGACGCCGCAGCCGGCCTCCTGCCCTGGCTGCTCCTCAAGCCCTTTGCCGCGCTCGGCTCGGCCCTGGTCTTCGGGAAGATCAAGGCGCGGCTCGGCGGGCGCTTCGTTGCCGGAATCAGCGGCGGCGGCGCCCTCCCCTCTGCAGTGGATCAGTTCTTCGGCGCCGCCGGCATTCTGCTTCTCGAAGGCTACGGACTGACCGAGACCGCGCCGGTTCTCGCCGTTCGAACGCAGCACAGACCCGTTCCCGGCACCGTCGGGCAGATGATCGCACAGACCGAGTGCGAAATCCGAGACGAGCACGGCCGCGTCCTCCCGCCGGGCGAGCAGGGGGTGGTCTTCGTGAGAGGCCCGCAGGTGATGAGCGGCTACTACAACGCACCCGAGCAGACCGCGGAGATGCTCTCCTCGGACGGGTGGCTCAACACCGGCGACCTCGGCATGCTCACCCACACCGGCGAGCTCAAGATTACCGGTAGGGCCAAGGACACCATCGTGCTGCGCGGCGGGGAGAACATCGAGCCCCTGCCCATCGAGCAGAAGCTCAGGGAGAGCGAGCTCAT
>CAYOFA010000129.1:5207-9464 GCA_964402885.1 uncultured Spirochaetaceae bacterium
GCGCGAGTGCCGGAGTGCTGTCCTGGTCGTTACCACCCAAGACTGCCCACCGTCACCAGGGCACCGATCATCGTAAGCATGATGGTCATGACCGTGAACCACCGGTTCATGTACCTGCTCTGGTCATCGAAGCGCTGGTTCATGGTGCGACCCTGGTCGTCGAAGCGCCGATTCATGTCCTCGAATCGCTGATCGATGCTCTTGAATCGGTGATCGACTATCTCGAACCGTTCGTCGAAACCGTCGAGACGACGGTCGATGTCGTCAAAGCGCCGGTCCATGCCGTCGAGTCGCCGGTCCATGCCGTCGAGTCGCTGATCGATGCCGTCCAGCCGCTGATCGATGCCGTCCAGCCGCTGATCGATGCCGTCCAGTCGCTGATCGATACCGTCGAGGCGCTGATCGATACGATCAAAGCGCTCATCCATGCGGTCCATCCGCCTGTCCATGCCGTCCATGCGCTCGTCCATGCCGTCCAGTCGCTCATCGATCGCGTCGAAGCGGCCGATCATGAACTCCCGTTGAGACTGGAGCTCCGACTCCACGTTGCCGAGGCGCTCCCCTATCCGGAGCACTCGGTCCGATGCCCACTCGTCGAGGTGCGCCTTTACGTAGTCGCCGACCTGCTCCAGATCCTCTTTGGTCAGTGCCATCCGCACGACTCCTTCGGTCAGTATATCAACTGATACGTGGATTTTGAACCTGTTGCTTCACGGGGCATGTCGATTTCTGGTCGTGGTAGACCGGCGAGCCGTGCGGCAATACCTTTGCGCTATGAGCGAATTATCCGAGAAGACCTGCGTACCATGCCGTGGAGGCGAGCCGCGCCTCACCGCAGAACAGATTGACGAGTACCTGAAGCAGGTAGAGGACTGGGAGCTCGTAGAAGTCAAAGGCGTGCAGCGGATTCGACGCCGCTTCCGTTTCCCCGATTTCGCAGCGGCGTTGGCGTTCACTCAGGACGTAGGCCGGGCTGCCGAGGAGCAGGACCACCACCCCCGCATCGTCACCCAGTGGGGCTCGGTTACCGTGGACTGGTGGACGCACGCTATCGGCGGCCTGCACGATAATGACTTCGTGATGGCCGCGAAGACCAATCGCCTCTACGAGCAGCGCAAGTAGGCGGCGCGGGCGGTCAGAACGAATCGTCGCCGAGCGGCTGTGATGCCGTTCCGTCGCGAACGAGGAGCACGTACTGAAAATAGTCGGTGGTGACACCGCTCTCCGGCCGCGGGGTTGCGAGCATCCAGGAGAGCTCCTCGGCGTAGGGTGATCCGGGGGCATCGAGCCTGTAGAGGGTATAGGGCCCGCGAGCGTTGCACAGGGCGTAGCCCGGATCCGGGACGTAGCTCGTAAGGGGCTGCGTGCTGCCGGCCTGCTTGCTCTTCTGCATCGCATCATCATAGGCATAGGCGATGCTCACGACCCGCCCCTGAAGCGGCGAGAGGGGGTCTGAATCGAGGCGAGCTGCGAGCCATTCGACTCCGAACTGCTTCGCCTGGAAGATGTGGTTGAGGCCCCACTGGCCGAAGATCGAGCTCTCTTCGGGAAGGGTACCGTAGATCGAGAGGACGTTCTCGTACATCATACGGTCGCGGATGCGGTTCCATTCGCGCTCGCCCTGCGCCTCCCGGGCCTCGAAGAGGTTCAACACGTTTTCCATGATGAACTCGAAATCAAACGCCTTCGCGGCAAGCCGTGCGCGAAACCACTCCGCTTCATCTTCGGCGGCGGACAGCGCGCGGGAGGCAATCTCCGTTATGCGCGCTGCGCTCGTGCGGCCGGCGATCTCGGGACCCCGGGCGTCGGTCCCGCCGGGCTCATCGCGCCCCGACCGGGAGGCCGGCTGCACGGCCATCTCCCGGATGCGCTCGAACAGGCCCGCGTATTCCCCGGGGGCCTCGAGTCCATCGATCATCCCGGCGACGACATGGAATGCGGTGCGGGGCTGGTGCTCGATGTCGAAGCCCACGAGGCGGATCCGTTCGTCATCCTCGAGGTCGGCGTTGTATCGCCTGACCCTCCGGTACAGATCGAGAAGCTCTTTCGAGCTCGAGTAGGTGCCGGTGAATCCGCGAAAGGCCGTCTCGAGGGCCGCCTCGTCGCCCGTTTGCAGGTAGCGGTCGAGGAGCACTCCCGCGCTGTAGGGAAGCTCCTGCAGATACACGCGTACGCTCGCTTCCCCGTGCAGATACGTCAGAAACGCATACTCGAGGAGCTGGTTTTCGGCAATACCGTGCTGCTCACCGGTGACAAACAGACGCGGCCCGCCGAAGGAGCCGAGGCGTGCCTCGAGTGGCAGCTCTCCGGGAGTCGATGGATCCAGCGGATCGCCGTGCGCTGCGAGGTACCGCGCACGGGGGTCGCCATCGAGCTCCGAGCATTCGGTGGCGCGAAAGCTGATGCGTTCGCGTGCGCGCTCTGCCAGAGCCGCGTCCGAGGTGGCGAACTCGTAGACCAGCGCCCCGCGCCTCTCGACGAACTCAGGCGCACGCATTTCGATGAGTTGTCGGGCTACCCCGCGGGCAATTGCGGGACTCCCCGCACCGAGCACATTGACCCGAGACGAGCCTTCGTCGGTCAGGAATACATAGGCGCGGCCCCAGGCAAACTCCTCACCAAAGCGCTCCTCGAGTTGCTCGAGGGACCTCGTCGGATACTCGGCGATGCGCGCCAGACCGAACCCCTCCCCGGCACTCACCTGAAGAAGCGGCCGGGAGGCATCCTGAGATCGCGAGCCGTCATCGCCGAGCGCCGGAATCGTAAGGAGTAGCAGTAAGATGCCCATGAACGCCGGGAATCGATAGTGCATGTGTACCTTCAGTTCAACGCAGATTTCGGCGATGATCAAGGAGGGGCGCCGCGGCGGCGGTGAGGTTGCAGCGCCGCCCTACTCGAAGTTGGCCGACGTTCTCGGCCCACGAGGACCTCACAAATAAAATTCCGCTAATTATTCCAATAAACGCTTGCGCCGTACCTAAAAACAGTATAAACTCCATTTACTCTCGACCCGAAGGGCTTCGGCGGGAGATTCAACAAGTAGCTTCTCGCACGGAGGGAGTGAAGACATGCTGAAGAACATGAAAATGGCAGGCAAGCTGATCGTCGGCTTTGGCCTGGTCATTATTCTCGTCGGTGTTGTGGGCGGTATTGCCGTGTACAACATGTCCCAGATTCAACGCGACGCGAAAGAGCTCGACGAGGCGTACGTCCCCGAGGTCCGCATCGCGAATGGCCTCGAACGCAGCTCGCTCATGACGATGTATAACATGCGCGGCTACGGGCTGAGCCTCGAGGAGCGGTACTACGAGCAGGCGCAGGAGCACCTGGGCGAAGTGGACAGCTATCTCAACGAGGCCGACGCACTTGCAGAACGCTTCGCATTTCTGGAATCACTGCAGGCGGCAACCGCCCGTGCGTCGGAAAATGTCTCAACCTATAGGGGCCTGGCCGAGCAGACGCACGAGGTCGCAGCAGACATCGACGAACTCCGAGGTGCACTCGATACAGGGGCAGCCAACTACATGCAGAGCGCGGCAGCCTATCTCGAATCGATGAACGGCAGCATGACGGGCGAGATCAACGACGGTGCCTCAGCCGCAGCTCTCCGCGAGCGCGTGGAGAAGATCACCCTCATAAACGACATCATCGATGTCGGCAACGAGGCCCGCGTGGCCAACTTCAAGGCCCAGGCGGAAAACCGGTATGAAGAGCTCGACACAGTGGCGGCAAGTCTCGACGAGGTCTACAACATACTCGACCGCCTCGAAGGCATCACTTATCTGCAGGCGGACATGAATCAGCTCGCCGACATTCGGCGCGCCGCTGAGAATTATCAGAGCGCGATCGAAAACCTCAGCGACAATATGCTCCAGCTCACCGATTTCGGAGCGCAGCGGGAAGCCGCCGCAGAAGAGGTGCTCGCCGCGGCGCAGAACGTGTCCGCAGCCGGTATCGACATGACACAAACCAGGATGACGGAGACGGTCGGATCGGTGACGGCATCGATGACCATCGTGCTCACCGGCCTCATCATCGCCTTCCTCGTCGCGGTCGTCATCACCATCTTCCTCACCCGGATGATCACTCAGGCGCTGCGAAAGGGCGTCGACTTCGCCGAGCAGCTTGCCGCGGGTAACCTCGCAGCAGACCTTCAGGTCTACCAGAAGGACGAGGTCGGACAGCTCGCCGACTCCCTCAGAAACATGCAGACGCGCCTCACCGATGTGGTGAGCAGCGTGAAGTCGGCAAGCGACA
>CAYOFA010000130.1:0-3886 GCA_964402885.1 uncultured Spirochaetaceae bacterium
CCAGGAGGTTATCATGCCCAGGTTCACATACCTGCGCGGGACGCTCGTCGCCGCGCTGATTTTTGTTGTCGCAGTCTCCGTCTTTGCGGAGGGACAGTCCGAAGAGGGTCCCGGTGTGGTCCACGTGTACTCGAACCGCCACTACGATACCGATCGGGCGCTCTACGAGGCCTTCGAGGAGGAGACGGGAATCGACGTGCGTGTCGTGGAGGCGGGCTCCGATGAGCTCATCCAGCGCCTCGCCGCCGAGGGAGATCAGTCGGAGGCCGATCTCATGATTACCGCGGATGTCGGACGCCTCCATCGGGCGAAGGAGATGGATCTTCTGCAGCCGGTTACATCTCCCGCGCTGACGGAACGGTTGTCGGAACGCCTGCGCGATGCGGACAACCAGTGGTTTGCGCTCACCAAACGGGCGCGCGTCATCGCCTATCACCGTGAGCGCGCAGACCGCTCCGTCCTGTCTACCTACGAAGCCCTTGCAGGTCCGGACTTTTCGGACAATATCGCTATACGCTCCTCGAGCAACGTGTACAACCAGTCGCTCCTTGCATCCATCATCGCGCACAACGGCGAGGACACCGCGCGTGAGTGGGCGGCAGGCGTCGTTGAGAATATGGCCCGCAGGCCCCAGGGGGGAGATCGAGACCAGCTCCGCGCGATAGCGGCAGGCGAGGCAGACTACGCAGTCGTCAACACCTACTACATCGGCCAGATGCTCACCTCCTCGGATCCGCAGGATCGTGAGGTGGCGGAACAGATCGGCGTATTCTTCCCGAATCAGGAGGGTCGCGGCGCCCACGTGAACATCAGCGGGGTCGGCGTCACGAAGGTCTCCGATAACGTGGACGGGGCGATGCGGCTCATTGAGTTCCTGCTCAGCGACGAGGCGCAGCAGCAGTTCGCTCAGGCCAATTACGAATACCCCGCGGTGGACGGCATCGCCGTCGCACCGGAGATTGCCGCGTGGGGCGACTTCGAGGAAGACTCGCTGCCGCTGGCCCGGATCGGCGAGCTCAACGCCTCGGCCGTTCGCGTCTTCGACGAGGTGGGGTGGCAGTAGTTGTCAACCGCACCACTGGCCCTTCGTCGCGCGAGGAGTCGGCTCCGGTACGCCCCGGGCTGGCTCCTCGCCGGCTTCGCCATGGGCCTTGTCATGCTCCTGCCGCTTCTGGCCGTTCTCGGGGGGCTTTCCGGCGGCGGCGAGCACTGGGACACGATTGCCGGCACGGTGCTCGGCTCGTATGTGGTGAACACGGTGCTCCTGTCCGCGGGTGTGGTGGCGCTGTCAACAGCCATGGGCACGCTTGCCGCGTGGATCCAGACATTCTACGATTACCCGTTGCGGCGGTGGTTTGATGTTCTGTTGCTGTTGCCGCTCGCGATTCCCGGCTACGTCGCGGCGTTCATCTACAGCGGCATCTTCTCCTACGGCGGCATGTTCCAGCGTTTCTTCCGCGAGGTGCTCGGGATGGCGCCCGGCACCTATCCGCGCGTCCAGATCGAATCCATGGTCGGCCTTATCCTCGTTCTCTCGGTCGGACTCTATCCATACGTCTACGTCACGGTGCGCGCGGCGCTCAGCCGTCAATCGATGGGTCCGATCGAGGCTGCCCGCTCTCTGTCCGCCGGCGAGGCGGGTGTCTTTGTGCGTGTCGGACTGCCGCTGTTGAGGCCCGCGCTCGCCGCCGGGGCGGCGATCGTGCTTATGGAGGCGCTCAACGAGTACGGCGCCGCCGTCTACTACGGAGTGCCGACGATGAGCGTGGGGGTGTTTCGCACGTGGTTTGCCTATAACGATCTGCAGTCGACCCGATTTCTCGCATCGCTCTTCCTGGTCGCCGTATTTCTCATTCTCGGCCTCGAGCGCCGCCTGCGCGGACCCGCAAGACGCGAGGTGACCGGCTCCTACGCGGGTGTGCATCGCCGCCGGCCGTCTCCGAGGGGCCGGATCGCCGTGTACGCGCTCGTCGGCGCGCCGGTGCTCCTCGGATTCGCGGTGCCGACGCTCAAGCTCATGCACTGGGCGCTCCTCTCCACGAGGGCGATCGACTGGTCGCTGGTGGGGCGAAGTGCGGGCAATACCGTCATGGCCGGCGCGGCGGGGACCGCGGTGTGTATGGCCGTGGGACTGGTGCTCGCGTACGCACCCCGCGTCGCCGGCGGTTCCGCCCTCAGATGGTGGACCTCGCTTGCGGCACTCGGACACGCCATCCCCGGATCGATTATTGCCGTGGGCGTCCTCACGTTGCTCGCCGGCAACCGTGTTCTCGCCATCGGCTCCTTCGCCGCACTGACCTTCGCCTACACCGTCCGCTACCTCGCCCTTGCTCACCGGCCGGTGGCGGAAGCCTTTGACTCGTTCTCCGGCGTGTTCGTGGAGGCCGGTCGCACGCTCGGGAGGGGGCCAACCCGCACGCTGTTCAGCGTGAACCTTCCGATCATGGGGCCGACGCTGCGGGCAGCGGCGCTCGTCGCCATGATCGATATCGTCCAGGATCTGCCGCTGACCACGGTCCTCAGACCGTTCGACTTTCCCACCCTCGCGGTCGAGACATTCCGGCTTGCGGGGGACGAGCGTCTTGCCGAGTCGTCGATCATGGCGCTGCTCCTCGTTGCCGTCGGCGTCCTTCCCATTCTCATGCACGGGGTGTCCCGGCGACGCCTCAGGAGGAAAACCGTATGATTCGCCTGCGCGCGACTGCGATTGCAAAGACCTTTACTCACCCGCGCCACGACGCACTCCGGGACCTCGACCTGGAGGTCGGCACCGACGAGGTGCTCGCGCTCGTCGGAGAGAGCGGCTCGGGCAAGACGACGGCTGCCCGCATCATCGCAGGACTCGAGATGGCGGACGAGGGCACGATCGAGCTCGACGGTCGGCTCATTGCCGGTCCGTGGACGTTTTTGCCTCCCGAGCGGCGCGCGATCGGTATGGTGTTTCAGAATGCCGCGATCTTCCCTCACCTGTCGGTGCGGGGAAACATATTGTTCGGGATACCGCGGTCCGAACGCCGAGACGCGCGTGCGATGGAAGAGCGACTCTCACGCCTGCTTGCGATGACACACCTCACAGGCCTTGCGGACCGGTATCCGCACCAGCTCTCCGGTGGTCAGGTGCAACGGGTGGCCATCGCCCGGAGTCTCGCCCCGATGCCTCGCCTTCTCATTCTCGATGAGCCCTTCAACAATCTCGACGCGTCGCTGAAGACGGGGGTGGTACGAGAGGTCACGGCGATCCTCAGAGAGAGCGGCGTCCCGGCGATCCTGGTGACACACAGCCCGTGGGAAGCCTTCACCGTAGCCGACCGTCTCGCCGTTATTCGCAACGGCAGCATCGTACAATCGGGTACTCCGGAGGAGGTCTACCGCCGCCCCCGTGACCGCGGCGTGGCCGGCTTCTTCGGGCCGGTGAATGAGATTCCGGTCCACCGAACCCCTGTCGGGTATGAGTCTCCGGTGGGCGCCGTCCATGGTGACCTCGTTCGGCAAGAGGGATCCCGACTGGCTGCGCTTCTGCGCCCGCACGACCTGATCCTAACCGGCGCCGACAATGGGAACGGCGACGGCGACGGCAACGGCGGCAGGAACGGCGGAGGGAACGCCCGGGTCGTAGCGAACAGGTACTACGGAGAGTATCGTGAGGTCGACGTCGTGGTTGACGGCACCGACACAGTGCTCGCGGTGAGAATACCCGAGAGAGCTGGATTCACGGCCGGAGACCGGGTGCGGGTGTCGCCCTGCCGAAATCTGAAGGACCGGGTGGAGTGCGCCGCCTACCACACCTGCGTAAGATCAATCACGGCATGAAGCCGCTCGGTGTGGAACTCGATGCGCTCGCGTTGCGCGGGCAGCCCCTCGTAGGCTCCCTCCCCGGACAGCCGGA
>CAYOFA010000130.1:3986-9136 GCA_964402885.1 uncultured Spirochaetaceae bacterium
TTTGAGTTTACGGCGCGTCGATCGCACAGTATTCTCGAGGTGTGAAGCCGGTACCGGTGTAACGGGGAGGACCAGTGCATGCTCTACTTTGACGACCGAACCCTCGATCGCGGCCTTGCCTACTACGAGGACGGCCACGTTACCGATATTCGCGCAAGCGAGGGCGCACTGATCGCCCGGGTTCACGGCACGCGGCCCCAACCGTATACGGTCGTACTGGACACCGAACGGCCGGAGGCCAGCTACTGCAGCTGTCCCGTCGGCGTCGCCTGCAAGCATCTCGTTGCCGTGACGGTGGCGGCGCTCTCCGTTCGTCTCCCGCCCGAGGAGGTGGCGCGACGTCTCGGGAGTGGCCTCCGCGCGGAGGACTTCAGCGGCCCCGTCGCCGAGACCGAGCATTCGCGGCAGCAGCGAGTAGCGAAGGATAGCCCTCCCGCCGCCGACGGGATCATCGATCTGGAGGAGAAGGTCGAGACCTCGGCCCGTTTCCTGCGGAGCTTCGGCACCCGGGAGCACTACTACTTCGGGCGGGAGGGCGAGAACGAGCACCAGAGCCCACCACAGTTCACCGATCGTGAGGAGATGACGAAAGGTCGACTGGCCTTCGTCATCGGCCCGCGCTATGACTTCCATCCCCGCCTCGAGCGCGAGCGCCCGGTCCTTGCGCCGGTGCAACAGTACAGGCGCAAGGACGGCGCCTACGGCCGCCTCGAGCGGCTCTCCGAGAACACGCCGGCATTCACGACTGACCCTGCCGAACGGCGCCTGGCGGAGCACCTGTTGCTTCTCGGCGGGGAGGCGCCGCTGCTCGCCTACATCGACGAGCTGCGAGAGGTCGGTTCGACGGTGTTCGCGGGCGACATCTCGGTACTGACCGGCGTTCACCGCACTCCCGTTTCCATGATTGAGCCGGACCACATTCACGCCGAGGTGGTGCCGGAGCTGTCGCATCGGCCGACCTCACGGGGAGCGGGCGTGATTCTGCACCTCTCCCTCGACGTTTCACAGGCCGACCGCCACCTGACCATAGGACCGGACGAGGAGGTGTGGGCCGACCGCGGCGTGGGGCGGTCGGTGCTCTTCTCCGAGGGCGGCGCGCTCCTCCTCGGAGACGGGTCCGCACTTCTGACCGAGGTGGCCGCAATCCTGGCGTTCCGCGGGGAACTACCTGTCGACGCCATTGCGCGCTTCAGACGGCTCGCCGAGCGATTCCCGGAGCGCGTCTCCATACGCTACCCGAAAAGCATCCGCCTCGTGACTGTTCCGGCGGAGGCCGTGTTCGTCCTGTCCACCGTGGACCGCCTGCTTCGTCTCAGCCTTGGCCGGGAAATCGGCGGACACACTGACGGCTACGAGGGCGACGACTATCATATCCACCTCGCCGGTGCTGAGCCGCCGGAGCAGGCGATCGAGACAGCCTCGGGTCTCCTGGGTTCTCCGCCTGACTACGATTACTCCGCCGAAACGTGGCTCTGGGAGGCGGAGGATGCGGCGGCGAAGGGCCGCATGATCGATGCCGCGCTGTCTCTCGCCGAGCGGGGGTTCACCGTGTATACCCTCGACACCGAGGGACTGCGTCGTCCGCTGAAGAAGGCCGGGCCGATGACGGTCCGCATCTCCTCGGGAACCGACTGGTTCGACCTCCACGTGGCGAGCGCAGACGGCACCGAGATCGATGCCGAGCTTCTCTTCGAGATGGCGCAACGGGGTGCGTATCATGACGGCGAGGCCCTCGTCGTGCTCGATTTCACCGAGGCCGAGCGCCTCAGAAAAATGCTCGACCTGACCGGGGGGCTCGGGGAAGATGCCACACGCATCCCCTCCGCCGACATTGCCTCCGTCGCCGAGCTTGCCGACCTGGCAGATGAGGTCGACGCTGACGTTGATGCGGTACGTGCCCTCGCGCGCACCATCCGCGGAGACACAAAGCCACCGGACGCGCCGGTACCCGCAGGCCTTACCGCGGAGCTTCGCCCCTATCAACGTGAGGGCCTGCGGTGGCTCGCGACACTTGCCGCGCACGGCCTTTCAGGCTGCCTTGCGGACGACATGGGCCTCGGTAAGACCGTGCAGGCCCTCGCCTTCATGCTTCATCTGCGAGGGGCAGGAGGCGGGGACGTTGCGACCGCCTCCGCACTCGTCATCGCACCACTCTCCACGCTGGGCAACTGGGCGCGCGAGACCGCGCGATTCGCGCCGGACCTCACCGTCGCGCTCCACCATGGAACCGAGCGTGCCGCGACTGCGGACGACCTTCGCGCTGCGGATCTCGTGGTGACGAGCTACGCAACCGCCGTCCGTGACGCGGCGTTGCTCACAGATCTGCCATGGAGGGTCATATGCCTCGACGAGGCGCAGTTCATAAAGAACCCCCACGCGAAAACGACGAAGGCCCTCAAAGCGCTTCCCTCAGATCTCAGACTCTGCCTGACCGGCACGCCGGTCGAGAACCTCTCCACCGACCTCTGGTCCATTATGGATTTCCTCGTTCCGGGGCTTCTCGGCACGCTCTCTCAATTCACACGCCGGTTTCCGAAGCGCCTGGCCTCGGCCGGCGACGGCGGGAGCAGTGGCGGCGGCACAGCTGGCGACGGCGCCGAGAGACTGGCGCATCTGCGCCGCATTGTCTCCCCGTTCCTCCTCCGCCGGACCAAGGAGGCGGTTGCACCGGAGCTTCCGCCGCGGACGGAGACGGTGCTCACCTGCGAGATGGGCTCGCGGCAGGCTAGATTCTATGCCACCCTGAAGGCGCATCATCGCGCGGAAGTCGAGCGTGCCGTGGCCAGCGGAGAACTGCCGCGCATCGGGGCGGCGGTCTTCACAGGGTTGCTGCGTCTCCGCCAGGCGGCACTCTACCCCGAGGACGCCGACCCGACCGGTGCGGGACTGCCGTCGGTGAAGGAGGCTGAGCTTCTCTCCCAGCTCGAGGAAATCACAGCCGAGGGGCACAAGGCGCTGGTGTTCAGCCAGTTCACGACTGCCCTCGCCCGCCTGCGAGACGCAGCCGCAGCGCGCGGCATCGAAACCCTCTATCTCGACGGGGCCACGACGAAGCGCGCCGCCCTGCTCGACCGCTTTCAGGAGACGAGCGGCCCGCGTGCATTCTTCATAAGCCTCAAAGCAGGGGGGACCGGCATCAACCTCACCGCAGCAGACTATGTCTACATCTGCGATCCGTGGTGGAACCCGCAGGTTGAGCGTCAGGCCGTGGACCGTGCCCATCGCATCGGGCGCGAACGCCCGGTCATGGTCACGAGGCTCGTCACCAACAACACCGTAGAGCAGAAGGTACTCGAGCTTCAGGAGCAGAAACGCCGCCTCGCCGCGGACCTCATCCAGGAAGACCAGAGCGGTCTCTCCCTGGCGTCGGCGGAGGAGTTGCTTGCGCTCTTCGAATAGAGGCTGATGGTCGCCGCGGGCTGGGCCGGAAGCAGTGTTGACGCCACACCGGCATCGGATACACTGAACGCGCAAAATGATACTCGAACTCATTCACAACCTCGCTCTGCTGCTCGCGCTGATGGTCGCCTACGATCTACTGGCGGGCCGGTTCCGCGCCGGCTCCGTCTCGGGCCGCGCAGTCTCCGGTCTGCTGTTCGGCCTCGTGGGTGTGATCGGCATGCTCACTCCGGTGCGGATCGCACCGGGGCTCATTTATGACGGGCGCTCGATTGTTCTCGGTGTGGCAGGCTTCATCGGGGGCCCGGTGGTAGCCGGGCTGGCATCGGTGCCGACCGCAGGCCTGCGGATCTGGATGGGTGGCATCGGGATGGTGCCGGGACTGCTCACGATTGCGGCTGCGGCAACCCTGGGCTCCCTCGGCCACCATTTACGACACCGCGACCGCCGGTGGGAGAGAGATGGCCGCATCCTCGCTCTGGGATTCGCCATCCATGTTTTGGTGGTACTGGCCCAGCTGTTCATTCCGCACACGATGTATCGCGACGTCATGCTGGGCGTCGCCCCGGTCATGCTCGTCATATACCCCCTCGTGTTCCTCCTCATCACCACGGTCCTTCTGACCTGGGAGCGACGCAGAACCGACAGGGCACAGATCGAGGAGAGCGAACGCAAGTATCGCAGCCTGTTCGAGAACTCCTACGCCCCGATGTTCGTAATCGACCCGCAGACTGCACAGATACTTGACGCGAACCAGGTTGCGTCGGCGTTCTACGGGTGGTCCCGGGAGGAACTCTGCTCGATGCGCATAACGGACATAAATGTTCTGTCCGACGCCGAGGCACGTGCCGAGATGGAGCGTGCACGGCAAGCGGAGCGCAATTACTTCGAGTTCCGGCACAGAACCAGGCACGGGGAAGTCCGTGACGTCGCCGTGCACAGCGGCACCGTGATAATCGGCGGTACCGAACGACTGTTATCCATTATTCAGGACGTTACGGTGCGCAAGCAGGCCGAGGCCCGCCTCCGCGAGTCCCTCGACGAGAAGGAGGTACTGCTGCGGGAGATTCATCATCGGGTCAAGAACAATCTCGCGGTCATCACCGGACTCATACGCCTGCAACTGCACGAGACACCGGAGGGAAACCACTCACTCCACGCCCTGAGCAAGACCCGCGACCGGATCGAGGTCATGGGCCTCATTCACAACATGCTCTACCACGAGCAGGATCTGTCAAAAGTGGACTTCGGCGCCGTGCTCGGCCGTATCATTCCCCAGCTGCAGGACCGGTATGACGCGTTTCAGACAGTGCGGGTCAACCTCGATCTCGAAGAGATGCCGATCGAGGTCGGGAGCGCGCTGCCGCTCGGCCTGATTGCCAACGAAGCGATCACGAACGCGCTGACTCACGCGTTTCCCGACACCGGGGGCGGGACGGCCACAGGGGCTATCCCGCAGGCGGATGGCAGCGAGAACGAGCTTTCGATCACGCTGACCGAAGTCACCGCTCATGGATCGGCCCCGCCGCACAACGCCACGCTCACAATAGAGGACAACGGTCGGGGCCTGCCCGGAAGTTTTGATGTGGCGTCCCAGGAATCGCTGGGCTTTCGGATGATGCTTCTTCTCTCGCAGCAGATGCAGGCGGACCTTCGCGTTAGCCGGGCGGAGAGCGCAGACAAAGACGGCGAGACCGGCGGCGACAGCAATCGCGGGACTGTGGTCGAGGTGACGTTCACCACGTAGTCAT
>CAYOFA010000131.1:0-2339 GCA_964402885.1 uncultured Spirochaetaceae bacterium
CGAAAACTCAGGCTCGACGTCAAGTTCTCCCTCGAGCGCGACACCTTCTACAACCTCTTCAGCAACCTCGCCCGCAGACGAGACGACTACCTTTCCGAGGCGAAACGCGTTCGCACCGGTGAGTATTCCAAGCCGTACGAACAGGACATCCTTAAACGACTCGTTGAGATGCGTCACAATCTCTTCATCGAAGCCGATCGTTTCTTTGCCCGCCTCGGCCGCTTTGCTCACGACCTCGTCGAGGACATAAACGGCGACGGCATCCTCTGTCAGAACGCCGAGGACGAGCTCGAATACACCTCCATCGACCGCGAAAAGGTGCTTCGGGGCAGGACTGTGAAGCAGGGGGTGGTGATGCTCGCCGAGCTCTGCGACGAGGTCGTCGATTACCTCGACATACCCGATTTTCAGCGCTAGCAGGCGGCGGGGAATCTGGTAGAGTGCGTTCGAATGGCAGTTCCCGCGTACGCTTTGCCGGACGACGTCAGTATCATCACCTCCGAGCGTGACCGTACCGCGGAAATGAACTCCGTGTATCGGATCGAGGGCAAGCGCAGCGACCGAAAGTTCACCTTTTACCTCAAGGTTACGAAGGGTACACGGGCCTCGATAGCGAACGAGCTCGCGGTCCTTCAGGAACTGGGCGAGCGGCGTTTCCCTGTACCCCGCGTGCTGTGGCATGGCGTCGACAAACGGGAGTTCATGGCGCTCGAAGAGCGTCCCGGAGTCATGCTCCGCGACTTTCTCAAGCCCTACAGCCCCCACCACGACGCTTCCCTCGTCGAGCCGACGCTTCATGATCTCGGGGTCTGGGTCGGAAAGTTGCACAGTGCCGACGTGAAGTGGGAGATGAACCAGCGGACCTCGCTGTATTCGTTTCTCGGCGAGGAGGACGTCGAGGATACGCGGTTTCGGGAAATCGTGCTGTGGCTTCAGTACAATCCGCCGCCGGAAAAAGACATCGTCTTCGTCCACGGTGATCTCAACGACGCGAACGCGCTGGTGGAGAACGGATCGGTCACCGCGCTTCTCGATTGGGAGGCTGCCGGGCGTGGATGGCGCGAGTACGAGCTCGCGTGGATACTCCGCGAGCGGAGAAACTACATGAACACCGAAGCGTCACGTCGCGCCTTTCTCGAGGGCTACGAGTCGGTTACCACCTATGACGAGGACGCCCTGCGCTGGGCCTCGGTGATGAACTGCCTCCACGTAGCCTTCTGGTGCAAGGGCAAGTATCCGAACTTCATGGATTTCAACCTCGCGAAAGCGCGGGAGGCGATGTTCGCCGGGTTCGAGTAGTCCCGGCCGACTCCCGTGGGGACGGGGTCAGCCCCCGTAGAGCTTGCGCACATCGACGCAGCCGCCGGATTCGACCTCCGGATCCCGCGCCGCACGCAGAACGAGCGAGGCGGCGACCGCCGGGTCGGCGAGCTTGCCGGACTCTTTGAGATCGACGAACTTCGGACGATGGGGGAACTTCTCCTCCGGGGTCCGGCGTATCAGGGCCTGCATGTCGGTGTCCACCACACCGGGTGCAACGGCGACGATGCGCACGTCACCGCGTTCTCCTTCCTCGAGCGCCGTGACCCTGGTGAACATCTCCACCGCCGCCTTGGTTGCGCAGTAGGCTCCCCAGCCCTCGTAGGGCTTCGTGGCCGCCCCCGAGCTTATGTTTACTACGGTGCGAGGGTAGGCGGCCGCGCTCGTGGCGGAGAGAAAGGACGCGGTGAGTTGCATGAGGCCGGTCAGGTTCACCGCGACATGCGTCGACAGCGCCCCCGCGGAGAGCTCGCGCACGGGACCGAGAGGTTCCAGCACGCCGGCGTTATTGACGAGCATCGCGTCCTCCACGGCGCCCCCCTCGCCACCCCCTGCGGCCTGTGCAGAGGAGATAATCTCGTCCACCAGCCCGGGAATCCGTTCGACATCCTGGAGATCGAACTCGTGCTGCGTGAGCTGTGAACCGGACTCGGACGCGGCGTTCTCGAGCTCATCGTTTCGATGCCTCGAAACCGTATGAATGAGCGTATCGTCTTCGAGCGCCAGCTTCGCAATCGCCAGTCCGAGACCTCGTGAACTTCCGGTAATGATGTAGAGTCGCATACCACGATGGTACCCGCCAGGGGCTGTAGAGGCAACAGAAACAACGGATCGGTGCCCGGTATCTCACGGGCGGGCAGGAGGCGGGCGAAGCCTCAAACGTAGTCGCGGAGCTCGTCAGGGAACACCTGCTCGAGATGGAAGTTTTTCACGTCGCGGTTTCGTTCCTCCTCGGTGGTGATGGAGCGAACGCGGAAGACGATCATTCTGATGGTGGGAAGGGGAGGGGAGAGTCGACG
>CAYOFA010000131.1:2439-9132 GCA_964402885.1 uncultured Spirochaetaceae bacterium
CCCCGCCCCGCCGAGGTTCGGTGCTAACTGAGCATGCCACTCGCGGCGAGCAGCAGCACGACAAGCTGGGAGAAGACCATGACGGCGTAGGCGAAATCCCTGCGTCGCAGAAAAATCACGAGGAGTACCGCGAGGCCGACGGGCGTCGTCGCGGCCAGAACGGCAAGGGAGCCCAGAGAGAGAAGGTCGGCGCGGTGGGGGGCGAGTACCCAGTGCCACAGGGGCGGGCGGTCGATGAGGGGCGCTGCTTCATCGGCAGGAAGATGCCAGACCGTTGGGATGCGGTCCGCCTCCATCACCGATGGGAGAAGTCCGAGGGCATAAATGACGAAGCTCACGAGCATGAGCAGCGACCCGAAGATGACGATGCGTTGAAGAATCCGCGCGTAGAGAGGCTCGAGGTCCCCGTGTTCGTTCGCCCTCATGTCTTACATCACCCCACTTCCACTGAGAATTGAGCGCAAGCCCGCCAGAAAAAGGATAACTATCACCAGCCATCGGATCGCCTCCGGTCTGGCCTTGCCGAGCATTGCGGCGCCGACGCGTGTGCCGATCATGATCCCGGCGACGCTCGGAACGGCAATCACGGGGAGGACGGCCTGGCGGTTTAGGTAGATCCATCCGGCGGCGGTGCCGTTGATGCTGATGACCAGCCCGCTCGTTGCAACCGAGATCTTCAAGGGCGCGCCCAGCATGAGGTTGAGGGCCGGCACGTTGGCCCAGCCGGCTCCGATCCCGAATACACCGCCGAGGAAGCCGATTCCGGCAAAGGCGAAGAGACCGACCGCGAATGTATGGACATTCCACTCCACGTCGCCGCCGTAGCGCTCGTCGTAGTAAACGCCGTGTATCGCAAGCGCCGAGGACAGGGCATCGGGTGCTCGAAGCGGGCGGCTTGCGTCGCTACGCGACCGAAGCATCAGGGCGACGACGGATACGACCACGATGCCCAGTGCAATCTCTACGATGTACACCGGTAGTGCCAGTCCGACCATGGCTCCGGCGATAGAGGCAATGGAGCCGACGAGGGAGAGCGGAATGGCCAGACGGAGGCTTGCGAGCCGCTTTTTCAGGAAGGTCGGGGCCGCTGAGAGCGCACCGAAGAGGGCAACCATCAATCCGGCTCCCCGCACATAATCCAGGTGGAACGGAAAGAGCGCGCTGACTATCGGGACGAAAAGCACACCGCCGCCGACGCCACCGAGGGCGGCCACGATGCCGAGCAGGAGCGAGAAGAAAAACAGAACGATCGCCCATCCCCACCAGGGCATGGCCCCGGCGCGAGCGATGCCGTCGGCATCCGCGGCGTGGGCGAGGACCGCGCTGAGGAGCAGGATCATTGCCAGAATCCGTCTTTTCCGTCTTGAGCTCACATAAGACCCCTGAATGCGACGAAGCAGCGTCACCTGTTGAGCCTGCACTGTATTGGAGATCACCGTCGGAGGCAAGCTGCGTGGAAAAAGCTGCCTCCCGCGGCTATACTCAGGTGAGCTGCAGGCTCGAGTGAGGTGTTGCGATGCGAAAGAGACTGGTGTTCGGGACGGGGCTGGCAATTGCGATGATGGCGGTAGCGGGCATGGAGGTTGCGGCCCAGGACGACCTCGGCCTCGGCATGAACAACACCGCACCGCGGCTTCTCGGCGCGGTGCGCTCGGCGGCGCCGTCGGCTTCCCGGGTCGAGAGTGCAGCCTCTCCCGGCGCGTCAGGTGACGCCTCGGCCGCAAACCCGCTGCCCCGGACGGTGGATCTCTCGGAGCATATGCCGACACCCGGTCACCAGGGGCCCATCGGCAGTTGCGGCGCCTGGGCATCCGCCTACGCGCTTCGCTCCTACCAGGAAAACGTTGAGCGCGGATGGGGCGCCGACAGCGACTCGGAGGTGTTCTCCCCGTCGTTTCTCTACAACCTCTTCTCCGACGGCGAGGACCGCGGCGCGCACTTTCCGGGCCTTTTTGCCCTTCTCGAGGAACGCGGCTGTGCCACCCTCGCGACCATGCCCTATACGACGGATCTGACGGTCAGCCCCGGCGAGGAGGCCCTCGAGGAGGCGCAGAAGTACCCGATTCTGTCCTACGAGCGACTCGATCCCCAGAATCTCGAGGCACTCAAAACCGTTCTTGCCGACGGCGAGCCGGTGGTGTTCGGGGCCATGCTCTACCGGGACTTCATCAGCTATGACGGAGGTGTCTACACGCAACGCAGCCCGCAGGAGTACGGGCGGCACGGGATGACGTTGGCGGGCTACGATGACGACCGGCAGGCTTTCAGGCTCATCAACTCCTGGGGGACGAGCTGGGGCGAGGAGGGGTACGCGTGGATGCGCTACGAGACGTTCCGCGACACCGCCTTCGAGGCCTACCGTGTCGAGGACCGGGTGGAAATGCCGCAGGAGACAGTGCGGGCGCCCGCCTCGGTGCGCGCCTCCGACGGTGCCTCAGTCGACATGGTCCGCATCAGCTGGAAGCCCGTGGGCGCTCCCGCCTTCTTTCGCGTCTACCGTGCAGACAACGGCAGCGGCCGATTCGAGGAGATCGGAACTGCGCGAAACCCCGGCTATCGTGACGAAAGCGCGCTTCCCGGGGTGGAGTACCTCTACGCGGTGCGGAGTGTGTCGGTATCCGATGACGGATCCGAGCGCGAGAGCCCCATGAGCGCGGTGGCGATTGGTCGCCGTGCCGAGCCTGAGCCGCGGAGCTCACCACCGGGGACACCGGGCGACTTCGCCGCTTCGGTAGACGGCCGCGCGGCGCGGGTGAGCTGGAGTTCCGTGGACGGCGCCGACGGCTATCGGGTATATCGATTCGACGATGAGAAGAGCGATTTCGTGGGTATCGGCCGCACCCGCGACACCGGGTTCCTCGACGAGACTATCGAAGGTTCCGGGACGGTGTCCTACATCGTCACGGCCTTCAACGAATCCGGCGAGGGGCAGGCCACCAGGGCGATCACCGTTTCGATCGGCGCCGCGACGGCTACGCTCGACGCACCTGACTGGATCGGCGTGGATGATCGAGCCGGGCCCGGTCAGCAGGGGCTTCGGTGGACCGCGGTCGCGGGAGCCGAGGCATATCGCATCGAACGCTTCGACCCCCGGGCCGGGCAATGGCTGCCGCAGGTGCAGGTGCAGTCGACGAGCTGGCTTCGCGACGAATGGGACAGCCGCGGCACGTATCGGGTGATACCCCTCGCCGGCACTCGCGAAGGTGCCGCGACCCACGGCGTCGTGATGGGACGACTCGGCGTCGATGGGGACTCGTTCGACGACGCGGGATACCGCGACGCAGAGTGGCAGCGCCGCCGCCGCGAGCTCGGTTTCTCGCGCACCGACGACCGCGTCGTGCCAGGGGAAGCGCAAACGACCTACCGCGGGAGCTGGGACGATCGGGATCTCTTCGACTTCGAGGAGATCCAGTCGTTCTTCGAGGAGGCCCGCCGCGCGGAGGAAGAAGCCTTCCGGAAGTTCCGGGCGGACGAGGACGACGCCTTCGAGGAGTTCCTCCAGCGGGAGCGGGGTCGATAGGAGACGGCCCACCGCGAAGAGAAGTCAGGGCGCCCGGGATTCGGTTCGCGCCAGGATTTCCGCGATGAGTTCCTCGCTCGGGCCGGCTTTCGGCAGGTATGAGTCCGCCCCGGCGTCACGCATCTTCCTCGATGTTTCCGGATCGTCGAACATGGAGAGTCCGATGATTCTGATTCCCGGATGCCGGCGTTTGATGCGCCTGGTCGCCTCGATGCCGTCCATTCCCGGCATTTCGACGTCCATGACGATGATGTCCGGCGGCAGGCGTTCGGCCGCCTGCACCGCCTGAAAACCGTCGTCGCACTCGTCGACAACCTCGATCCGGGGTTCCTGGGTAAGGGCCAGCCTGAGCCCGCTTCGCACTACCGCATGATCGTCGACGAGCACCACCCTGATGCGGGAGTCGCCGATCCTACCCTCGCTGTCGGCGGTCGGTTGTTCAGCGGCTTCGGGCCTCGTGTCTTCCGCCGCCTCCGTCGTTTCGGCGCCCCGCCTCGGCTCTTCGGTCGGCATGAACAGGGTGACTGTTGTGCCCTCGCCGGAGACGCTCGCGATCCGCGTCGTCCCGCCGAG
The DNA here is from genome assembly GCA_964402885.1 of uncultured Spirochaetaceae bacterium. Lineage (GTDB taxonomy): Bacteria > Spirochaetota > Spirochaetia > DSM-27196 > PWMO01 > JAAAOH01. The sequence continues at coordinate 6,533 of CAYOFA010000131.1, forward strand.
CAACTCCGCCCGCTCCCGGATGCTGAACAGACCGAACGAGGGCGGCGCCTCGACGTCGTTGAACTCTGCGGCGTCGAACCCTCGCCCCCGGTCGATGACCTCGAGGCGAACGCCGGCCTCTTCGCGCTCCAGCCGGATCTCCGCGTGGTCGGTGAGGGCGTGCTTCGACACGTTCAACAACAGCTCCTGCGCTGCACGAAAAAGAAAGATGGCCGTCGGAGCCTCGAGATGCAGCTCCTCAGCCGGGTTGGTGACCTCGACCTGCAGTCCGTGGAGCGCGTGCACGTGCTCGGCCAGCCAGTTGAGAGCCGCCGGAAGGCCGTTGCGGTGGAGCGCTGCGGGACTCAGCTCGTGCGCAAGGGATCTGGTTCCCGCAATGGCATCCCTGACCAGCGTGCCGATCCGCTCTAGCCCGGCACCCGCCTCCTCGGGCTCGTCGATCTGCAGGCGTGTGACATCGATGTGAAATTTGATACCTGCGAGGATCTGTTGCAGATCATCATGAACGTATACCGCGAGCCGGCGGCGCTCCTGTTCCTCGGCGTCTCCGATCTGCAGTGAGAGGCGGCGGAGTTGCGTCGTGCGACGCTGCAGTTGGTCGTTGAGGTTTCGCGCGTCCTCCAGAAGATCCCGTACCTCGTACTGTCTGCGGCGGATCTCGATGGCCGAGCGGACCGCCGAGAGCAGGGTCGCCGGCTTGAGAGGTCGATGCAGCACATGCGTGCTGCGCCTGTTCAGTACGCCCTGCAGGGGCGACGAAGCAGCCTGTGGTCGAGCCAGGAGCAAAACGGGGAGGTCCGACCACGCGGGCTCGGCGTCGAAGCCGGCCGCGAGTTTCGCCGCGTCCGCGGGGCCGACTGCTTCCTCGGCGATAACGGCCACACCGACGGGGTAGCTCGTGCCCATGGTATCGAGAAGTGCGTCGAGTGTCCTGACTGCTGTGCAGCTGATACCGTGCTCGGTGAGCAGGTCGCAGATGAGAGGAGTGTCACGCCCCGTCGGGGTGAGGAGTAGAACCCTCAGCTCGTGGTCGGGCACCGCGCCCGGCATCTCCATGGACTCTTCGTTCCGGGACGCCATGCATCAGCCCTTCTGCCGACTATCGCGGCCGAGCAGGTGGGCGGATTCTCCCTCGTAGCGGGGGCGACCCGTCAGCAGGCCGCTGAAAGAGCTCAGGGGCTCGCCGACGGTTATGCCGTCGGAGCTGAGCTTCAATTCCCGTATGGTGTGCTCGTGGTCGCCGAAACGCTTCTTCAGCACCGCGAGACATCGTCGCACCTCGCCGCGGGCCTCGAAGTGGCGAAGGAGGATGACCGTATCGGCAATGTAGCTGACATCGATCGGCGACTCCGCATCTCCGAACAGTCCGTGGGTCGCCACGACCATCAGGGACAGGACGCCGGCCCCCGAAAGGTAGCCGAGCAACTCGTGGAGCTGGGTGATGAGCTCACGCTCGCCCGGCATCGACTGGAGATAGCCGCTGAGACTGTCGAGAATGACGATCCGCACGCCCTCCTCTTCGACGGCGTGGCGAATCATGTGAGAGAGCCGCCCGGGAGAGAGGTCTCCCACGTTGATCTGGTGAATCCTGATGAGCCCGGCATCGATATGTTCCTCGAGCGGCATACCGAGGAGGGCTGATCTGCGAAGAAGTGTCTCGATACGCTCATCAAAACAGAACATCGATGTGCGTACACCCCTCAGTGCCGCAGCGTGGGCGTAGAGACAGCTAAGAGTGCTCTTGCCGGCTCCGGACGTGCCTGAGATGACGCACGTCGTCCCCTCTTCGATACCGCCACCGAGGAGCGAATCGAGACCCTCGTTTCCGCTCGGTATGGCAACCCGCTCCTCTGTGCGCCTGCTTCCTGCCAGGATGCGCGGGTATACCTCCAGGCCGCCCGTCACGATGTCCGCATCGTGGTAGCCGGCCTGAAAATCCATCCCGCGCATCTTGCTGACGAGGACCCGTCGGCGTGGTCTGCCGAACTCCGGGGCCTTCATTTCCAGCCCGATCACCCCGTGCACCAGAGTCTCCAGGGTGGCATTGTCCAGGTCTCCGGCAGCCCCGGCGGAGAGGATCGTGGTGCACTCGATGGAGTCGAGTAACTGCTTCAATCTCAGAAGCTGTCTGCGCAGCTGGTAGCGCGTATCCACGAGGACGCCGAGCTCGCTCAACGAGTCGATGAAGAGGCACTCGGGCTGATGCTCGGTGATCGCCGACTCGATCGCGTCGGTTACCTCGGTGAGCTCGAGGTCGGCGGTGTTGAACACCGTTTGCCCCCTCGTGGCGGCATCCCGAATCTCCCGCGGCAACTCCGAAAGGATGATGCCGTCCGTGTCCCATCCGTGGGAGGTGATGATTTCCCGCAGCTCGGAGAGGGTCTGCAGCAGCGTGAGGCCCAGACACCGCTTGCCTGCGGCGGCACCCGCCATGAGAAAGTGGAGACCCGTCGTCGTTTTGCCCGTGCCCGCATCGCCATGGACCAGATAGATTCTGCCGGCCGGGAATCCGCCGTTGAGAATCTGATCGAGACCCGCGACACCTGAGCTCAGTCGCTGTACGCCATTGTTGTGCACCTGCACCTCTGCTCCCGTGTTGC
>CAYOFA010000132.1:0-9123 GCA_964402885.1 uncultured Spirochaetaceae bacterium
CCATTGCCGACAACGCGGGTGGCATCAGCGAGATGTCTGCACTCGACCCCTACGTACGCGAGATCACCGACGAGCTCGACTCGGTCGGTAACACAACCGCCGCTATCGGTAAGGGCTTTGCAATAGGTTCGGCCGCGCTGGCGGCCCTCTCGCTGTTTGCCTCCTACCTCTACTCGCAGGCCGGGCCCGCGGACGACATAAACACGTTCGTCTTGGTGCTCGATATCATTTCACCGCTCACGCTTGCAGGGGGGCTCGTCGGTGCGGCGCTTCCGTATCTGTTTTCGGGTATTCTCATAGAAGCCGTCGCGAAGGCGGCCCGCAAGATGGTCCAGGAGGTTCGCCGTCAGTTCAAAGCGGATCCCGGGATCCTCAGCGGGGAGACGCGCCCGGACTACCGAAGGGCTATCGAGATCTCCTCCGCCGGCGCCCTCGCCGAGATGAAGACACCGGCGCTCCTCGCCGTGCTTGCGCCCCTCGTGGGAGGATTCCTGCTGGGGACGGAGTTCGTCGGGGGGTTGCTTATCGGCACGACACTGTCCGCCATCATGCTCGCCCTCTTCACTGCGAACTCCGGCGGGGCGTGGGACAACGCGAAGAAGTACATCGAGCAGGGCCACCACGGTGGTAAGGGCTCGGAGGCGCACGCTGCCAGCGTTGTCGGCGATACCGTGGGGGATCCGCTGAAGGACACCGTCGGGCCGTCTCTCGACATCCTCATCAAGATCATGGCGACCATATCGCTGATCACGGTGTCGGTGTTCGGAAAGTACAATCTGCTCGGGCTGTTCCAGTAGTATGGCAACCGGGGAGGACCTTGCCGCCGAGGAGCTCATTCTGCTCATCCTGAAGAAGCGAAAGGAAAAGGAAGAGCGGGGCGAGCGTCCGACGCGGGTGGTCCTCTCCATGGATGCCTATCGCAGGATACAGCAGTATCACGCGGAGCTCGGTGAGCTCCCGAACGAGAGTATCGACTACATCACCCGCGACAGTGTTTTCAATCTGCCGGTATACATAGACAACAGCCGCGGCTGTGACGTGGACTGACGCGTCGCAGCGCGGCGTGAGGCGGCGGCCGTCACCCGGGGCGGGCGCACCGGTCTCGCCGCTTCAGTCTCGCCGCGCCGGTCTCACCGCTCGAGAAGGTCGGTGCCCGTGAGGTGCTCCGGTACGATTGCGAGGGGACGCCTCCGGAGCGCGAGGACCGCCTCGGCGACGGCGAAGCTTCCGGTGGCGAAGCCCCCTCCGGCGGCTCCGGCCGCCGTGGCGCCCGCGCCGGCCGCCGGGCCGTGAAACTCCGTCCCGACGGGCAGGGAGCCGTCGGCCCCGGCCGCTGCCGCTGTAGCCGACAACCGCTTCGCGAGCACGCGCTCGATGATCGACGGCTTCACCTGGGGGTGAAACCGCAGTGCGAGGCGCGAACTGCGCAAATGCGAGCGCAGCCACTCGAGCGCCTCCGGGAGCCCGCCGAGCTCGTCCACGAGCCCGACGGAGAGCGCGTCCGCACCGGACCATACCCGTCCGCCCGCTACGTTCTCGACGGCCTCCCGAGACAGCTTTCGCGCCACTGCGGCCCGTTCGAGGAAGTCCTCATAGACCTGCTCGATGCGCGTGTCGAGGAGCTCGTGCTCATCGCGGCTCATGCGGCGAAATGGGCTTCCGAGGTCGGCAAAGCGCCCGGTGAGCACGGCGTCACTTGTTATCCCCTGTCGCTTGAGCGTCGTTTCGAGCTCGGGGAGGATCATGATGACCCCGATCGATCCCGTCAGGGTGCTCGGTTCGGCAAAGACCCGGTCCGCCTCAGTTGCCACCCAGTACCCGCCCGAACCGGCGACGTTCCCCATCGAAACGACAATCGGCTTCTTCTCATGGAGATGGAGGAGCTCACGGCGAATGCTTTCGGATGCGAGTGCGCTGCCCCCGGGCGAGCTCACCCGCAGGACGACGGCCTTCGTGCGCTTATCGTCCGCCAGAGCCCGGATTTCACGTACGAGGCTTCTGTCACCCACGCAGCGGCCGAGGACGGGATCCCGGCGGGATTCGCCGTCGCAGATGGCGCCGTCGAGAAAAAGAACGGCGACTCTCGTGCCACGTCGACCGACACGGCCATGGAGCTTCGTTGCCCGGTGCTTCTCCTTGTGTTCTTTCTCGAGGTCTCGCACAACCTCGTGCACGGTGGCAGCCCGCGTCATCCAGCCGTGGCTCACCGCCTGTTCAGCGGGCAGGACATGGCCCTCGATGAGTACGCCGAGGTCTTCGGCGGTCTTTCCAAGGCCTTCAGCGATCACCTGGAGAAGTCGGTCGTGGGCGCCGCCGTAGAAGGCTTCGTACTGCTCGCGGTTCGCGGGATCGAGGGAATCGCGGCGAAAGCCGTCGGCGGCGCTCTTGTACTGTCCCCGACGCAGGATCGTCATCCGCGCGCCGAAACGGTCCAGAAGACGCCGGAAGAAGAGGAAACGACGCGCTATGCCGAGCACGCGCAGCTCACCCGACGGATGGATGATGCGAACGGGGCAGGCGGAGGCAAGGTAAAGGGTCAGGAAATCACATTCCTCACAGCAGAACACGAGTTTCTTTCCTGCGTCTGCAAGTCGCACGAGCTCCGCACGTATGCTCTCGACGGCGGCGAAACCGCCGGGTGAGAAGTCGGCTCTGTGATCTACGATTACGGTCCTGATGCGACGCGAGCGGAGAAGGCGGCGGACGTGCTCGAAGAACCGGTCATAGCGGAAGCGCGGACGGGATCGCGAGCCGATTGAAAGGCCTTCGTTGGCGGGGCCGTCGTGGTAGCTTCCGGAGAGCATGATGCGAGTGTAGGCCATGGAGTGACTCCTCTATTCCATGTTGCAGATGATCTTCATGTAGGACTTGGGGTCCTCTGCTGCGAGCTCGAGCGCCTGCGGCATACTCGACGGCTCGAGTCGAAGCGATACCAGGGACTCGTATGCCGTGAGGTGGCGTCTGATGAAGCCGGCCGCTTCGCCGTAGAGCGTTCGCGTGCGGCGCACGCCGCGCACCTCGATGGAGTTGTCGACGATCCGGGCGGCCGGGAGCGCGGAATCCGGATGATGGCCGGTGAGAAGAAGGCGTCCACCCGGGCGCAGTACCGATGCCGCGGTGAGCACCGCCTCGGGGTCCTCACTTACCACGACCGCAGCCTCTGCGTATCGCCGGCGCGTTATCCAGTGTACCTGGTCGCCGACGAAGTCCCTGAGGGGATTGCAGATATCTCGCACGCCCATCTCGCGCGCAAGTTCGAGGCGCGCCTGCACCACATCGACGAGAATGGGCCGAAATCCGTGCTCGGCGGCGGCCAGGCTTGCAACCACGCCGAGGAATCCCGCGCCGAATACCACGAGGAAGGCATCCTCGGTTCTTCGCGTGACGCCGCCGAGCCCTGCGGCCGCCTCTGCGACGAGGCGGAGCGCGAACGCGGTGTCGGGTATACACACCGCCGTGTCGTCGCCGACATCGTCGGGCGCGGGTACCGGCAGCCCCGACGGTACGCTCATCCAGGGGCGCATGCCCCCGTCCCGCTCGCGGCCGATGAGACCGGGGGCGAGGCAGAGGTGCTCGTCGCCTGCGAGGCAGGCGGTACAGGAACCACAGGATATGGTTGGGGGGATGAGCACGCGTCGAACGGGGCTGAAACTGCCCGCGCAGGTTTCCACAATGCCGAGCACGTCCGCTCCGGGAATACGGGGAAAGTGCTGTTCCGCGTAATCACCGCAAAACATGTGGATGTCCGAGGGGCCGAGCCCCGCACGCAACACCCGAACGAGGCACTCACCGTCGGCGAGTTCCGGTATCGCGTAGTCTTCGATATCGGCGATGCGGGGCCGGCGGACGACGACTGCACTCATGCGCTCAGAAACCGAGTCCGTCGAGATCGAGGTCCTCCGTGGCATCTCTCACGCGGTCCCGGGCTTCATCTTCCACCCGCTCTCTTTGCTCCGCCGTAAGCGCCCTCGAGCGTTCCTCGAGCTCGGCACGCTTCTCCTCGATGATGCGGTCGCGTGCGGCAACGGCTTCGCGGATGCGCTCGGCCTCCGTGCGAATGCCGGCTGCGCGCTCACGAAGCGGCTCGAGCACGGCGAGCTCCTCCTCGATTCTGCCCTCGAGCTCGGCGCGCGCACGCTCCACATACTCGTCGCGGCGGGCATTGAGGGTAGAGGCAACACCCTGCCGTATCGCGTCATCGGCGCTCGTGGAAAGCCGGTCGAGGCGCGCGATGCCTTCTGAGATCGTAAACTCGGCATCGACGTCGACCGTGCCGAGCCCCGCGACGACGTCCTGTACCGCCGTCACCACGAGATTCTCCGTTTCCTCCCGGTCGAGCTCCAGATCGGCAAGCTCGACGGTGGTTCGCGACGTGGCGCCTCCGCCGGCAGCCAGCTGCAGGGTCGTCTGAAACTCATAGTTCGACCGCAGCGCCCCGAGACGCGGTATCTCCGAAGTATCGAAGGAAAGACCGGCGCCCGACACCGTAGTCAGGAGCTCATCGGCCCTGCCGTTGTCGTAGCTCAGCTCGCTCTCTGCTGCAAGCGAGGTCCCGCCCCGCGCGCCCGCAAGTGAAAGCCGCGTAGGCTCTCCCACGAGTGACGGATCACTCGACACGGAGGTCAGCTCACCGTCGAGTCGCGCATCGAGATTCCCGGGCTCCACCCCGAGTGCGGCACGCTGGAGGAGAAATCGGGGGTAGACCACGGCCGGAAAGGTAACGATCCGCCCGGGTGCCCGCGAGATTCCGCCGTCGGCGTCTGCATCTTCGGTCTGCCGCCTCAACCGCTCTGCGATGTCGAGCCCGCGCTGTGCGGTGCCGTAGATCTCGCCGAGGAGGCGCACGAGAAACTCCTCCGCCAGCCCCGAGACGAAGCCGGAGACGTCCACGGAGTCCAGCGAGAAGCGAGAGCCGATGTACTCGAAGTCCCGTTGCAGGCTTTCCTGCACCCGGCTCATTGTGGTCTCTACCTCGCGATACTCCTCGCTGGTCTCGCCCGCGAGCTCGCGGGCGTCGGTGAGGACGGAATCGACCTGCTGCGATGCTTCACGTACGAGGACGAGAGCATCGGCGATTTCCTGGGGGGTATCCAGGCCGGCAGGATCGATGTCGCGAACGCGGGCGGCAAGGGTGACGGTCTCCTCGCTCGCGCTCTCAATCGCTCCCACCCGCTCTGTCCAGCGATCGGTGAAGGACTCGTACTCGGCGCGGATGTCCTCCACGAGTGCGGGGCTCTCGAGGTTGGAGAGCTCCTGCTCCACGAGGGCGGCAGGGTCCGCGAGGCGGCTCACACCGTCGAAGGTACCCTCGGCGGCGTCCCGCGCCCTGTCTACCAACGACGGACCATCCTGACCCGGCTCGCCGTCGGTGCCATCCGTCCCGGGCAACGCCGCGCTCGTGGATCTGGCTGTGCCGGTTCGGATGGTCGCCACGGAGGCCTCACGAATGACGACATTGCCCTTGAGCAGCTCCACAGGATTGACCGACGCTGTCAGCGCCTCGAGCTCGAAGAGATTGCGCATCGGACGTTGTCGGTCACCTACGGTCACTCCCGCGATAGTCAGCTCACCTGCAAGAGGGGAGAAATCGAGCTCGTCGACCTCGCTTCGGGCGGCAAACACCGCTTCGAGGCCGCGCTCGGCGGCGCGCGCGAGAAGGGCGTCGAGAAAGAACAGGTTGAACACCACGACGCCGACAATGATGATGCCGAGGGCGGCGAGACGAACCCGTCGTACCGACCCGCGGTTTGCCTTTATGTCTTTGGCGAGCTTTGCCAGGTGTGCCCGATCTTCCTCGGATAGCGACTCCGGGATGCGGCGGGTACCCTCGTCTGTCGTTTCGAACACGGAGTCGAGGAACTGCCGCTCCTTCGCCAGATGTACGCGTCCGAGGATCTTTTTCTGGAACTTCTTCTGCGGAAGCTCCTTTCGAAACCGCTTCGGTATGCTGTGTCCCATATCGTTACCCGAATGCTGCGTAGGCTCCGCGGAAACGGCGGAGTGCCTGGCCGAACTTCGACACGAGTGGAATCCGTGTGAAGGCCTTTACGATGCGACTCTCGGCTATCTTCGGTTGAATGTGCGAGCGGAACCCGACGACGCCGACGCGCGCGAGAAAGAAGACCGGAATCCAGAGGACGATGCCGGCGATGAGGCCGCCCATCACGATGGAGTTGTTGAATTGCGTGAAGGGCAGAAGCGGTATCTCATACAGACTCGTCCACAGCGGAGTCAACGACGGGGCTGTCAGGATACGAAAGCCGAGTGCATCGAGAAGAGGATCCGCCGCCGGAACGACGAGTCTGAAGATGCCGAGGGCGGCGAGTTCGGCACCGAGATTCAGCTTCAGGAAGAAGGTCAGGATGAACAGGAGGGGCCATATCAGGTTCCCCGGCGGCAGCAGGGCCAGAAGCAGACCGAAGGCGATCCCTGCCCCGACTTCACCGGGACGCCGGTTTGCGATGAGCCCTGCGATCAGTTTCGCGATCCAGTTAATCACCATGTCTTCTCTTTACGACCTACGGGAGCAGTTGTCAACTGCCTGCCTATAGTTGACAGAAGCGATCCGATTTACCTATCCTTTGCCTACTATGGCACTATTCGGATCAAAAGGCGAAAAGAAGTCGTTCGAGATTCCAGATATGCACTGCGGGCACTGCGAGATGCGGGTGAAAACCGCCCTCGAGATGGCCGGCGGTGTCGAGGACGTGAAGCCCGACCACAAGAAGGGGACCGTTACGTTTCGCGTCGTGGACGAGTCCGCATTCGACGAGTCGAAAGCCCGGGAGGACCTCGAGGCGATCGGCTACCCGGCGAAGTAGCCCCGGGCATGCGGGGGGCCGCCGGGCGTGCGGGGCCCGGGGATTCGGGGCCCCGGGATTCGGGCATGCGGGGGGCCGCCGGGCGTGCGGGGCCCGGGACGCGAGCGCTGTGTCACTCGCCGTTCTGCCGCGCCTCGGCCTCCAGCGCCTCCACCCGCGCGATGTACCCCGGCATGTCGCACTTTCGCTCGAGGCCTGAGGCCTTCATGCTGCGCACTTTGCCGAACACCGGTCTTTCGGGCCAGGGGCGATCGTGCAGGCCGAAGATCCAGGCCACGTTGGCGTACGATGCCGGGTCGCGGCCGTCGATGAAGTACCGGTTATTGAGGTAGAGCGTGCGACGAAAGGCTTCCGCGGGGTCCTCGCTCCATTCGAGAATCTTCTTTCCCCAGTACATGCGCATGTAATTGTGCATGTAGCCGGTTGCGAGCATTTCCCGCATGGCGGCGTTCCAGTACGGGTCACGAGTTTCGGCGCGCTCGAGCTCTTCCGTGGAATAGATGGCGGGCCGCTCGTCGGAGGTGTGTTCGCTGAGCGTGGCCCGCGCCCAGTCGGGGAGAGCTTCGTAGCGGTCATATCGAGGCTCGAAGTAGACGTAGTTCTGCGAGAGTTCCCGCCGCACCACGAGCTCCTCGACGAATCCGTCCAGGCTGTCACGAATGCCACCATCGGCCTCCGCCGCTTCACGCATGCGCATCACCAGCCGGACCGGCGAGATGTGGCCGAAATGCAGGTACGCGCTCATGTATGAGGTGTCGGTCGTCGCCGGCTCGTTTCGATTCTGCGCGTAGAGATGAGCCCGCTCGGCCAGAAACTCTTCGAATCTGCGGGTCGCCTCCTGCTCGCCGCCGGTGAGGAACCACGGCACGGCGGGAACACTTCGGTCGAGGTCGAGTGAGGCGCATAGGGCTTCGGGATCGCCGGGGTCGAGGACGGTATGAGCGCCTGCCCGCGCGCCGGTGCCTCCGCCGCTCGCGCCGGCAGTGGTGTCGGTGAAGCGTGACGGTATCCGGGAGGCCGGCTGCTCGGGCCGCTCGGCGGCGGGGAGCACGAGATAATCCTCGAGACGCCCCATGACTTTCTTTCTGATGGTGCGGGCGGCGTATTCGCGCTTGTCGGATGCGACTTCCACGGGAACAACGATATCCGCTTCCACTTCGACCACACAGACCGGCGAGGCGTTCGCGACCTGCTGCCGCCAGCCCCTGAGGTGCCGCAGATACGCGCCGTCGCAGACCACGCACGCTGCGCTCTGTGCGAGTTCCGAGACTACGCGTGGAGGTGAGCCATACCTCAGCGTGAACCCGATATCGCGGCGCCGACAGGCTGCGGCCACGTCGCGCAGCCCCTCGGCCATGAAGCGGTAGTGGCGCAGGTTCGCCTCCGGGTAATCATCCGTGAGAACGAAGGCCACGAGGACGGGCAGACCGAGCTGGTTTGCCGCAGAGACCGCTGTTTCGAGGGCATGATTGTCGGCTGTGCGCTGGGCCCGCTGCATCCAGTAGAGCACGAACTCGCCGGCACCCGGCACGTTGCCGCCGCCGGACCGGCGGGGGCGGCCCGGTTGCTTATCGTTGAGCGGTCGCGCCCGCGCGTTTCCTGCTGTCAGCCGGGCTGTCTCCAGAACTGTCTCCAGGACACTCTCCTTTGGTTCACGTTTTGCTTCGAGTTCCGGCTCACGACTTCCGCGCTACGTCGTTACGTCAGGCGAAGGCCGCACGGCATCCGGTGCGACCTTTCGCCGGTTATTTCTGGCGATGAAATCCCTGGTAAGGACCACGTTCTCGCCGGTCTTCGCAGAGGCAGGCGCGTACGGCGTGTCGTTTCCCCGGATCAGCCTGTAGGTGAGGGCATCTATCTGTTTCTTCGAGAGGCCGACGTGGGAGTTGATCCACTCCTGCATCGACGCGACGTTTATCTTGATGGAACCGTTGTACATGGGCTCGCCGTGCTTGAGCGCGTAGTCGATCATGGCCCGGATGAAGCGATCCTTGGGCGAGGTGGCGGCGACCTCGGACAGGGAGCGGTTGGTGTCGCGGATACGGGCGGCAAGAACCCTGATCAGCTTGATGGCGAACTCGCCGTTCGTGCGCACGAGCTGCTCGAAGGTGGAATCCGTGACCATGAGCAGGCGCGTATCGGCGGTCGCTGTAGCGGTGGCGGAACGCGGCTGGGAGTCGATGAGCGCCATTTCGCCGAAAAAGTCGTTCGGCGTATCCACGCACTTCAGAAGTTGCGAGCCGCCCTCGGCGCTGAAGGTTACGATGTTCTGGTCCATGTCGCTCATAATAGCACCACTGGA
>CAYOFA010000133.1:0-1831 GCA_964402885.1 uncultured Spirochaetaceae bacterium
TCACCGCTTCGAGACGAGGACGGCCGGGTCGTCGGCGGGGTGCTCACCTTCCGCGACGTCGACGCCATCGAGCGCCTGCGCAGGGAGCTCGACGGTCGCTATACCCTGCAGGACATCATCGGCAAGAGCGCGCCCATGCAACGCCTGTTCTCCCTGATTCCGCGCATTGCGGAGAGCTCGAGCACTGCGGTGATCGAAGGGGAAACGGGAACCGGCAAGGAGCTCGTGGCACGAGCCATTCACAACCTCTCGCCACGTCGCGCCGAGCCGTTCATCGCCATCAACTGCGGAGCGCTGCCCGACAGCCTGCTCGAGTCCGAGCTATTCGGCCATAAGGCCGGCGCCTTCACCGATGCCCGTAAGGACAAGCCGGGGCGCTTCCAGCTCGCCGACGGGGGCACGATCTTCCTCGACGAGATCTCCGATATCTCGCCTGCGATGCAGGTCCGGCTTCTGCGTGTGCTGCAGGAGGGTGAGGTGGAACCGCTCGGCTCGGTGAAGCCCGTGCCGGTGGATGTGCGGGTCATTGCGGCCACGAACAGACCGCTCGCGACCCTCGTGAAGCAGGGGCGGTTTCGCGACGACCTCTACTACCGCATACGCGTCATTCACGTCGTGCTCCCACCCCTGCGTCAGCGAAAAGAGGACATACCCCTGCTCGTGGACGGTATCATCGCCAAGTTCAATCAGTTGCAGGGGAAACAGGTCTCGGGCGTCTCGAAAGAGGCGCTGAACCGCCTGATGCTCTATCACTACCCGGGAAACGTGCGCGAGCTCGAGAACATCATCGAGCAGGCATTCGTCCTTCGCCCCGAGGGCCGGATCGAGGTGGAGGACCTCCCGCAGGAGTTTCAGGATCAGCTCGGCGCATCCGCTGTCGGCGGGGGGACACTCGAGTCGCTCGAACGCAGTGCAATCGAGGCTGCCCTCCGGAGAACCGGTGGGCACCGCTCCAGAGCCGCGAAAGAGCTCGGTATCGATCCAAGCACCCTGTACCGGAAAATGAAGACCCTCGGAATACGGCCGCCGGCGGCGGATGGCCGGCGGCGCTGAGCCTGTCAGGCGGGTCGAAGGCTGCTGTGCGCGGACTCCACGAGCGAATCGCGGGAGCGTTTCATCACGGGTTTCATCGGTACCGTTGCGCCGGTGTTCTCATCGACGCGCAAGGTCACGCTATCGATATAGCCCCGGGCATCGACCTCGATGGACTCGAATATGCCGGCGCCGCAGGACTCTATGCCGACCTCGCGTGAGCCCGGCAGCGTGAACTCGCCCCGGTCGGGCTCGGAAAAGGTGACGAACCGCGCCGAAAGGTCGGAGGACTCCCAGCCGGTATCGGGCACCAGGCTGTTCAGCCAGTGCGACATGCGCACGTCCTCTTCCCCGCACGTGGTCGAGAGCAGCTTGACCGCCTGCTCCGCCGGGGCATCCGTGCGGACGCTCTCGGTGTCCGCGGAGGAGATCCGCTCGAGCTCGAGCTCGTAGCACTCATGCTCGGAGGTGCTCGGCCCGAGGACGACTCCGCTGACACGGTCGTTTACCGCATCCACGCGTACGCCACGCACGTTTCCGACGTGCTCGCCGTTTGCGTATACCGGAACTCCACATTTGATTTTCATATCCAACCTCCTTGATCTGTGGTTCTACCGACATCATTGCAAAGAGCGGGCCAGGAGGCCGAAGCCGCACAGTCGAGATGTGCGGCGGCGGGGACAGCCGGCGTTCCGGCGTGCCGCGGGCACTTTCGCGCCCTCACAGGTGGCCTCGCCGGGAGTCTCATGGGCGACGGCCGCGGCCTTCACCGGGGGCGGGCCGGGGCATCGCCCGGGGC
>CAYOFA010000133.1:1931-9101 GCA_964402885.1 uncultured Spirochaetaceae bacterium
TCATGGGCGACGGCCGCGGCCTTCACCGGGGGCGGGCCGGGGCATCGCCCGGGGCTGCGCGGGCGGCGGCGCGGAAAAATCGGCAGATTGCAACATGCCGCGCGCCTCTACTCATGCAGCCTGCAACGATCTTCGCCCGCATTTCCTGCGTGCGTATCCCGCTATCTCGGTGTATAGTGCGATCGGTATGCAGCAATTATCGACGGGCAGGAAAGTCGGTTACGGGATAGGAGACCTCGGCGGGAATCTCTTCTTTACGATGATGGGGTTCTATCTCCTGTTCTACTTCACCGATGTGGCGGGAATCGCGGCGGGTCTCGCCGGAACCGCCATTATGATCGGCAAGGTGTGGGACGCCGTCACCGACCCTGCGGTCGGCTACATATCGGACAGAACAACCACGCGATGGGGGCGTCGCAGGCCCTTTATCGTAGTCGGCGCCGTGCTGCTGTTCTTCAGCATGGGGCTGCTGTTCATGCCGTTCGGTGCCGCGAGCCAGGTGGTGCTCTTCATCCTGGCCACCATCACCTACTGCCTCGTGAACACGGCCTATACCCTGGTGAATATCCCCTACAGCGCGCTGACACCTGAGCTCACCGACGATTACCATGAGCGCACCGTTCTCAACGGCTTCCGGATGAGCTTCGCGGTGGTCGGGACATTCGTCGGGGTCGCGGTTGTCCTGCCGCTGGTCAACGCGTTCGGCGGCGGGCGCCTCGCGTGGACGGGCATGGGCTTCGTGACCGGCGGAATCATGGCGGTTGCCATGCTCATCGTCGTGTTCTCTGTGCGCGAGCATCCCAAGCCGCGTCTCCACCGCCAGGAGCAGGTCTTCAAATCCTACCTGCAGGTGCTCACGATGAAGGCCTTCCTCACCGCGCTCATCCCCTGGACCCTGCACATGACGGGTGTGAACGTGCTCCAGACCTCGCTTCTCTACTACTTCCGCTACATCTACGGCAGCGAGGCGGCGTTCCAGATCGCACTCCCCATCCTGCTCGGCGCGGCGGTCATCGCAATTCCGCTATGGGTGCGCATCTCCCGGCGCATCGGGAAGAAGCTCAGCTACAACATCGGGATGGGAATCTTCGCCGTCGGGGTCCTGGTGTTCTTCTTCTTCGGGCATCGCAGCGGCGTGCAGTTCAGCTACGTCCTGATGTTCGTCGCCGGGCTCGGCTTCGCCACGAACTACGTCATGCCCTGGTCCATCGTGCCTGACGTGGTGGAGTATGATTACGCCGAGCGGGGCGTGCGACGGGAGGGCGTGTTCTACGGCATGTGGACCTTCTCGAGCAAGATCGGCCAGGCCGTCGGCATCGGCCTCAGCGGATGGATGCTGTCGATGTTCGGGTACCAGGAGAGCGTGGGCGGCATACCGGCCGAGACGCAGTCGGAGGCCGCGATGTTCGGCATCCGCCTTCTCACCGGCCCCGTCCCCGCCTTCTTTTTCGTAGCCGGCATTATCGTTCTCAGTTTCTTTCCCATCACGAATCGCAAGTACCAGGAGATCATGGCGCGGGTCGAGGAGGTCGAGCGCAAGGCGAGGTCAGAGGCAGAGTGAGCCATCACAATCGGCCCTCATGATGCGAACCTGAGAGTGAAACAGGTGCCCGATTCTCCGGATTCGATTGAGAGCTCTGCACCAATCTGCTCGCAGAGGCTCGAGACGATCTGCAGGCCGAGGCTGCGCGTACGCAATTGCTCCCAATCGGTCGGAAGTCCCCCACCGTCGTCACATATAGTGAGTGTCGTGCGACCTGCCTCCGCATCGCGGCTACCGGTAATCGTGATCGTACCCTCGCTTCGATCGCAAAAGGCGTGCTTGACTGCGTTGGTGAGGAACTCGTTGACGATGAGACCCAGCGGAATTGCCACATCGAGCTCGAGATACTGTGATTCGACGGCGTAATGCACGCCGATCCGCCGCTCGCCCTCCGATGTCTGGCTCACGATCAGGCTACCGAGGTCGTGCATGTAGTCGGCAAGATCAATCGCCGAGTAGAGCTCCTCTCGGTAGAGCAGTTCATGCACGAGGGCCATACTGGCAATGCGGGTTCCGCTATCTTCCAGGGCACTGCGAGCCTCCTCGTTCGTGATGGCGCGGCGCTGCAGGGAGAGAAGGCTCACCACCATCTGCAGGTTGTTCTTGACCCGGTGATGGATTTCTTTGAGAAGTACGCTCTTCTCGGCAACCGAGGTCGCAAGGTCGGATTCCGTCTGTCGCCGCTCGTCGATCTCCGCCCGAACCCGCCGGGCGGCATCGCCGAGCACCTCACGGACGCGACGTGTCTCCTCTGTGGGGTCGCGGCGTACCTTCGTATCCCACCATGAAGGCATTTCCCGCGTGAGGTCGACTGCGTCGATGTCCCGCCTCAGGCGACGAAGCGGATCCGTTATGCGACGGCGCAGCGACCAGGCCACGGTGAGGATCACCATGATGAGAACGACCGTATCCGGGAGTAGACTCAATGGGAGACCTTCGCCGCCGAAAGCATAGTGGCGTAGGGAGGCAAACTCGACCTCCAGTTCGCCGAGGCTTATGGTTTCCGTACCACGAGAGAACTCCAACGGCCAGATCACGCTTCTTGGCTCTCCGTGATCCGTGTGATCGTGATTGCGAACGTCGAAGAACGTAGTCCCGTCATCGAACGTGACGGCAACACCGTCCACCTCGGATCGAGCGAAAATGGAGCGGGCGACCCGCCGCACTTGCTCCTCGTTGAGGACCCAGACCAGGTAGCTCATCACGGGCACGATGTGTTCTTCGATTTGCCGGATGTCTCGCTCCTGCAAGCTCACGGCAGCGCGGTAACGGCGCACGAAATCGAGCGTAGTTACAACCGCGGCGCCAAGCAGCATCGTGACAAGAATCTGAATGAAGAGCTTGCGTGATATGGAGTATCTCATCATGAGGCGTCGCTTACGGCGCAAAGCCGAACACACTCTCGTAAATCTCGGCGTAGCGGCCGGAATCTTTGAGAGCCCGCAGCTCATTGTCGATCTGCGGGACCAGGTCCGCGTGAGTGCTGTGCAGGAACAGATGCATTGTTCTCCCTGACAGCGGAGTGTCCGCGACACGCACCGACGCCCACGGGTTACGGCGCATCCAGGCAATACCACGCAAGCGGCTGTAGAGAATCACATCCACGCGTCCGGCCTGCAGTATGCTGAACAGCTGTTCCTCGTCGTCGACCTGCACGACGGATCGGGCCCGGGTTACGTTATCCTCGTAGATTTTCCAGCCATTGATGAAACCGACGTGCAGGCCCTCGAGGTCGTCGAAAGACCTCGGTTGCCTGCTTCCGGGACGAAGGAAAGCGGTGAATTGCCATTCGACCAGTGACTCCGGCACCAGAAGCAGCGTCGGATAGAGCTCACCTATCGCGGGGATGCGGCCGAACTCCCCGTCCAGGTTGCCGCTGCTCGCCTCGTGCAGAGCGCGCTCGGAGGGAAGCCGCCGGATGTCAATGCCGATGCCAAGCGCAGAGAAGGCCTCGGTCAGGAGGGTGTCGTAAAACCCGTCCCGGGCCTCCGTGGAGAAGGGCGCCGAATCTGCGGTCGCAAGTATCAGGGACTCCTGTGCCGAGACCGGCGGGGCCGCGAAGCATAGGGACAATATCAGCAGAAACCCGAGCCTGAACGTCACAAAGATTGGTCTTTATACACCACCTTTGGAGTTTCTGGCAAGAAAAAGCTCCCGGGTGCGGCGTTGACGCCCAGGGCGCGGGGCCCACATACTCTGCTGCATCATGAGCAGGTTCCGCCGCACCCTCGGCATGGCAAAGACCCTCGTCGTGTATTACGGCAAGCCGTTTCGTCTTCGCGGCGAGAAGCGGCTCTACGGGCGGGTGCTGGGCATCGGCCCCGGCGCGCTCGCATTCGACATCGGCGCGCATGTCGGAAACCGTGTCCGTGCCCTGCGGCGCCTCGGCGCGAGGGTTGTCGCGGTGGAGCCGCAGGCCGCGCCCCTTTCGGTTCTCAGACGACTGTACCGGAGCGAGCCCGGCGTCACGATCGTGCCGGCCGCCTGCGGTCCAGAGAAGGGGGAACGCGTCCTCCACGTCAGTGAAGCATCACCAACCCTGAGCACCCTTTCAGAGAGCTGGATCTCGAAGGCAGGCCGGACGGACAACTTCCGCGGTATCTCCTGGGACACCGAGGAGCGGGTGTCCGTGACGACGCTCGATGCAATCATGGCCGAGCACGGCACACCCGATTTCGTAAAAATCGACGTCGAAGGCTTCGAGGCGGAGGTGCTTGCCGGGCTCTCCTCGGCACTGCCGCTCCTGAGCTTCGAGTTCCTTCCCGCATCTATCGACGTTGCCATCCACTGCATCGATCGCCTGGAAAAACTGGGTTCCTACGAGTACAACTACGCCCTCGGCGAAACCATGAGACTCGCGGTGGAGCGGTGGCTCGCGCCCGCGGAGATCAGCTCGCTCCTGGCAGCCATGCCGACGATGGGCCCGTCGGGCGATGTGTACGCGCGGCGGCGCCAACCGCACGTTGGGGGCCGCCCTGGGAGCCGGTAAGAATCTCGCCGTAGTACTCCGCGTCGATGTGCTGCGGCGTGTACGTCGCACCCAGGCGATCGAGCTGCCGTACGAAGCTGCGCATGTGGTTCTCGCTTCCAGCGATGAGGCTCTTGAAAACCATGGTGATGTCCTCGTTGTCCACCGCTGAAAGCTTTTCGTTCAGATCGGCGAGGTCTACGTCCTCGATGGTCGCTCCGACCCGAAGCGCCCCTTCGAGAGACGTCTCGCCCCGGGCAATGAGATCCGCGTACATCGCACGAAGCACCTCGTTCTCGAATCGGCCGGGCTCGCCAAGTGTGGAAGGCACATCGACCTCGTAGCGCTCGAGAAGGCTGAGGACTGCCGCGATGTGCTGCTCCTCCGACCGTGCAATATTCGAAAAGGTGCGAAGGTTCCAGACCTCGGCAAGGTACAGGTAGACATCGCGGGCCATCTTCTCCTCCTCGATCATGTAGAGAAGCGCGTCCCGTTCCGGTCCATTGAGTGGTTCAATCGGGAGCGCGGACAGGATCTCATCGTGGGACTGCCCGGTTCCGAAGCCCTGAGCGCCGGCGAGGCTAACCACGACCCCTATCAGAATCAATACTGCAGCTATGCGTTTCATGTTTCAATCCCCCTGCCAGATGAAATGCAATTGCCGTGCCAACTGCTTTTCAGGCCCTGTTCAGCCCGGCAGACGCGGGCAATTGGTTCCCGTTTTCCCGACACGGGAAAAACTTTCCCGGAGTCGGCCCGAAACTGGGCGCGTTTGCGGGGCGCTGCGCGCGATCCGAGCCCTGAACTTGGCACACTTTTCGCTTGATGATCTTATATCGATACGCACTTAGGAGATGAAATATGAACAAGCTCTCGACGAAGCGCACGACGCGCCTGAGGACCGGAGTGCAACTCGGGTTCTTCGGCCTCATCGCGCTCATCGTCACCAACCACGCGCTCAACGGGGCCATACCGCTGCTGGCGAATGCAAACCTGCACTCCGTGTGTCCCTTCGGCGGCGTGGTGTCGGTTTATCAGTTTGCCACGACCGGCACGCTCGTGCGGAAGATTCACGAGTCTTCCTTCGTGCTCGGCGCGATCGTCCTCGTTACAACGGTGCTCGTCGGCCCGGCATTCTGCGGTTGGGTCTGTCCGTTCGGCAGCGTCCAGGAGTGGCTCGGCAAGATCGGCAGAAAGCTGTCCGGCCGGCGGTTCAACCGGTTCATCCCCGCTGCTGCGGATCGGTATCTGCGCTACCTCCGCTACGCCGTGTTGATCTGGGTAGTGTACGTCACAGCCCACAGCGGCGAGCTCATCTTCGAGGCCTATGACCCCTACTACGCCCTGTTCAACTTCTGGAGCGGCGAAGTCGCTGTTACCGCATTCGTAGCGCTCGGCCTGGTCGTAGTGGCATCGCTCTTCGTCGAGCGTCCCTTCTGCAAGTACGCCTGCCCGTACGGGGCCGTTCTCGGCATCTTCAATTTCTTCCGTATCTTCGGCATACGCCGAAACGCCGACACCTGCATCCATTGTAAGGCATGCGACCGCATCTGCCCGATGAACATCGCCGTTGCCACCTCCGGCAAAGTGCGCGACCATCAGTGCATTTCGTGTCTTGCATGCACATCCGAACAGGCGTGCCCGGTCGACAAGACCGTGGAACTGCGGGTGGGCCGATTCGAGGAGGTCAAGCTATGAGGCTGACAGCACGAACACTGGCTGTCGCGTTGCCAGTGGTTTTCATCCTCGGTATCGCCGGCAGCATGGCAAGTGGGTACTGGAGCACAGAAGCAAGCAAAGTCCCTGCGGTGTACGTCGAGGGAGAGGCGGAAGGGCAGTATAACCCGGCGGATATCCGCGGTTCCTATAGCTTTGGTGACGTAGAGACGGCATTCGGGGTACCCGCGGAGGTAATAGCTCGAGCGTTCGGGTTCGAGGAGGCCGGAACGCCCCAGCGGATTCTCGCCAAGGATCTCGAAGACCGCTTCGGTGTGATGAACGGCTACGAGGTAGGCACTGACTCCGTGCGCCTGTTCGTCGCGCGGTACCTCGATCTACCCTTTGAGCCGGAGGACGACACCGGACTGCCCGCGCAGGCACTGTTGATTCTTCGCAACGCGGGAGTCCTCACTCCGGCCCAGGAGTCCGAATTGGCAGATCGCAGCGTTGATCTCAGTGGAAACGCTGCGGTGGAAGAGTCGGACGAGGTGGAGCCGTCGGAACCGGAAGAGGACCGTTCAATTCGCGGCAACACGACCTTCGCCACAATTTACGAGTGGGGTGCGCCCCCGGCCGTCGTCGCAGAAGTCCTGGGTATGGAGCCCGGGCCGCGCGGCATGGTGATACGGGACTTCTGTATGCAGCACGACATCGAGTTCTCTTCGGTGAAGGACAGGTTGCAAGCCGTGGTCGACGCCGCGGCTGCGGAGTAGGCCACTGCGGCGCCGGTGCCGCCGGCGCCGCGGCGGCAGGCGGCGCCAGCCCCTCCATTTCGCAAAAAACATTGAAAATTCCGGGGCCCCGCGATAGATTCAAGGCTCAACCCCATAACCTGTCGATACATAGAGGTGACGGGGTCATGTAATAAAAACCGTCTGCAGGGTAGAACGTGAGATCACAGTCGCACACAGACAATTCAGAGGCCCGTGGCACGGGTCAG
>CAYOFA010000134.1:0-4100 GCA_964402885.1 uncultured Spirochaetaceae bacterium
GCAGGGCTCAGGGGCAGCGAATGAAGCCCTGGGCCCACAGGCAGCCGCCGCACGCCGGCCCGTCATTTCCCAGACAATCCTCGGCGTTTTCCTCGGCTCGCTCGCAGTTGACACATGAGGTGCATGGCGAGAAGGAGAAGTCGTAGAGGCGCTCGCGCAGATCGACGTAGGCCGGATCGCTCCACACCGCAGAGAGACTCCGCTCGTGCACGCTGCCGAAGTCGTGAGCGTGGCTCATGCGTGCTGTGTCTTCGAGGTAGTACTGGTGAGTGTGCAGCAGCGACAGGCAGGGGCTGACGTGGCCGTCCCAGCGGACGCTCGTGCTGCCCTTCTCGATGAACGGACAGCTGTTGTGCTCGGGAAAGAGATTCAACCGGGGCATGCCGGCCGACGAGCGCGCGGGGGAGATGACCCGGGCGAGGGCGCGAGCGACTTCGGGGTTCATCGCATCCATGCGGGGCAGGTCGACGTCGTAGCCGATCGACTTCCAGCGCCGCTGCTCGTATGCGTAGAGGGTTTCCTCCCGCATCTCTTCACTGTGCGCCAGCAGGTTGCTGACCGAGAAGCGCTCTGCACCGAGGGTGAGCCCGAGGTCGATGACCGCCGGCAGCTCATGGATGTTCCGCTCCATTGCAACGAATGCGATGCCGAGCCGGGGATACTCGGTCGATGCGCGAATCCTGCGCCGCTTGAGTGTCTTGAGGTTTTCGATGACCCCGGGGAGTGTCGCCCCGAGGCGCACGTCCGAATAGCTCTCAGGCGTGGCGCCGTCGAGGGAGACCCAGATCGTGTTCACACCGGCGCCGATGAGCGCATCCACGGCGGGCTCAGTGAGCATTGTGCCGTTGGTGATGAGCTCTACCGAGGAGGCCACGGCCGTCGCCTCGATGATCCACTCGAGTGCCTCGGGATGGGCAAAGGGTTCGCCGAAGCCGCCGAAGAAGATCTCCGGCGGTTCTTCGAGGGCGCCGATGTCTTCGAGGATGCGCGCGAAGGTCTCACGGGACATCCTGCCGAGTTCCTCGCCCCACACGTTTCGCATGCAGGTCGTACAGTCGATATTGCACTCGCTCGTGAGCTCCACATAGACGCGGTTCAGATGAGAGGGGGCGCGCCGGATGACGAGGGTATTGTCACGCGCCTCGGCACGTGCGGTGGCTCCGGGGGTCAACCCGTAGGCACGGGCGAGGTCCGGGCTTATGGTTACACTTCCGTCGTCGTTGACGCGGACATTCGACTGCGACATGAGCATTTCCTGTATGTATGAGAAATTCTGTCCACAATAATAGGCCATAATCCGACGAAGCGCAACGGTGGATTGAAGTGGGTGCGCCGCCTGGTGTCAACAACCCTGTTGCTGTGGCATAATGGGGCCCGTGAAGACCTACTTTCCCGGTGACAGCTACGAGACGCCGCCGGAGGCCGCCTGCCCGGTGCTCCGCGCGCTCGCAGGTACATGGCGGTGGTTCTTCTATCCCCAGTACTTCGCCGAGGCCGTGCGATCGCGACATCGGGCGATTCACCTCGACTACGACGACGCCGAGTGGGCCGAGAGCTCATACCGGGTACTGCGCATCATCGAGCGAAACGGGGGACGCTTCGTCATCCGTGGCATCGACAACCTGCGCCGGGCCGCCGACGGAGCGCCCTACGTGTTCATCAGCAATCACATGAGCACTCTCGAGACGCAGATATACCCCGTGCTCATCGCCCCCTTCATGCCGGTGACCTTCGTGGTGAAGCAGGAGCTCATTGTGCACCCCTTCATGGGACCGGTACTGCGAACACGGAATCCCATACCCGTGGCGCGGCAGAATCCCCGCGATGACCTGAAGGTAGTGCTCGAGGAGGGACAGAGGCGCCTCGAGAACGGCATGTCGGTCATCATCTTCCCGCAGAGCACGCGCACCCCCGAGTTCAAGCGCGAGTCGTTCAACTCCCTCGGCATAAAGCTTGCCCAGAAGGCGGGAGTGCGGGTCATACCCATGGCCATCAAGAGTGACTTCTGGGGCGAGCGGGGCATGCTCCGCGGGTTCGGCCCGGTTCGCCCGGAGCGCACGATTCACATCGACGTCGGCGAGCCCCTGTCCATCGAGGGCCGGGGGCGGCAGGAGCACGAGGCGGTTGTCGAGTTCATCGAGGCCCGCCTTCGGCGCTGGGAAGCGGAACAGCAGGACTCCCGGCAGCAGGACGCACAGGCCGGCTGATACTCCCGCTGACATCCGCTCCGTTGCATCGGAGGCAATCCTGGTATATAAGGGTGCCACGATCAAAAGAATTCCAGGGGGGAATCCGATGGCAGCAGGTGACAAGATCAAAGACAAAGTCTACTGGGCGATCAAGAACTCGAGCGAGCTCAAGCCCGGCAATTATGTGACTGTTTCGGTCGAGAAGAAGGGGCTGTTCGGCAAGCCCAAGATCGTTCTGAGCGGGCGGACTCCCTCCGAAACGGAGCAGGAGAAGGTTATCAACGTTGCAAAGGAAGCCGCGGGCGATCTCGAAGTGGAGAGCCGCCTCGGAATCACCAAAGTATCCTGACGTAGTCTTCGCACCACAGGCATGCCCGCGATGGTTTCGCGGGTATCGCCTTCGTGGCGCGCCGGCTCAGCTCCGGCGTCAGCTCCCGGGTCAGCTGAGCACCGTGCGTTCGAGGTGGTCGGCGTACTCCGCAAGGTCCTTCAGGATCCGTTTGTCGGCGGCGGCCGTATCCACGCGAGAGAGGCGATTCTCCACCTCGCGGCGGA
Source organism: uncultured Spirochaetaceae bacterium (assembly GCA_964402885.1). Classification (GTDB taxonomy): domain Bacteria; phylum Spirochaetota; class Spirochaetia; order DSM-27196; family PWMO01; genus JAAAOH01. The sequence goes on from CAYOFA010000134.1 coordinate 2,745, forward strand.
AGGTGCCGAAGTCGATAGCCCCTTCCGGCTCCGGGGTGAGAAGTCGCCCGGCGCAGAAGCTCTTCCAGCGCGCGTATTCGGCCTCGGTCAGGCTTTCAGGGAAGTTGCGTGCGATGTAGCGCCGAAGCAATTCGGGGCCGCGCGCGTCGTAGAGGGTAGGCGGGTTCTTCTTGAGCGTCTCCACCGGCGCCGTACGAATGAGCTCGAACTCCTCGCGATCTTCGTCGGGAAAGAAATCACCTGAATAGATCTGAAGCTCGGGATCGTTGTAGCGCGCCTTCGGCGGGGTGTCGTAGACGCTGTAGACCTTTTGCAGCACCTCCGGGCGCGAGCTTATCAGTCTCGCATGCTCGCGGCAGCGGTCGATGTCTATTTCGAGCGCCGCAGCCCGCTCGGCGGTGAGCGTCCCGAGCGGGGCGACGGCCGGCGAGCGATTGAGGTGCACGCCCTTCAGCGGTATGCGCTCTCCCTCCTCGAGCTCTTCACGCCGCGAAAACACCCGCCTGCGGATCTCCTCCGGCGGCAGATCGAGCCAGTCCGACGGGTCGCGCCTGAGGTCGTAGGTGATGACGACGTTGTTCTGTCGGGGATGGGCACTCACCGGCAGGACGAGGGTCGTGCACCCCGCCGTCGAGGTGAACATTGCCGAGGTGTGAACCACCGCCGTGCTCTGTTGCAGGGAAAGCTGTCGCCGTACCTCATCACGCTTTCTGAGCTTCCAGTAGTAGTCGAAGAGCCGCGGCTGAGCCTCCCGCACCAGACGAGCCATCGCGATGGTCGCCCGCACGTCGGCGAGCGCGTCGTGGGCGCCTTCGTGGGGGATCCCGTTTGCCCGGGTGAGCTCTTCCAGCTTGAAGGACGGTTTTCCGTCGTCACCGCTCACCCACTCGATGCCCTCTGGCCGAAGATCCCGGCACATCCGAAGCAGGTCGATGATATCCCAGCGCGCGTTTCCGTTTTCGTACTCGCGACGGTAGGGATCGTAGAAATTGCGGTAGAAGAGCGCGCGGACGAACTCGTCGTCGAAGCGGATCGTGTTGAACCCGACCGTGGTGGTCCCCGGCCGGATCATCTGCTCGTAGATGCCCGCCGCGAACTCGCGCTCGGTGAGCCCGGCTTCGTTGGCCTTCTGGGGCGTGATGCCCGTTACGAGGCAGGCATCCGGATGGGGCAGGTAGTCGGGGGACAGGCGGCAGTAGGTCAGAACGGGCTCTTCGAGCTGCTCGAAGCGCTCATTCGTGCGTACCGCCGCGAACTGGGCGATGCGATCCCACTGAGGATGAGTGCCGAATGTCTCGAGGTCGTACCACAGGAGTGATGCGGGCATGATGTTCACCGGCGATCATAGGCCGCGTG
>CAYOFA010000134.1:4200-9080 GCA_964402885.1 uncultured Spirochaetaceae bacterium
GCGGAAGCCCTGCTTCTCGAGCCCTTCATGCTGCTCCTCCCGCCGGACTACTCGCGTGAGCTCGACGCCTTTTCGCTTCTGACCGAGTACGCCACGACCGTTCGCGAACGGATCGACGGCGCGCTCGACTCGACCCTGCAGCAGGCGCTGAGCAGGCGGCGGCCACCGGAGGGCGAAGTCGGAACCGACGATATGGACGAGGGTGGTGAGGGCGGCGACGAAGGTCGGGACGAAGGTCGCGACGCGGGCCGGGACGCCGGGCGTGACGAATAGTCGGGCTCGGCTATCCCCGTGGAACGAGTAGCCACACCCCAACTCCCATGCAGATCAGACCGGCGATCCTCCGAACATCGATTGCAACCGTTATTGCGCCCGCTCCCGCGGAATCGACAAGCGTACCGACGAGGAGTTGCGTCATAATAATCGCCGAGAGCCCTGCGGTTACGCCGACTCCCTGCACCGAGTAGGCAACGCCGGTGACGATGGCTATTCCGAGCCAGCCGGCAACGAGGGTCATGAGGAGCACTCGCGGCACTTGTGAAGATGGTGCGCCGAGAGCGCCGACCCCTTCCTGTCTCGTGAAGACAGCCAGTGCGGCGAGAATGATGATCGAAGTTGCCCCGCCCGTGAGATTCACCAGCAGACCCGTCCGAAACGAGCCCACAATCTCGCCTGCTCGCCCCGCGAGGGTGGATTGAAGTGCGATAGCGGTTCCCGACATAAGTGCAGCGGCAATGGCCATCAAAATGCGCGTATTCACCCGGCTACGGTAGCGTGCCGCCGCGGCTCTGTCCAGCAACCGATTGGTTTGCGTTTTACTCGCTGCATTCGTTGTATTCCTTCACCGGTTGCAAATCCCGACGATATAGGTGAAGGATCAAACATGAGTAAGTTGTTCGAGGAGCTCGACTATTCCCATACCTCGCTGGGAGAGCTCATTCTCCGCCGCCGTCGCTATGTCGGGCTGGACGCTGAGGTCTACGAGGTCAAGCTGGGGGACGATTTCCTCATGTCCAGTCTGTTCACTGCCTCGGAAGAGGCGCTCGGTCGTCTGGGCGTTCAGCACGCTCGCCGGAACCGTGCGGCCACCGGGAACCAGGGCGCGGGCGGGGATCGTTCCGCCGGCCTCGACGTGGTGGTTGGAGGTCTCGGCCTCGGCTACACCGCCGCGGCGGTCCTGGAGAGCGCGGCCGTGCGCTCGCTTCTGGTCGTGGAATACCTGGAGCCTGTAATAGATTGGCATCGCCGCGGGATGCTACCCGTCTCCGCCACGCTTACCGGCGATGAACGTTGCCGCATCGTCTCCGCCGACTTCTTCGCCTGCGCGTTCTCCGATGCAGGCTTCGACCCCGGCCAGCCCGGCCGTCAATTCGACGCCGTCCTCTCCGACATCGACCACAGTCCCGACGCCTGGCTCGACCCGGCCAACAATTCCCTCTATCGGGTTCAGGGGCTGGAACGTCTGCAGCGCCACCTGCTCCCCGGGGGCGTATTCGGCCTCTGGTCCAACGACCCGCCGGACGGCGATTTCAGACGCCGAATGGCCGCCGTGTTTGCTGCGGAGTGGGCGGAGCCGGTGGTGTTTCAGAATCCGCTTCAGGATGCCGGGGTGACGCAGACGGTGTATATCGGGGTGAGCGGAGGAGAGCATGCGGGGTGAATCGTTGGCGGTCTGGCGGCGGCGGTGCTCCTGGTACCGGTTCTGCCCCCTGCTCGGTTCTGCGCGCCGGGTATATCCCCGGTTGACTTACTCGGGAGACTCCATTCCAAGCTCGATCATATAGATCAGGCGGCCTATTTCCGTGAGTTCCTGCCGACACGTTTTGAACTCGCCCAGCAGCCTGTTGCGCTCCGTTAACTGCCCACGCAGTTGTTCTACCCGGTCCAGCCCGACCTTCCCCACGTAATCGAATCTTACGTTCTCGCCCTCTCGATGCGCCAGGTAGACGTACTGCTGGTTCCAACGGCGCTTCACCGAGAAGGAGCCTTTCGGCAGCCGTTCGATTCTTGCTGCGAGTTTTGCCGCCACGTCGTCCAGCCGATTCCTCTCAGCTCGAAGCACAAGGTATACGAACTTCACCATACTCGAGGTCCAGGAAGGCGCTTGGCTTCCGTGCACAAAGTTGGTCAGAAGCCCGTCTTCTGCTGAAATTCCGAAATGCGCGATCAGCCGCTTCTCGAGACGCAGAGCCTCAGCCTGGCTTAAACGCTCATCCACTCGGACGACGTACGGAAGGCGTCCTTGCTCCAACAGTTGGCGGATTTCGCCCACCTTATGCTCGTTTGTAACCGGACGCTTGCCTGTGGCCTCCTTCAAATGCTCGTCCGCGCGATCTCCTGAACCCTTCCCAATGTAGAACGGGCGGAAAGCGAACTTGTGTTTGCCACATACGTACTCCCCCGGTTGCAACGGGTTCAAATAGGCATAAACATAGAACTTTCTCGAATCGCGTCTCATGAGGTTCTTTGTGAGAAGCGTAACATGCGGGAGGCCGATCTTCCGGCTTCGATGCGGGACCCGGCCTCGTCCCAAAATATGAGGCGAGCCCCGGCAGGTCCCGAGCGCGGTGCGTCTATCAATGCAGTCAATCGAACCATTCGCCCATCCAGAGACTCATTTGTCGTATCTCCCGGGTCTGGGTCGTGCGGATGCTTTCGGCCAGTTCCTCGAGCTCGCCGTGTTCAACGTTGACCTGAGACAGCAGTTGCTCGGACATCATCACCGCCGCCATATGGTGCGGAATCATGTCCTGAAGGAAGGCAAGATCAAGCTGATTTCCCGATAGACCGGAGTAGTCTCGCATCATCGGTTGGTAATCGAACTCTCTATCGTGCTCGGGATACCAACGAGCAAGCCAGGACTCCATCTGCCGAATCTCCCGGGTCTGGGTCGTGATGATCTCCTCGGCGAAACCGCGCATTTCCGACCGTTCGGTACGCTCACGTAGCACCCTGGCGCTGTCAACAGCCTCCTGGTGGTGGGGGATCATTCGAATCATATAATCGAGCTCCGATTCCACGTCCGCCATGGCGTGAACTTCCCGCATCATACCGAAGCTCATCGGCCCCATGCCGCGCATACCGCCGGGCACGGAAAAGCTCGCCATCGGCCCCACGCGAGCGCGTCCGAGAAAGGGGGTGAAGAGACTGATGCCACCGAGGACGAGCAGAATCACCGCGAGACTTACCGCGACGACGCGTGTGTTCTTCTTATGCATGTGTTCAAACTCTCCTTGCCCATCCGAAAAGCGACCACACTGGTGATCATTCTCCCGGGCTCAATGCGTAGATGCGGCCACTCGGCGATGTGCAGCTATTACCGCCTCCGCGGCCTGATCAATCTCCTCATCCGTAGTGACCTTACCGGTCGAGAAACGAATGGTGCCCCGTCCCCATTCGAGAGGAGTGCCGATTGCCTCTATTACCGGAGAGAGGGTAACGGTGTCGGCGTGGCACGCCGATCCGGCCGATACGGCGACTCGTTCGCCGATTGCGGCGATGAGATCGTTCGATGTAATGCCCCGGAAACTCAAGTTCAGCGTATTCGGGAGCCGCCTTTGCGGATGACCGTTGAGCCGGACCTCACACGCCACGGAGAGCTGCTCGTGAAGGCGATCCCTTGTCCGCCGCATTCGTTCCGTGTTTGCCTCCAGATCTCGGGCGGCGACTCGGCACGCCGTGCCGAGGCCGACTATTTCCAGAACATTCTCCGTTCCGGGGCGTCTGCCGCCCTCCTGACCACCGCCATACATGAGGGGTTCGAGTTGCACGCCCGGCCCGACGTAGAGCGCTCCCACCCCCTTGGGGGCGTAGAGCTTGTGGCCGGCTACGGTGAGAAGGTCTACACCGAGCTCTCCTACATCTACCGGGATTTTCCCCAGAGACTGGGCGGCGTCAGTGTGCATCAGAGCCCCGTTCGCCTTCGCGATCGCCGCGATCTCCCGGATCGGCTCGATCGTACCGATCTCGTTGTTGGCGTGCATGACGGTGATGAGGGTCGTCTCAGGCCGGATCGCCTTCTCAACATCTTCGGGGTTCACCATACCGTGTTGGTCCACGGGGACGCGGGTGACGGTAAAGCCCGTTCGCTCGAGATAGTCGCAGGTGTTGGCAACCGCCGGGTGCTCCACAGAGGAGGTGATGATGTGCTTGCCGCGACCCTTGCGGGCGAGGGCGGTACCGATAAGCGCGTAATTGTTCGACTCGGTCCCGCCGCTGGTAAAGAGTATTCGCTCCGGCGGCGCGTTCATGAGCGCAGCTACCTCCGCCCGAGCCCGGGCAACAGCGCTTCGCGGTCTCTCGCCGTAGGCGTGGGAGCTCGAGGGGTTACCGAACTCGACCTCCAGGAACGGGCGCATCGCCTCTACCACTTCCGGATCGTGGGGAGTGGTGGCGTTGTAATCGAGGTAAATCGGGCGCTCGATCTCGTTCACTGATTGAGCTCCTCAGAAGGTGATGACCTTGTCCGCCCAGACGGTCCAGTCGGTGAGTTCCTCCATGGAGCTCCGATGAGATCCGGCGGCGAGCTCTTCGTCGGTCATGCCGCGGGCGTCCATGCAGCTGCCGCAGACGCCGATCTCTCCGTCGCGGGAGGTGACGAGCTTCATCATGCGCTCGATGTTGTAGTAGCCGTTCGGCGTCGTTTGCCCCTTCTTGGCGCAGGAGGCCGCGTCGCCGATGAAGAACATCTTCACCTCTTCGCCTTCGCGCTTGACGAGGGTGCCTGCGAGACGGAGACCGTTGTAACTCCGCTCGGTGCCGTAGGGCGGGTCGTTGAGAATAAACAGTGTTTTCATCTTAGTTACTCCTTTCGAGGACGACGCCCGCCGCCCTCCATTCAGCTATTCCTTCGGGGAGTCGCGTAACGCTGTATCCCCGTT
>CAYOFA010000135.1:0-9067 GCA_964402885.1 uncultured Spirochaetaceae bacterium
CCTACACCTTCACGTACACGACCCCGTCTTCCACTTTTGTCTCGTAGGTCTTCACGGGACGGGTGGCCGGATAGTCCTTCACCGCGCCGGTGCGGATTTCGAATCGGGAGCCGTGCTTGGGGCAGTAGACATCCCCTCCCATGATCATCCCCTCGTGGAGGGGGGAGTACTCATGGGAGCAGGAGTTGTCGGTTGCGTATATGCCGTCCTCGAGCTTGTAGATGCAGATCTCTTTGCGTCGGTGGACGAACTTGTATGTCTTCTTGAAGTCCTCGACCCGTACGGCCTCTCTCCACTTGGCCATGCTACTCCTCGTCGTCCTCCTCGGCGAGGATGCGCTCTTCGACCTCGTTTCGCAGCTCCTCCTGCACGATTGCAGGAGCGCGGGAGATGAGCTCTTCGAAGAAACCCTGCACGAGCATCACGCGTGCCTCGGTCGGGCTGTACCCGCGGGTCAGCAGGTAGAAGAGCTGGCGCTGGTCGATGCGGCCGGTGGTTGAGCCGTGGCTGCACTTCACGTCGTCGGTGTTGATCTGCAGGCTCGGTATGGAGTCCGATCGCGCGCCGTCGTTGAGGATGAGGTTGTTGTTGGTCAGGTAGGCGTCGGTCTGCGGCGCGTCGTGGTCCACCTTGATGAGGCCCTGGTAGATGCTTCGCGCCTCGTCCTTCACCGCACCCTTGTAGAAGGTGCGGCTTCCGGTGTGGTGCCCCCGGTGGTCCTGCACGGTGCGGAGATCCATGTGCTGGTCCTCGCGCCCGAAGTAGATGCCGTCGATGAGCGCATCGGCACCCTGGTCCTCGAGGATCACGTCGAAGCGGAACTTCGAGAACATCCCGCCGAAGGAGCTCAGAAAGTGATGGAGATGGGCGTCGCGCCCCACGCGACCGAAACCGTTGCTGACGGTGCTCGAGTCGATGTTGAGGTCATGGCGGGCGAAGAAGCTGAGCCTGCCGCCGGCGCCGACCTCGAGGTCCACGCCGTCGGAGAGGAAGACCTCGCCCTCCTCCTCGGCACCGCGAACCTCCTGAACGAGGGTGGCATCGGCGCCCTGCCCCACGGCCCCGACGATCTGCGGGAGGGAGAAACGGCCCTCACCGCTTTCGGAGAACCTCACGATGAAAGGCTCCTCCACCATCACCCCGGCCGGTACGTAGAGCACCACGCCGTGGGTCCAGGCGCTGTAGTGGAACGGGAAGGTGCGATTCTCATCCCACGCGGCGCTTCCGCCGAGAAGCCGTTTCACCGCATCGACCGCCCCGTCGCTCACCTCCTTTCCGGCGCGCACGCGCTTGAGAAGATGCTCGAGGGAGTCGAATACGACGCCGCGCCGAGAGAGCTCGCCCGACAGCGCCACACCCGTGCAGGCCGGGCCGTCGAAATCGATGCGGCCCGCCACGCCGTCGGGGAGATCACCGGCCGGCGCCTGCGCATCGGGAGCACCCGCGAAATCGTAGGAATCGAAATCGTAGTTGCCGATATCGGAACGGCGCCACTCCTCGTCCTGAGGCGTGGGCCACTCCATGCGTGAAAAATTCTCGAGGGCGGCCCGCCGGATCTCGAGCATCCAGGCCGGCTCATCCCGTGTCTCTATAAACTTGTGAATGTCCCCGGTTCCCGTGAAGGCCGGGGCTACGCGGCTTGAGTCCATGATTTGCTCAGTTCCTTTCGGTTATCCGACCGAGCCCTCCATTTCGAGCTCGATGAGTCGGTTCAATTCAACAGCGTACTCCATGGGCAACTGCTTCACAAGCGGCTCGAGAAAGCCGTTGACGATCATCATCGACGCCTCGTTCTCGTCGAAGCCGCGGCTCATCAGATAGAAAAGCTGCTCCTCGGAGATCTTCGAGACCTTGGCCTCGTGCTCGATGGTGACATCGTCGGACTTGATGTCCATGTAGGGATAGGTGTTGCTCGTGGAGTCCTCGTCGAGGAGCAGCGCGTCACAGACCACGTGCGAGCGGGCCTGTTCAACATCATCCTCGACCTTGATCTGTCCGCGGTAGCTCGCCGTCCCGCCGTCCTTGCTGATGGACTTGGAGGTGATGACCGAGCTCGTGTTGTTGGCTGCGTGCACGATCTTGCCGCCGGTGTCCTGCTCCTGGCCCTTTCCGGCGAAGGCAATGGAGAGCACCTCACCGTGGGCACCCTCGCCCATGAGCATCACCGAGGGATACTTCATCGTGCGCTTGCTGCCGATGTTGCCGTCGACCCATTCCACGGTCGCGTTCTCGTGGGCGACCGCCCGCTTGGTCACGAGGTTGTATACGTTGCTCGACCAGTTCTGGATGGTCGTGTAGCGAACCCGCGCGTTCGGCATGGCGATGATCTCCACGACCGCCGAATGCAGGGAGTCGGTGGTGTAGATGGGTGCGGTGCAGCCCTCGACGTAGTGCACGAAGGCGCCTTCGTCGGCGATGATGAGGGTACGTTCGAACTGCCCGAAGTTCTGACTGTTGATGCGGAAGTAGGCCTGAAGCGGAATGTCCACCTCGACACCGGGCGGCACGTAGATGAAGCTCCCGCCCGACCACACCGAGCTGTTGAGCGCCGCGAACTTGTTGTCGTTGTAGGGAATGACCGTGCCGAAGTACTTCTGCACGATCTCGGGATGCTCGCGTACCGCCGTTTCGGGATCGCTGAAGATGACGCCCTTATCCTCGAGTCGTTTCTGTATGTTGTGATAAACGACCTCGGAGTCGTACTGCGCGCCGACACCGGCGAGGTACTTCTTTTCCGCCTCGGGAATGCCGATGCGATCGAAGGTTTCCCGGATGTCGGCCGGGACGTCTTCCCAGTTGCGGCTCTGCCGCTCGGAGGGCTTTATGTAGTAGAAGATATCGTCGAAGTCGATGTCCGAGAGGTCCGCACCCCAGTTGGGCATGGGCCGGGCGCGGAAGGCCTCGAGGGACTGCAGCCGGAACTGTCGCATCCAGTCCGGCTCACCCTTGTGGTCGGAGATCGCGTGAACGATTTCCTCGTCGATGCCCTTCCTCGACTTGAAAACCGAGGTGTCGGGGTAATGAAATCCGTACTTGTATTCGCCAATATCAACCGCCTGTGGCTGGCTGCTCATGTGCTTCCTCCTCGATTCCGTACTCTTGTTTCACCCACTCGTAGCCCTTCTCTTCGAGGGTCTCCACGAGATCGTGTCCACCGGAGGTAATAACGCGGCCCTTGTACATGATGTGCACGTAGTCAGGCTTGATGTAGTTCAGGATCCGCTGATAGTGCGTGATGATCAGGGCACCGAAGTTCTCGCCGCGCATCTTGTTGACACCGTTCGACACGACCTTCAGCGCGTCGATGTCGAGACCGGAGTCGGTTTCGTCGAGAATGGCAAACTCGGGCGCAAGCATGAGAAGCTGGAGGATCTCCATGCGCTTCTTCTCGCCGCCGGAGAAGCCCTCGTTGAGATAGCGATTGATGAACTTGTCGTCTATCTCCATGAAGGCCATCATCTCGCGCATGCGCTTGATGAACTGCTTCGCCTTGAACCCCTCCTCTCCGAAGCGGATCTCGGCGGCCCGCTTGAGAAAGCGACCGACGGTGACGCCGGAGATTTCCACGGGGTACTGGAATGCCATGAACAGCCCCAGACGCGCCCGCTCGTGCGGCTCGAGCTCGAGGATGTTCTCTCCGTTGACGAGCACCTCACCACCGGTGACCTCGTAGCTCGGGTGGCCGAAGACGACGTTGGTCAGCGTGCTCTTGCCGGAGCCGTTCGGCCCCATGAGGGCGTGGATTTCGCCGGCCTTGAGGGTGAGATCCACCCCTTTCAGTATGGGCGTTCCTTCGATGGACGCCTGCAGATTCTTGATTTGAAGTTCCATTCAGCTTCCTCCGCGGTCGCGAGTAATGATGATCAGATTCACGATTAGATGGGCAATCCGAGGTCGAGCTTGGCCTCTTCGCTCATGAACTCCACGCTCCAGGGCGGATCCCATACCAGATTGGTATTGACCGTCTCCACTCCGGTCGCGTCGCTTACGACCTGCCTGATGTCGTTCATGATCATGTCTCCCAGCGGACATCCGGGCGAGGTCAGCGTGAACTCAACCTCTATTGAATCGTCTTTGACCTCGACGTTATATACGAGACCGAGATCGACAATATTCAAGCCGATTTCCGGGTCGATTACCTTTTTGAGAGCCTCGAGGACTTCGCCTTTTGACGCCATGGCCCCTCCTGTCTTTATGTGAGCAATATACTCAAGTATAGCTGTGAGATCAAGGCGGCCGCCTGCGTGGACAGCCCGGCCGCCTCGCGGGTAAGGTACCAAGAAATGAGCGAAACACCAAATCGCAGCGGTGCAATGCTGATCCTTGCCCACCCCAACGAGCGGAGCCTCAACCATGCGATAGCCGATACGTCCGCCGAGGCGGTTCGTGCGGCCGGCGTGGAGCTACTCTCCCATGACCTCTACGCCGAGGCCTTCGAGGCGGTGCTGTCGAAGGAGGAGATGCTGCGGCGTTTCAGCTTCGACGAGACCGTGCAGGGCTACGCGGCCGAGCTTCGACGGGCACGGCTTCTCATCATCGTGCATCCCGACTGGTGGGGACAGCCGCCCGCCATCCTCAAAGGCTGGCTCGACCGGGTGCTCAGGCCGGGGGTCGCCTACGACTTCCGCGGCGAGGAGTTTCTGGAGAAGCACCGCATCCCGCTTCTCACCGGCATGCGGGCGCTGGTGTTCGCAACGAGCGATGCGCCGGAGCCGGCCACGGAATCCCCGCTCGAGCGCGTGTGGCGCGAGAACGTCTTCGAGTTCTGCGGGATAGCGCCGTCACAGATCACCATCTTTCATGAGGTGCGAGAGGCCTCCCGCCGGACCAGAAGGCAGTGGCTCGATTCGGTGGCCGAGACCGTCGCCCGCTATACGGCCGCGGAGGGAGACAGCCCCCACTGGTAACACCGAGCGTATCACCGATATACTCGATGTGGAGAGAGAGGAAGAGGCATGAAACGAGTCCTCGTGTATCGGCACGCGAAGACAGAGAAGACCGGCGCAAACATGGCGGACTTTGTGAGAGAGCTCACCGATGAGGGCGAGCGGCAGGCGAAAAGCATCGGCCGCACCCTCGCTCGGCAGTTTCTTACGCCGCAGCTCGTGCTGACCTCCGATGCGGTGCGTGCGGTTCAGACCGCTGAGCTCACACGCGAAGAGGCGGGGTTCGAGGTGGAAATTCGCGAGCGCGAAGAGCTCTACGGAGCCGATGCCGCCGACTACGTTGCCGTGCTCCGCGAGCAGGACGACGCCTACAGCACCATCATGATCGTCGGACACAATCCGGCGATCGAGGACCTCCTCGGCATGCTGGTGCGACAGGAAATCACCATGAAAACCGGGTGGGTGGCTGTCGTCGATGTCAATGTCTCGGCATGGGAAGAGCTCGGCGACGGCGCGCCGGTGACCATAGAGAAGATCCTCCGCCCCGAATCGTGAGACGACGCAGACTGCTCAGACAGACATTCCGCCACCCCCGCCGAATCCGTGAGATCATCGGTACCTTCGTGCACCACGGGCTGTGGGACTGGCTGGAGCTCCTGCGGCTGGACCGCTTCTTCCCCTTCATTCGCCGGCTGCCCAACTGGCGCGGGCAGACACCGCAGAGCGAGCAGGAGCGCTGGGTCAGCATTCGACACGCCCTCGAGGAGCTCGGCCCGACCTTTATCAAGCTCGGCCAGATCGTCAGCAACCGCACCGACCTGCTCCCCGGAGGGCTGGTGCAGGAGCTCACCCATCTACAGGACGATGTCCCGCCCTTCGCCTCCGCCGCCGCGCGCGGTATCATCGAGGAGGATCTCGACGTCGGGATCGATGAGATCTTCGAGCACTTCGGCGATACACCCCAGGCGAGTGCATCCATCGCTCAGGTGCACCGGGCCCGGCTGAAAAACGGCACGACTGTCGCGGTGAAGGTGCAACGCCCCGACATCGGTGAAATCATCGCCACCGATGTGGAGATCATCTCCGCCCTCGCCAACCTCGCCGAGCGCTACATACCGCGTGCCCGCCTGTTCAGCCCCGTGGAGCTCGTCGAGGAGTTTCGGCGCACCATCGAGCTCGAACTCAACTTTACCACCGAGCGGGAGAACACCGATCGCTTCCGCGAGATGTACCACGACGGCACGAACCTCTACGTGCCGAAGACCTACCGCGAGCTCTCGAGCCCGCGCGTCATCACGATGGAGTACATACACGGAGCCCGCCTCTCGGAGGTCGAGGCCGACACCACCGGCCGCTGGGACAAGACGCACATCGCCCGCAAAGCGGCCGACATGATGCTCGAGCAGATCTACGTGAAGGGCTTCTTCCACGGCGACCCGCACCCGGGCAACGTGCTCATTCTCGGCGCCGATACCATCTGCCTGCTCGACTTCGGCATCATGGGCCGCGTTCGCCCGAGGCAGCGGGAGTATCTCGCCGAGATGATGATCGGCACGGTGAACCGCGACCCGGCCCGTGTCACCGACGCCATGCTCCGCCTCACGCACCGGGGGACGGAGCAGGTTTCGGTCGAGGCTCTCGAGGACGACATCTACGACCTCATCGACCACTATGCCGACATCGCCTTCGGCGACATCGACATCAATCGCTTTCTCAGCCGCCTCATCCAGCTCGTCGTCCGACACGGCCTGAAGATTCCGAGCAACCTCATGCTCATCAGCAAGACCCTGCTGGCCATCGAGGGCATCGGCGTGAACCTCTCCCCGCAGTTCGACTTCCTGCAAGTCTACCAGCCCTTTGCGCGAAAACTCATTGCACGGCGTTTCGAGCCGAAACACCTGCTGGAGGAAGCGCGGGAGGTCGGACAGGACTTCGGCGGTTTCCTGCGTGATTTTCCGCTCGACGCCCGGGACGTGCTCAAGCAGGCCAAGGGCGGCAAGCTCAAGCTCGGCTTCCGGGTTACCGGACTCGAGCCCCTGCGGCACACCCTGGACAACATCAGCTACCGCCTCGTGTTCGGGCTGCTCGTGGCCTCGCTTCTGGTAAGCTCGTCACTGGTGATACAGGCGGGCGTGCCGCCGCTGGTGGGCGGGGCGTCGATGTTCGGGCTTGTCGGCTACGGGATCGCGGGCATCATCTCGGTGGGCTTTCTCGTGGCCATCGCCATCCAGGTCTTCAGACGCTGAGCCGGGCGCTGCAGCGCCGGGGCGCTCGGCTACCGCCGCCCGGCCTCAGCCGGTGATGTGGTGCAGCCGCGACAGACGTCGCGAAAGAAGGCGCGCAAGGAACAGACCGTACTGCGGCCGCTCTTTGATCGCGTTTATGAAGCGCTTCTTGCTGATACGGACGAGGGTGCCCGGCTGCGCCGCCCGCACGGTGGCCGAGCGCCGGTTGTTGAGCAGGAAAGACATCTCCCCGAGGAACACGTCCGCCGGCGTCAGGCGGCTTATCACATCGCCGTCGACGATGATTTCGAAGGTTCCCGAGACGATGTAGAAGAGGTGGCTCGAGCGGTCGCCCTGAAGGAACACGATATCCCCGGCGTCGAAGGAGACCTCCTCCGAGTCGTTGAAGAACTCGGGCATGCTCAGCTCTTCCTCGCGACGATGCTCGAGCTCGAAGCTGACCTCATTGCCCGCCTCGTTGAACGTCAGCGCGGAGAGATAGTGGGTGGCCATGAGGATGCCCCGGCCGTGCATCTCGTCGAGGCCGTCCTCGCCCATGAGCGTCTGGAAGTCCTGCCAGTCGAAACCCTCGCCCTCGTCGCGGATGGTGAAGCTCGAGGAGTCGGGGCGAATCCGGTAGCTCAGGTACACCCTTTTGCGGCCGACCTCGGGGTCGGTGTTGCGCTCGCGAATCAGCGCGAGCGGATCACCGCCGTCGGTCATGTGCCGGGATTTCTCCTCGAAGCTGATCCGGCAGTTCCCGTGTTCCACGGCGTTCATCAACAGCTCCATGAGCGCGACGTGGAACCGCTCCTTCTGCTCGTGGTCGATGAGCTTTGCGTTGAACAGGAAGTTCGAGAGCAGATTCGAGTACGTGGTCAGGTCGAAGGGGTCGTTGTCGAGCACGAAGGTTCCCGAGACGTTCGCGTCGAGCAGGACGTGGATGTCGCGCTGGTAGAAGATGTGCTCATTCGTCTTGAGGATGCGAAGCAGCCGGGGGAAGTACGCGGCCAGGCGCCCGGTGGTGATGACCGCGAGGAGATTGAGCTCACGCAGGTGGTCGGTGCGCACACAGGAGACGTCGGGGTCGTGCACGAGCACGAGGGAGCCCTGATGCAGCCACGGGTCGTGGCTGACCGCATCGAGCACCCGATTGGTGTCGAGCTCCGGATCGCTGCAGTTTACGACGTTGAGCTCGGGAAACTCGTAGTTGAGGTACTCGATGCTGTCGTCGACCGTACCGAGAAACTCGGGCTCGAAGTAGTACTGGAACTCGGCGCAGCTTTCATCGATAATCCCGTTGATGGACGTGTCCGTGGAGATGACGGCGACACGCTTCGACTCGACGATTTCGGGGTGCTGTGGGGTGCTCCGTTTCATGCTCTACTCAGAAAGGATCGGATCCGTGAAAAGACATCAGGTACTCTTTTTGATCAGCTTCGCGTTAGTCGCGCTCGCCATCATTCTCTCCATCGTCCTGACCGTGCAGGTGCGGAGGCTCGGCTACGAATCCGCGTCGGCGCGAATAACCATCACCGTCCCGGCGGACGGAATCCCGAGGTAAAACAGACCGTCTTGCCGTGCAATCTCCCAGTCGATCGCGCCCGAATCCCCGTCGGGCGCCGCCGAAATGGTCTGCACCGGTGCCGTGCGGAAGGGTTGCAGCGCTTCGAGTGCGGCTTGAGTGTTCAGCACCCGGGGTGACCCGTCGGCCGGGAACGCGGTGTAGACGTGGGCGGTTGTGAGCGATCGCTCCACGGTGAGGACGATCCGGCCCTCGGCGTCACGGAAGCGGGCGATGTCTCCCTCCCGCTCGGCGGCGATTTCCATAGTAAGGGCGGTGTCCTCGAGTACGTCCACCGAAAATGCATCGGCCTCGCCGGGCACGATCTCCAGCGTCAGAATCATTGCGAAGATCAGCTCAAGCAGCACGGCGTCCCCTCATTCGAAATTGAT
>CAYOFA010000136.1:0-8839 GCA_964402885.1 uncultured Spirochaetaceae bacterium
CGTGCGCATCGCCATCCTCACCATTTCCGATCGCGCCTCCCGCGGCGAGTACGAGGACCGCTCCGGGCCCGAGATCGAGCGCGTGCTCGAGGAGGCCGGGCTCGGCGCCGCCGAAATCGTGCGGGAGATCGTCTCAGACGACGCCGATGAGATCCGCGCGGCCCTCGAGCGCCTCGGCGACGGTGATGCCGGCGGGGCCGCGGCCTCGGGCTCCACCGCCGCCGGCGCCCCTGCGGTCGCGGCGACCGCCGCCGACTTCATCATCACCACCGGCGGGACCGGAATCGGGCCGCGGGACCTCACCCCCGATGTGACGCGCGAGTACTGCGAGCGCGAGCTCCCCGGTATCGCAGAGGCAATACGCACGGCCTCCCTCGCAGAGACCAGGACGGCGATGCTCTCGCGGGGCTACGCCGGCGTTCGCGGGCGCACGATCGTGGTGAACGTGCCGGGGTCGGTTCGTGGTGCGGGGTTCGCAGCGTCAGTCATCGCCCCGATCATCTCCCACGCGGTCTCAATGCTCGAGGGCGGGGGACACTGATAGCACGCCCTCCGGACCGGACTGGAGCTCTTCGAGCGCGGCCCGGCTCAGAGCGAGAGCTGAATCTCGTCGAAATCGTAGGTCAGATAATCGAGGGACAGAATCCGGTTGTAGAGCAGTTGCTCCGGCGGGCGACCGAGGAGGAGCTTGATGCATTCGGTGGCCTCCACGGTGGCGGTGCCGGCGACGGCCGGGGGAAACATCGGCTTGTTTGCCTCCGCGTCCTGGGCGGTTGCCTCGGGGCCGAAGAGGGCGCGCAGGCTCCTCGTGTGATCGCGATGGATGGTGGTCACCTGCCCGAAGTACTGATACACCCCGCCGTGAACCAGCGGGATGCCGGCGTCGTAGGTTGCCTCGTCGATAGCAAAGCGTGTTTCGAAGTTATCGAGGCAGTCGACGACGACGTCCGCTCCCGAGAAGTCGGTGCCGGCATCAACGCGGTCGCCGTACGCCTCGGCTCGGAGCGCCGGATTGATGCGCGAAAGCCGCGCGGCGGCCGCTTCGGCCTTGGCGCGCCCGAGCTCGTCGTGGGTGTAGAGGATCTGGCGGTTGAGGTCGGGGAGGTCGAGGACACCGGCGTCGTGGATTCGGATGGTTCCCACGCCGCTGCGCGCGAGTAGTTCCAGCACTGTGGATCCGAGCCCTCCGGCCCCGACAACGGCAACGGTGGCCGCGTTCAGGCGATCGAGCCCCTCCGCGGAGACCAGGGCGAGATGCCGGGAAAACTGCTCTCGGCCGCCGCGTCGTCCGGAGACGCCGGACATATCGGACATGCCTGCCTCCTCGGCCTTCGCCTCAACCCCCGCCGGATGGCGGGAAGATTGCGACGTCGGCGGCTTCCACGATCGTGTCGAGACCGTCGAGGTGATGAATGTTCTTGCCGCCCACGAGAATCATCGTGCCGGGAAGAATCGTCTCGTCGCCGTCTACGAGGTGGGGAGCGATGTCGTGGCCGACCTGCTCGCTTATGCGGCCGAGAAGCTCGCGCACGGTCAGAGGATTGTCGCTCTCGACGGTAACCCGCCCGACACCGAGCTTGAGTTTCAGGGTTGCGAAGAGCTTTGCTTCGACGTTCATAGGCTGGAAGATAGACAATTGCGGGCCGTTTATCCAGGACCGAGCCCGTGAGCAGCCCGCGACGGCCTCGATCCGGGTCCGGCCGAGGCCGGACCCGGGGGAAAACCGTCAGAATGCTCTATGCGAGGTTGAGCTCTTTGAGCGTTTCGGGCGTCGGGCGACCCTCGGTCGTCCAGCCGCGAAGCTCGTAGAACTTCGGAAGCATCTCGGGCAGGCGATGTACCTTGCCCTTGTTCGGACCTTCCTTCGCAGGTTCCTCGAAGAAGCGCTTCGGAAGGGTGTCGTCCTTCGGATCGAGGCCTGAGGCGAGGTTGAACTGCCGTTCCATGTTCCAGATGCGGCTTCCGATCATCATCATCTCGTCCACCGACAGGTCGAATCCCGTGGCGGCATTGATCATGGCGTTGTACTCGGGTGCGCCGAGCGAGAAGCTCGTGAACAGGCACAGTCCCGCCGAATCGATCACGCCGGTCAGATTCTGGAAGATGATGGCCCACTGCGGCTTGCTGTCGATCTCCTGCGGATCGAGCTTCTCAGGTGCGCCGAGGATCTCCGGGGAGATGAGGTAGGCACGCACGTGGTCCGCACCGCGGTTACCGACTGCGTATTCGAGGCCGTGGCCCTGTACGCCGCGCGGGTCGTAGGCGGCGAGCTCCTGCTTCTTGATGGTCATCGAGAGCTCGGTGTGACCGTAGTGCTCGGCCAGGCGATAGGAGCCCTGGGCGAGGAGCTGTCCGATCTTGCCCTCGGAGAGACCCATCTTGGTCAGCCAGTAAGCGAGCGCTTCGGTGCTGCCGAACTTCGGCTCCGGGCCGTTCTCCAGGTCTTCTTTCGGAACATGGCCCTTCTCGTAGAGCTCCATCAGACAGGCGATGGTAACGCCGGCGGAGATGGTGTCGAGGCCCAGATCGTTACAGGTAAAGTTCGCATCGCAGATTGCGTTGAGGTCGTCGATACCGCACATGGCGCCGAATGCCCAGCCGGTTTCGTACTCGGGACCTTCCCCGCGGCGTCCGTTGGGAAGCTCCACATCACGGGCGCATTGAATCGGACACATGTAGCAGCCGGTGTTGCGCTTGAGGTAGCCCTTCTCTATGAGTGCCTCACCCGAGATCTTCTCGGTACCCTCGAACATCACGTCCTGGGCGTTGCGGGTGGGGTACATGCCGTTCTGGTTGATGATGTTGTCGAGGACCTTCGTGCCGAGAGAAGGGAGTCCCTGCCCGGTGATTGCGCCCTCTTTGAGCATCGCCAGGTTGGTCTTGACCGCCTTCTTGAAGGCTGCGTCATCGGAAATGGGAGAGTTGGCGTTGCCCCAGGCGACGACCGCCTTGAGGTTCTTGCTTCCCATCACCGCGCCGACGCCGCTTCGACCGGCTGCCCGGTGCTTCTCGTTCATGATCGAGGCGAACAGGCTCTGCCGCTCACCGGCGACACCGATGCAGGAGACCGACGCGCGCTTCTGACCCGACTCGCCGAGCAGGATGTCGGTGGTCGCCTCTACGCGCTTGCCCCAGACGTGGGTGGCGTCTTTGAGCTCGACACCGTCGGGGGAGACCGAGAGGTAGACGGGTTTCTCGGATTTGCCCTCGAAGATGATGATGTCGTAGCCGGCCTTCTTCAGGTATGCGCCGAAGACGCCGCCCGAGTTACTCGAGGCAATGGTGCCCGTGAGCGGGCTCTTGGTGACGACCATGAAGCGGCCGCCGGTCGGCGCGGTCGTGTTCGAGAGCGGACCCGTGGCGTAGATCAGCTTGTTTTGCGGCGAGAGCGCATCGATCTTGGGATCGATCTCGTTAATCAGGATGCGCGATCCGAGGCCGCGGCCGCCAAGGTACAGCTTGGCGAGATCCATCGGGGTGTCCTCGGTCGTGATGATGCGGGACGTCAGATTGACGCGGAGCATTTTGCCCATGTAGGACATAAGGCATACCTCCATCAGGTAGGGTAAAAGAGTATCCTTCCCCTTTCCAAATGGTGGGAGGCGGGCGGGTTTCCCCGCTCACCCTGTCGGCCTTTCGCCGTAGCGCGCCGGTTCAACGAAGCGGCGGCCGTAGGCGGTACGGCTCGGGAAAGCATGAGTATTTTCGCATGGTTTATTTGACCTGTCAAACAATATCAGCACCTCAACGCCTGCGCGCCGCCTGCGCCACCGGGGACGCCGGCGTACTGAAAAGCAGCTTGACGACCCCGGCCAAACACACATACTTAGCCCCATCAGGCCTGCGCTCCTTCGAGTGAGCGGGGTCGTTTTGCATCTACGGAGGAGCATATGAAACGTGTAGCTGTACGGGTCGCGCTTGGAATTGCACTGGTCGTGTTGGCAACGGGCTGCGCATCGGTTGACGGGATCGTATCCGACGCGTTTGGTGCCGCCGTAACCGGCACCACGGAACGGGCGCTCGAGCGGAGTATGAGCCAGTGGACCGATCAGATGGCGTTCCAGATGACCTACATGCAGGTCTTCTTCCTCGGCGGCTACGGAGCGGGGTTCGACGACTTCGAGGAAGGTCAGGGCACCGCCTGGGAGATCACCTCCACCGACGGTGAAGAGGACTCGAGCTTCATCGGCGAGCGCGCGCTCCTGCGTCGCAATGAGGACGGTACCTCCTGGTGGTATCTTCGCTTCGATTCCGAGGAAGAGGACGAGGAGTTCGAGTACGAAGTGCTCATAGACGAGGAGTACGACGCACTCGAGATCTATCTGAAAGACCCTGAAACCGGCGAGATCCGCCACCGCGTATTCGAGCAGGATCCGGAAGGCGCCGACGAGGCTGCGGCGGAGGATCCCGAAGCCGGCGATGCCGAGGAAGAGTGGGAGGAGCCGACCTACGACGACGAGGAGGTCGTCTTCGACGAGGACATGAGCGAGTACCGCCGGGAACGCGTCACCATTACCGTCGAGGCGGGGACCTACGAGACCGACCTGCTCGTGTACGAGTACACCGACGAGGAAACCGGCGACTCCGTGGAGTATCGGTGGTGGACCACCGACGAGGTCCCGGGCGACGTGGTCCTCTACGAATGGGAAAACACCACGGAGGCTGACAGCGGCATGCTGCGCGGCGAGCTCATCTGGGTTCGAAGCGGGTATACGACGAAGTTCGGCGCGTTCTGAGCGCGTGCCGCCCCGCGGCCGCCGGTTTGCGTTTCATCCGCGGTGCTACTCGCCGGCTGCGGGGCTCAGCAGAAACACCTCGGGGCGGTACTCGAAGTGGATGGGATCGAAGAAGAGCCACTTGCCGCCCCACACAAATCCGTTTCGCTCGAAGGCGTCGACGATCGGCTGGGGGATCATGAAGCGGTCCTCCTCGCCGAGCGCCCACCAGTCTTCCACCCCGGCTTCCGCCGCCCATCGCCAGTATCCGAAGTCGCCGCCGTAATAGCCGGGGATCAGGTCCACGGCGACGCCGTAGCTGTGGAAGCTGCGCGCCCGGGTTCCCGCAATGTTTCGCCAGTGGAATCCCTCGACCGCGTTGAGCCCGGCGAGAAACTCCGCCACCTCCGGATCCCGCGACGACGCCTCGCGCACTTCGCTCTCCACGCGTCGAAGTGCTTCAACGGCCACGGGATGCACGCGCGTGCGATGGCCGAGAAACATCACCTCCACCATCGTGCTCTCCGCCTCGGCGCGGCTCGAGACACCGTAGAGGGCGTCCTGGAAACCCGGATGGCGAACCGGCGGATCGGATTCCCGCTCTGCGAGGATGTTTCGCAGACGCTCGGCGAACTCGGGCTCGACCTCGCGGACGCGCAGGGGACCGCGGTAGTAGCGGTAGAACCGAAGCGGCGTGAACTCCTCCGCGCGGGGACGGAGGTCGGCGGTCAGCAGCCGGCCCTCTTCCCAGTAATACCAGCGCCCGTCGATGCGCACCGCCCATTCGCCGTCGCGGTAGGAGCTGTCTTCGATACGACCGGAGTAGGCAGTGGCGATCGCACCTATTTCCTCCGCGCCGGGCGCCGCGGCCCCCGGCGGCAGCGGATTTGCCCGGATGGGTGAGAACTCCGGCTCGATCGATCCGTCCGCCCCCTGCGGGGACGGGGCGGGAGCCGGTTCGCGGGCGGTCTCGTCGGTGCGGACACCGGCTGATGTCAGCGCGATGAGGGCAAAGAGGACAAGCAGTGCGGCGATGGATCGTGGCCTCATCATTGCCCCCAAAGATATCGCCGGGGAAGGCACTCGGCTACCCCGACAGTGGCGCATAGGCGCAGCGGCGCACCGCGGGGATCCCGGTTACCGTCCGCGCCGCCTTCTCATGTCCCTGATATTGAGCGTGAGTGATACCGCAAGTGCGGCGAGGAAGGAGAGGAGCACGACCGTATCAACCATGTCGGCATCCACCCGCAGGCCGAGGAGCCTGATGAGGAGATACTGGATGTAGCTCCTCGGCAGGTTGGTTTCCCCGAGTCGTCGGAGCACCATCCAGTGCCAGTCGGTGAACGGGCAATAGCCGAAGCCGTAGAAGAAACCGAGACCGCCCCAGCTGAGCCCGGTGAGGCCCAGCGTGACGAGGTTCGCCGGCCTCAACCGCGGCACGGCCCAGCCGGCGAGGTTGAACACGACGAGGGCGGTGTGGAACACGACGAAGGCTATATCGAGCGCATGCAGCATGGCCAGCTCCGTCCCCGGCGACCGCCCGCGCCGGGGGGCCGCGTTACATCATGCGGCCTCGGGCTTGGTCAGCAGGTAACTCACGTACTGCATAGCGCCGCTCGCAAAGGAGGCGTAGCGCCCGGAGCCGCGCACTCCGGCGAACTCGCCGAACATCTTGATGACGGGCCTGGGGATCTTCCTGCGCATGAGGTGGCGGCGGCGCTCGTCGTCTATGTCGAGAGAGCGGACGACGTTCTCGGTAATGTTGTAGTAGGCGTCGACCCGAAAGCCGGCGGCTTTCACCTGTTCGTCGAGAACCTCGACGTCGTCGCGCAGCCGCATGTCGGTCAGGAGGAAGGCCCCGCCCGGTCTGAGCACTCTGTACGCCTCCGCGAAGAACCCTTCGATATCGTTGTAGGCGCGAGAGGACTCCACGTTCACCAGCGCGTCGAACTGCTCGTCCTCGAACGGCAGGGATTCCGCCGCGCCACGTACGAAGCGAAGGTTCGGTGCATTATAGTGGGCATTGCAGAACTGGATGCCCTTTTCCGAGAGATCGACCCCGACGTAGGAGCGCGGGTTGCGATAGCGGGCCAGATAGGAGGCCCCGCCGCCGCGACCACAGCCGACCTCCAGGACGTCTTTTCCGGAAATGTCGGTGTGCGAAGCGGCGAAATGATAGAGTTGTGCGCCGAAGCGCTCCGATTCGTCGTGGGAGGCAAGGTCGATCGTCGTACCGTCGCCGTCGAGCGGTGCATATCCGTAGTTCATGAACCGCAGTGCGACATCACCTTTGTCACGGGAAAGGATCCAGTTGTGCCAGAAGCGCCACATGGGCTTTTTGAGAAATCTGGGCATGTTTACGTAATTAAGAACGAGTCCGCGCATGGGTGCCTCCTTGGGGCGGCACGGCCGCGGGGACGCGATGAACACGTCCCCTCAGGGATTGTTAATCAAACTATAGATGAATCGGTGCAGCGGCAAGGGCAGGAAGGAGCGGGTTGCGATAGTCGCAGCGTGCCGCGTCCGGCCACGGCTCGGCTCCGACGGCGTGATATCGGGCCGTCTTCTTCGCTCTCCGCAGTTTTTCGGGATTCATGTTGCGAAATCCTGTGTTATCCTGAAGTGATAGGGATGAAATCCAACACCTGCGCAAGAACTCCAAAGGGGGATCGGAATGCAGAAACTTGATCCGAAAAAGATGGAAGACTGGGAGATTGCCGAGGCCGCCGGTGAGCGCATGAAGAGTGTGTTTCAGCTTGCGGAAGAGCTCGGATTGCAGCAGACAGAGCTCCTGCCCTACGGCCATTCGATCGGCAAGGTCGATTACATACCCGTGCTCGAGCGCCTCGGGAACACTCCCGACGGGAAGTACATCGATGTCACGGCGATCACGCCAACGCCCCTCGGAGAGGGGAAGACCACGACGACCATGGGGCTCGTGGAGGGGCTCGGTGCCCTCGGAAAGCGTGTCACCGGCGCGATTCGCCAGCCTTCCGGCGGTCCGACATTCAACATAAAGGGCTCCGCGGCGGGCGGCGGGCTCGCCCAGTGCATTCCGTTGACCGAGATGAGCCTCGGTCTGACCGGGGACATCGATGCCATCACCAACGCCCACAACCTGGCCATGGTTGCGGTGACCAGTCGCATGCAGCATGAGTTCAACTACTCCGACGCCACACTGGCAAAGAAGAAACTCGAGCGCCTGAACATCGACCCGCGCAACCCCGCCATGGGATGGGTCATGGACTTCTCCGCGCAGGCGCTCCGCGACATCATCATCGGCCTCGGTGGAAAAATGGACGGCTTCATGATGAGAAGCGGATTCCAGATAACCGTTTCCTCGGAGGTCATGGCGATTCTGTCGGTGGCGTTCAACCTCAAGGACATGCGTGAGCGGATCGCGAAGATGGTGGTGGCCTTCGACAAGTCGGGACGACCGGTCACGGCTGCCGATCTGGAGGTGGACGGCGCGATGACCGCCATCATGAGCAAGGCCATCAACCCGAACCTCATGCAGACAGTCGAGGGCCAGCCGGTCTTCGTACACGCGGGCCCCTTCGCGAACATCGCCATCGGGCAGTCCTCGATCATTGCCGACCGCCTCGCGCTGAAGCTCGGCGACTATCACGTGACAGAAAGCGGCTTCGGCGCCGACATCGGCTTCGAGAAGTTCCGTAACCTCAAATGCCGCTTCAGCGGGCTCGTGCCCGACGCGGCGGTCCTCGTCTGCACGGTGCGGGCGCTGAAGATGCACGGTGGCGGCCCGAAGGTCGTGCCCGGCAAGCCCCTCGATGCGGTCTACCGCGAGAGCGCGCCCGAGCTCGTGCGAAAGGGAGTCGATAATCTGATCGCTCACATCGAAAACGTGAAGGCGAGCGGCGTTCCGCCGGTGGTGTGCATCAATCATTTCCACACCGACACGGAGGAGGAAATCGACATCGTGCGCGAGGCGGCCCGGGCCACCGGTGCGCGGGTAGCGGTCTCACGTCACTGGGAGCAAGGCGGCGAGGGGGCGAAGGAGCTCGCCGAGGCCGTGGTGGAGGCCTGCGAGGAGCCGGGTGACTTCAGCTACCTCTACGAGGTCGACGAGCCGCTGAAGGATGTCATCGGCAGGATCGCGACCG